>NZ_CVTS01000063.1:0-76459 GCF_900004755.1 Pseudomonas sp. 25 R 14 | reverse complement strand
GCCGACGGTGATACCAGCCCGGCCAATCTCGTCTTGCAGGTGCATAACAACGATGATCCGGTGGTGTTGACCGGTCTTGAGGTGAATGGCGGCGAAGTCACCGTCTATGAGAAAAACCTGCCGCTGGGCAGCGCCAATGATGGCTCTGCGTTGACCCAATCCGGGACCTTCACCGTGACGGCGCTGGATGGTTTGAAAAACCTTACCGTGGGCGGTATCAGCGTTGTCAGTAACGGCGTCACAGCGACTTTCCCGCAATCGGAACCCACCGGTTTTGGTAATACCCTGACCATCACCAACTACGACGCCATCACTGGCGTGATCAGCTACAGCTACACCCTCAACGGCACCGACACCCACCCAACCGGCGCTGACGCCAACAGCGTCAGCGAGTCGTTTACGGTCACTGCCACTGACAGCAACAACAGCAGCGCCACGGGTTCGTTGGATGTCAACGTGGTGGACGATGTGCCGACGGCGGCCGATGACAGCAATGAACAAGTGGCTTCTGAAAGCCAACTGATCCTGACCGGCAGCGTGCTGGGCAACGATGTCCAAGGCGCCGACCGCATCCCTACTGGCCCGGTGACACCCGCAACCATCATCGGCACTTACGGCACCTTGAACTTGCTGGCCGATGGCAGCTACACCTACACCCTGGACAAGACCGATACGCAGTTCCTCGCTTTGAACGGCGGCGGCAATGGGACGGAAACCTTCACCTACACGTTGACGGACGCCGACGGTGATACCAGCCCGGCCAATCTCGTCTTGCAGGTGCATAACAACGATGATCCGGTGGTGTTGACCGGTCTTGAGGTGAATGGCGGCGAAGTCACCGTCTATGAGAAAAACCTGCCGCTGGGCAGCGCCAATGATGGCTCTGCGTTGACCCAATCCGGGACCTTCACCGTGACGGCGCTGGATGGTTTGAAAAACCTTACCGTGGGCGGTATCAGCGTTGTCAGTAACGGCGTCACAGCGACTTTCCCGCAATCGGAACCCACCGGTTTTGGTAATACCCTGACCATCACCAACTACGACGCCATCACTGGCGTGATCAGCTACAGCTACACCCTCAACGGCACCGACACCCACCCAACCGGCGCTGACGCCAACAGCGTCAGCGAGTCGTTTACGGTCACTGCCACTGACAGCAACAACAGCAGCGCCACGGGTTCGTTGGATGTCAACGTGGTGGACGATGTGCCGACGGCGGCCGATGACAGCAATGAACAAGTGGCTTCTGAAAGCCAACTGATCCTGACCGGCAGCGTGCTGGGCAACGATGTCCAAGGCGCTGACCGCATCCCTACTGGCCCGGTGACACCCGCAACCATCATCGGCACCTACGGCACCTTGAACTTGCTGGCTGATGGCAGCTACACCTACACCCTGGACAAGACCGATACACAATTCCTGGCCCTGAACGGTGGTGGCAATGGGACTGAAACCTTCACCTATACGTTGACGGATGCCGATGGCGATACCAGCCCGGCCAATCTCGTCTTGCAGGTGCATAACAACGACGATCCGGTGGTGTTGACTGGCCTTGAGGTGAATGGCGGTGAGGTCACCGTCTACGAGAAAAACCTGCCGCTGGGCAGTGCCAATGATGGCTCTGCGTTGACTCAATCTGGCACCTTCACCGTGACGGCGTTGGACGGCCTGAAAAACCTCACCGTGGGTGGTATCAGCGTTGTCAGCAACGGCATCGCCGCGACGTTCCCGCAATCGCAACCCACCGGTTTTGGCAACACCCTGACCATCACCAACTACAACGCCACCACCGGCGTGATCAGCTACAGCTACACCCTCAACGGCACCGACACCCACCCAACCGGCGCCAATGCCAACAGCATCAGCGAGTCGTTCACGGTAACCGCGACCGACAGCAACAACAGCAGCGCCACCGGTTCGCTGGATGTGAACGTAGTTGACGATGTGCCAAAGGCCAACGACGACACCAATGGACAGGTTGCGTCGGAAAGCCAACTGATCCTGACCGGCAGCGTGCTGGGCAACGATGTGCAGGGCGCTGACCGCATCCCTACAGGTCCGGTGACGCCCGCAACCATCGTCGGCACCTACGGCACCCTGAATTTGCTGGCCGATGGCAGCTACACCTACACCCTGGACAAGACCGATACGCAATTCCTGGCCCTGAACGGTGGTGGCAATGGGACTGAAACCTTCACCTATCAACTCAACGATAGCGACGGTGATACCAGCCCCGCCAACCTGGTCCTGCAGGTACATAACAACAACGATCCTGTTGTACTCACCGGTCTTCAATTGAACGGCGGCGAGTTGACCGTCTACGAAAAAAACCTGTTCGACGGCACCAGCCCGAACAGTCCCGCACTGACCCAGACCGGCACCTTCACGGTCACTGCCCTGGATGGCTTGAAAAACCTGACAGTGGGCGGCATCAGTGTGGTCACCAACGGTGTCACCGCAACCTTCCCGCAATCTGAGGCCACAGGCCTGGGCAACACCTTTACCGTGACGGGCTACAACGCCACCACGGGGGTGGTCAGCTATCGCTACACCTTGCTCGACAACGAGGCCCATGCCACGGGGGCCGGAACCAACAGCCTCGTCGAGCAGGTCACCGTCACGGCCAGCGACAATGACACCAGCACCGCAACGGGTGTGATCGATATCAATATCATCGACGACGTGCCCAATGCCGTGTCCAGTGAGCGCATGGTCACGGCAACCGAGGTGGACTCCAACCTGCTGCTGATCATCGATATCTCCGGCAGCATGAACGATGCATCGGGGGCCGGCGGTACGCGGCTGGACCTGGCCAAGGCATCCATCACCGAGTTGCTCAACCGCTATGACGAGATGGGCGATGTGAAGGTGCAGATCGTGACCTTCAACGACAGCTCTCAACAGTTGAGCAGCCAGTGGGTCAGCGTTGCCACGGCCAAGACCCTGGTCAACGGCCTCACGGCCTTCAACGGCACCAACTACGATTCGGCCCTGGGCACCGCGCAGACCGCCTATGGCACCGCCGGCAAGCTGGACGGCGCGCAGAACGTGGCGTATTTCTTCTCGGACGGTAACCCCACCACGTCCAATACCAATAACCCGAACAACCCCGGCAACGCGGTCAACCCGGAATACGGCGATGGTATTGATGTCACCGAAGAAGGGGTATGGAGGGCATTCCTCGACGCCAACGGCATCAAGGCCTATGCCATTGGCCTGGGGGCAGGGGTCAACAGTATTTACCTGGACCCGGTGGCCTACGACGGCAGCACCCACACCAATACCAACGCGGTGGTAGTGGCCAACCTGGCGGGCCTGGACGCGGTGCTGGCCGGCACGATACAAGGCGCTCCGGTGACGGGTAGCCTGATGACCGACGGGACGTTTGGCGCCGATGGTGGTTTTATCAAGTCCCTTACGGTGGATGGCATTACCTACACCTACAACCCGGCGGCAGGAGGTTCGATGAGCGCCAACCTGCCGGGTGGCCAGGGCACGTTCGATACAGTGAGCAACAGCATCAGCATCACCACCAGCCAGGGTGGCACGCTGGTGGTAGACATGGACAACGGCGAGTTCCGCTACACGCCGCCGAAGCTGACGGACGCGCTGATTACCGAGAACTTCGGGGTCACCATCAGTGATAACGACGGCGATCTCGCGACTTCCAGCCTGGTGGTCAAGGTCAACCCGAACGCGGCGCCGGTGGCCGGTGATGACCATGTGATCACCAATATCCTGTCGAGCAATATCGTGGTGCCTGCGCAGTTGCTGCTGGCCAATGACAGCGATGCCAACCATGACAACCTGACGGCTATCCCTACCAGTTTTCCAACCGGCTGGGTGGCCAAGGGTGCGGCTTTTACCGGGACGGGAGCCAGAACGCTCAGCGGCACAACCCTGGCGGATGTACGCACCTCGTTTGCCGATATCGGGGCCATGACCGCAGTCCTTGTGATCACTGGCAGTCTCGGCAATGTCAGCGGCAGTACGGCCGACGATCGCATAACGGTCAGCCTCAAGGCGGGGGAAACCCTTAACCTGGATCACAATCGGCCGTTCGGTAACGTCCTCATGACCTATTCGATCAATGGGGGCAGCGAGCTCCCCCTCGCAGATGGCACGACGCTGACTGCGTTAGCGAACGCTACCTATGAGATTCACATTGCCAACACCACCAATCCATCAGGCGGCAACGCCAATGGCGCAGAAAACTACGAGTTGGACATGACCATCAACTATGCCGGCGCTCAGGACTACACGCCGGACTACCACGGTAATTATTCGGTCAGTGATAACCACGGCGGCAGTGACAGCGCCGCCGTAGACATCACCTACCAGGCCGGCGGCACCCTCACCGGTACCAGCGGGGATGACATCATCATGGCCGGCCCCGGCAACAATATCCTCAATGGCGGCGATGGCAACGATGTACTGAGCGCTGGCAACGGCAACAACGAGATGCATGGCGGCAACGGCAATGACCTGTTGTTCAGCGGCATCGGCAACGACCTGCTCGATGGCGGAGCAGGCATCGATACACTGAGTTACGCCAATGCCACGTCAGGGGTGACCGTCAACCTTGGCTTGGCAGGGGGGCAAATCACAGGTGGGGCCGGGACCGATACATTGACGGCCCTGGAGAACCTGATCGGCTCCAACTTCAACGACTTCCTCACCGGCAACGGCAACAACAACCTGATCTCGGGCGGACTGGGCAATGACACCCTCAAGGGCGAGGGCGGTGATGACATCCTGATTGGTGGTCCGGGCAACAACACCCTGACCGGCGGCGCGGGTGCCGATACCTTCCAATACCTGGCAGGCGGTAGTGGGCACGACGTCATCACCGACTTTGCCGTGGGCACCGACAAACTGGACTTGTCACAACTGTTGCAAGGAGAGAACGCGACGACGGCGTCCCTGGATGACTACCTGCACTTCAAGGTGGTGAGTGGTACGACCACCATTGATATCAGCGCCGTTGCAGGTGCCACGCCGACCCAGACCATCGACCTGGCCGGCGTCAACCTGGCGACCCAATACGGCGTGACGCCGGGGGCCGGAGGCTTGATTGCGAGCGGTGCGGATACGGCGACGATCATCAATGGGATGTTGAATGACCATTCATTGAAGGTCGATACGGTCTGAAGACAGTGACAAGCTGCAAGCTGTTAGCGCCACGCTTGCAGCTTGTGGCTTATAACTCGCAGCTATAAGCACCGCGAATTGCGTGATATGGCCTGCCAGCGTTTGCCGGTATGATAGGCGCCCCCGCAGTCTGGATTGCGAATACGCCATGACCTTGCAGTACCCAACCATCGCCGATTGCGTCGGCAACACCCCTCTGGTCCGCTTGCAGCGCATGGCGGGTAACACCAGCAATACCTTGTTGCTCAAGCTTGAGGGTAATAACCCGGCAGGTTCGGTCAAGGACCGCCCGGCGTTGTCGATGATCACCCGCGCCGAGTTGCGTGGGCAGATCAAGCCCGGCGACACCCTGATCGAAGCCACCTCCGGCAATACCGGGATTGCCCTGGCCATGGCCGCGGCGATCAAGGGCTACAAGATGATCCTGATCATGCCCGACAACGGCAGCGCCGAGCGCAAGGCGGCGATGACCGCCTATGGTGCCGAACTGCTGCTGGTCACTCCGGAAGAAGGCATGGAAGGCGCGCGTGATCTCGCCGAGCGCATGGCCGCCGAAGGCCGTGGCCAGGTCCTGGACCAGTTCGCCAACGGTGACAACCCCGAGGCGCACTACACCAGCACCGGCCCGGAAATCTGGCGCCAGACCCAGGGCACCATCACCCATTTCGTCAGCTCCATGGGCACCACCGGCACCATCATGGGCAACTCGCGCTACCTCAAGGAGCAGAATCCGGCGATCCAGATCGTTGGCCTGCAACCGATGGAAGGCGCGGCGATCCCGGGGATCCGCCGCTGGCCCGAAGAGTATCTGCCAAAGATCTACAACGCCGCCCGCGTCGACCGCATCATCGACATGGCCCAGCGTGAAGCCGAAGACACCACCCGTCGCCTGGCCCGTGAAGAAGGCATCTTCTGCGGCGTGTCCTCCGGGGGGGCAGTGGCCGGCATGTTGCGCTTGTCCGCAGAACTGGAAAACGCGGTGATCGTCGCGATCATCTGTGACCGAGGCGACCGCTACCTGTCGACCGGCATTTTCGACGCGCCCAACTGATGGCCAAGCAAGAGCGAGGCCTGCGTTTCCAGCCAACGGGCGGTAATCGAGCGCCACAAATCCCGGTCGGCAAAAAACAGCGCCTGACCATCGAGCGCCTGGCCAACGATGGCCGGGGGATCGTGTTTTTCGAGGGCCGCACCTGGTTTGTCGTGGGTGCACTGGCCGGCGAAGAGGTCGAGGCGCGGGTGCTGGGGGCTCATGGCAAAGTGGTCGAGGCCCGTACCGAGCGGGTGTTCAAGGCCAGCGAACTGCGCCGTCCGGCACCGTGTGCCCAGGCCGGTCGTTGTGGCGGTTGCAGCCTGCAACATTTGCCCCATGACGAACAGCTTGCCCTGAAACAGCGCATGCTCGCCGAGCAACTGTCCCGTGTTGCCGGGGTCGAGCCCCAGGAGTGGGCGGCGCCGTTGAGCGGGCCCGAGTTCGGCTATCGCCGCCGGGCCCGCGTGGCCGTGCGCTATGACGTCAAGGCCAAGCGCCTGGACGTTGGCTTTCGCGCCGTGGCCAGCCAGGACATCGTTGCCATTGATGATTGCCCGGTGCTGGTACAGGCCTTGCAACCGATCATGCAGCGTCTGCCCAACATGTTGCGGCGCCTGAGCAAACCTCAGGCCCTGGGGCATGTGGAGCTGTTCAGTGGCTCGTCCATCGCCGTGTTGCTGCGGCACATGGCGCCACTGTCGGACGCTGACCTGGTGGTGCTGCAAGAGTTTTGTGCATTCCATCACGCGCAGTTGTGGCTGCACGGTGAAGGCGAGCCGCAGCCGTTCGAGACTGGGCAGGCGCTGGGCTATCATCTGGAGCAGTGGGGCCTGGAGCTGGCTTACCGGCCGGGGGATTTTGTGCAGGTCAATGCCGGGGTCAACGAGGCGATGGTGGCCCAGGCGCTGGACTGGCTGGCACCGCAACCCGACGAACGGGTTCTGGACCTGTTCTGTGGCCTGGGCAACTTTGCCTTGCCCCTTGCTCGCAACGTGCGTGAAGTGGTGGCGGTAGAAGGCGTGCAGACCATGGTGGACCGCGCGGCCGCGAATGCCGTCAGTAATAATTTGCATAATGTGCAGTTTTTTCAGGCCGATTTGTCCCAGCCGTTGGCTGATGCCGAATGGGCCAAAGCAGGCTTTTCTGCGGTACTCTTGGACCCACCCCGCGATGGTGCCCTGGAGGTTGTGCGCAAGCTCGCCACTCTGGGGGCTGATCGCCTGGTGTATGTGTCCTGCAACCCAGCCACGCTGGCGCGGGACACTGTCGAGTTGGTCAAGCAAGGCTACCGGCTAAAACGTGCCGGGATCCTCGATATGTTTCCGCAAACGGCGCATGTCGAGGCGATGGCGTTATTTGAAGCGAGCTAGGATGCTCGCTTAGTCCGACTGGCCTGCGTTCTCCAGGGCCTGTGACCTGCCAGGGAGTTCGCGTTACAAGGGTCAGCGATTTTGACGCGCTCAAGGCGCGTCGTAGGGAAGGTAAGCAAGATGGTACAGGTGAGAGCACACCAGCCGATCAACACCGACGGCAGTATCAATCTCGAGGCATGGCTGGATCATGCCGTCAGTGTCGATCCGGCACTGGACCGTGAAGCCTTGAAAGCCGCCTGCGAGTTCGCTCGCGAGGCAGAACAGCAAGACAATGCGGCCAAGAACCTGTGGGCCGAAGGAACATCGAGTTTTCGTACCGGGCTTGAAATCGCCGAGATCCTCGCCGACCTCAAGCTGGACCAGGATTCGCTGATCGCCGCGGTGCTCTATCGCGGTGTGCGCGAAGGGCACATTGCGTTGCCGCTGGTCAGCCAGCGTTTCGGCGCGGTGGTGGCCAAACTGATCGATGGCGTGCTGCGCATGGCGGCGATCAGCGCCAGCCTCAGCCCGCGCCAGTCGATGGTGCTGGGCACCCAGGGCCAGGTGGAAAACCTGCGCAAGATGTTGGTGGCGATGGTCGACGACGTACGCGTCGCGCTGATCAAACTGGCGGAACGCACCTGCGCGATCCGTGCGGTGAAAACCGCCGATGACGAAAAGCGCAACCGCGTCGCCCGTGAGGTCTTCGACATCTACGCGCCCCTGGCTCACCGCCTGGGGATCGGTCATATCAAGTGGGAGCTGGAGGACTTGTCCTTCCGCTACCTGGAGCCTGATCAATACAAACAGATCGCGACCCTGCTGCATGAGCGGCGGCTGGACCGTGAGCGTTTCATCAGCGATGTGATGGGCCAGTTGCGCTCGGAGTTGCAGGCCACCGGTGTCGAGGCCGATATCAGCGGCCGGGCCAAGCACATCTATTCGATCTGGCGCAAAATGCAGCGCAAGGGCCTGGCCTTCAGCCAGATCTACGACGTACGCGCCGTACGCGTGCTGGTGCCGGAAATGCGCGACTGCTACACCGCGCTGGGTATCGTCCATACGCTGTGGCGGCATATCCCCAAAGAGTTCGACGACTACATCGCCAACCCCAAGGAGAACGGCTACCGCTCGCTGCACACTGCGGTGATCGGCCCCGAGGGCAAGGTGCTGGAAGTGCAGATCCGCACCCACGCCATGCACGAAGAAGCGGAACTGGGCGTGTGCGCGCACTGGCGCTACAAGGGCACCGACGTCAAGTCGGGTTCCAACCAGTACGAAGAGAAAATCTCCTGGTTGCGCCAAGTGCTGGAGTGGCACGAGGAATTGGGCGATATCGGCGGCCTGGCCGAACAGTTGCGGGTGGATATCGAGCCCGACCGGGTCTACATCTTCACCCCCGACGGCCACGCCATCGACTTGCCCAAGGGCGCGACGCCGCTGGACTTTGCCTACCGCGTACACACCGAGATCGGCCACAACTGCCGTGGCGCCAAGATCAACGGGCGCATCGTGCCGCTCAACTACAGCCTGCAGACCGGTGAACAGGTCGAGATCATCACCAGCAAGCACGGCACGCCGAGCCGTGACTGGCTGAACCCGAACCTGGGCTACATCACCACGTCGCGGGCGCGGGCAAAGATTGTCCACTGGTTCAAGCTGCAGGCGCGGGACCAGAACGTCGCCGCCGGCAAGACCCTGCTCGAACGTGAACTGGGTCGCCTGGGCCTGCCCCAGGTGGATTTCGACAAGTTGGCCGAAAAAGCCAACATGAAGATTGCCGAAGACATGTTCGCCGCTCTCGGTGCCGGCGACTTGCGCCTGGCGCAATTGGTCAACCTGGCCCAGCAACTGGTGGAGCCGGAGCGTGGCAGCGAGCAACTGGAACTGATCCCACGCAAGGCCACCGGCTACAAGCCGGGCAAGCGCGGCGATATCCAGATCCAGGGCGTGGGCAACCTGATGACCCAGATGGCCGGCTGCTGCCAGCCGTTGCCGGGCGATGCCATCGTCGGCTACATCACCCAGGGCCGTGGGGTGAGCATTCACCGCCAGGACTGCGCCTCGGTGCTGCAGTTGGGCGGGCGTGAGCCAGAGCGGATCATCCAGGTCAGTTGGGGGCCGGTGCCGGTGCTCACCTATCCGGTGGACATCATCATCCGCGCCTACGACCGTTCGGGGTTGCTGCGCGACGTCTCGCAAGTGCTGCTCAACGAGCGGATCAACGTGCTGGCGGTCAATACCCGCTCGAACAAGGAGGACAACACGGCGTTGATGTCCCTGACCATCGAGATTCCGGGGCTGGACGCGTTGGGGCGGCTGCTGGGGCGCATCTCCCAGTTGCCGAACATCATCGAGACGCGGCGCAACCGCACGCCATGAGACGGAGCGCTTGACTGTAGGAGCGAGCTTGCTCGCGAAAAACGTTAACGAAAACGCAGGCTATCTGGATAAACGCGTTGTCCTTGAGTTTCTCGCGAGCAAGCTCGCTCCTACAGGGAGCGGATAGAGCGATCTATGTATTCACTTGAAGACCTGCTACACCTGATGAACCGCCTGCGCGACCCGCAATACGGTTGCCCGTGGGACATCAAGCAAACCTACGCCACCATCGTGCCCCACACCCTGGAAGAAGCCTACGAAGTCGCCGATGCCATCGAGCGCGGGGATTTTGATCATCTGCAAGGCGAGTTGGGCGACCTGTTGTTCCAAGTGGTGTATTACAGCCAACTGGCCCGGGAAGAAGGGCACTTCGAATTCGCCGGGGTTGTCGACAGCATCACTCGCAAGCTGATTCGCCGGCATCCCCATGTGTTTCCTAGCGGCGACCTGTATGCGCCGCTGGATATCCCGAAGCTGAGCGAAGAGCAGGTCAAGGAGCGCTGGGAAGCCATCAAGGCAGAGGAGCGCGCAGAAAAGTCTGATGCCCCCGAGCAACTGTCCCTACTCGATGACGTGCCCAGTGCCTTGCCGTCCCTGTCCCGTGCCGCCAAATTGCAAAAGCGCGCCAGCCAGGTCGGTTTCGACTGGCCAGCGGCATTGCCCGTGGTGGATAACGTGCGTGAAGAGCTCGATGAAGTACTCGAAGCCATGGCCGATAACGACCCAGTAGCCATTGCCGATGAAGTCGGTGACCTGCTGTTTGCCGCGGTCAACCTGGCCCGGCACCTCAAGGTCGACCCGGAAACTGCCCTGCGCGGTGCCAATGCCAAATTCGAAAGGCGATTCCGATTTATCGAACAGGCATTGCGCGACACCCACCGTCCCATGGAAGATTGCACCCTCGAAGAGTTGGACGCCCTCTGGGGCGAAGCCAAACGTCAGGAAAAGAATGTGTCCAGCTGCGGTTGAATAGCTGCCTAA
This sequence comes from Pseudomonas sp. 25 R 14, assembly GCF_900004755.1. NCBI lineage: Bacteria > Pseudomonadati > Pseudomonadota > Gammaproteobacteria > Pseudomonadales > Pseudomonadaceae > Pseudomonas > Pseudomonas sp. 25 R 14. The sequence continues at coordinate 65,560 of NZ_CVTS01000063.1, read as the reverse complement.
GTGAGTAAGCACCATGAGCATTTCCCTTCGCGACCAGTTGCTTAAAGCAGGTCTGGTCAACCAGAAGCAGGCCAAGCAGGTCGGCAAAGAGAAGCAGAAACAACAGCGCCTGGTCCACAAGGGGCAGGCCGAGGCTGACGACACCCAGGCACGCCTGGCCCAGGAAGCGCAGGCCGAGAAGGTCAAGCGTGACCAGGAACTCAACCGTCAACAGCAGGAAAAGGCCGAGGCCAAGGCCCGTGCCGCGCAGGTCAAGCAATTGATCGAGACCTCGCGCCTGCCCAAGTTGACCACCGAGGACTACTACAACTTCGTCGATGACAAGAAGGTCAAACGCCTGTCGGTCAATACCTTGATGCGCAACAAGCTGAGTAACGGCTCGTTGGCGATTGTCCATCACGGCGGTAGTTACGAAGTGATCCCGCGCGAAGCTGCGCTGAAAATCCAGGAACGCGCGCCTGAGCGTATCGTCCAGCTCAATATCCTCACTGAGGCCCAAGTGCCGGATGAGGACGATCCATACGCCGCCTACCAGATCCCTGACGATCTGATGTGGTAAGGCTGTAACAAGGCTTCACTGTAGGAGCGAGCTTGCTCGCGAGAAACTCAAGGACAACGCGTTTATCCAGGTAGCCTGCGTTTTCGTTAGCGTTTTTCGCGAGCAAGCTCGCTCCTACAGGATTTCAGCTGTTCAGGAGCTGGATGCCTGGCGTCTCATCTCAAGGGTTTCGAGCTCGTTTTTATAATTATGAGCATCGCACTCGTTGTGAAACATGCCGACCAGCAGGTCTTGTTGGTGCACATCCCAGATGTGAATCCCGTGGGCCAGGGCTTCATGGGACATATGGGCATCGTCGCGTTCAGTTACTTTTACAGTCATCTGCTTGCTCCAGTCTCTGGTTGATCTGCGGCAAGGCGTCGCAGGCTTTTGTTATATATTTTGTTAGCTTGCTAAGTAAACTGACTTTGCGTGCAACAATTCATTGCAGTAAAAGCAACAATGCTCCAGGCCACGTAAACCGCGACATCACGTCGCAGGGGGCTGGGTTTTATGACAAAAGTTTCATGTTTGAGTAAGGCTTTGGCCTTGTACTAGTCGCCTCACTACAAACGCCAGGCGAAAAAAAGCCCCGCGTTCAGCGAGGCTCTTTCAATCAGCCAACGATCAGCTGCCTTTCACAACCTTGCCATTGACCGTGCCGTCCAACAGCATGATGTTGTATTCCTTGCCGTCGGTTTCGACTTGTTGCAGGCGAACCAGCAAGTAGTCCCAATCCTTGGCAAACCACATCACGGTGGTGCGCTTGCTTTGCGTCGGGTCGCGCACGCGCTCAACCTTGATGGCGTCGATCTTGCCGGCCTTGGTATCGACTTTCTCGGTACCCAGTACGCGGAAGTCATAGGTCTCGACTTCGCCGTCGTCCACCACCTGGTAGCTCATGGTTTTCTTGCCAGCGGCCACGTCATGTTGCAGGGCCAACTGGTAAGTGGATTTATCGACCATGCCACGGTTCAGCGGGATCTTGACCGCGTCGCCGCGATCAGTGCCGGTGACCATCTTGGCGGTCCAGTCGAAGTCCAGGTCGGCCTTCTTGGCCTTGCCCAGGCCACCGCGTTCAAAGTGGTAGGACTGGGGCAGCAGGGTGTCCTTGTCCAGGGTCAGGGTGCTTTCTTCCGTCAGGCTGGCGATCATCATCGAAGCCTTGAAACTGAGCTTCCAGACGCCGTTGCCGGTGCTTTCCAGGCTGCGGGAGGCCTGGCCGCTCATGGGCAACTGCTTCCAGTCGGCGGTGTAGCTGGCGGAGAAAGGCTGAAGATCTGCCGCGTGCACGGTAGGCAGGGCAAGCAGAGCAAAAGCGAAGAGCAGGGCGCGACGCATAAAATCTCCTAGGTACGAATCAAGTGGCCGCTGGCCGCAAGTAACTGGCCGTCCAACAATGCACCTTGTTCACCGAGCACCAAGCGTCTTTCGGCAAACCAGCGAACCGCCAGCGGGTAAATCCTGTGTTCCTGGGTGTGAACCCGTTGCGCAAGGCTCTGCGCCGAGTCCGCAGACTCTACCGGAACTACTGCCTGTACGACCAGTGGCCCGCCATCGAGTTCCTCGGTGACAAAGTGCACGCTGCAGCCGTGCTCCGTATCGCCGGCCTCAAGGGCCCGTTGGTGGGTGTGTAACCCTTTGTATTTGGGCAGCAGGGAAGGGTGGATATTCAGCAGGCGCCCCTGGTAATGACGCACGAAATCAGCGCTGAGAATGCGCATGAAGCCGGCGAGGACCACGAGCTTGGGCTTGAAGGCGTCGATCAGTTCGATCAAGGCTGCATCGAAGGCCTCGCGACCTTCGAACGCCTTGTGATCCAGGGAGCGGGTATCGATACCCGCGTCCTGGGCGCGTTGCAGGCCGTAGGCGTCGCTGCGGTTGGAGATCACCGCAGCGATGCGCACCGGGCTGTCGCCGGCGCGCGTGCTGTCGATCAGGGCCTGCAAGTTACTGCCGGTGCCGGAGAGTAGCACCACGACATCACAGGTTGCTGGCATCAGTGAGCCTTGAGGTTCTTCAGTTCAACCTGGGCAGCACCTTCGGCAGCGGTGGCGATCTGGCCGATCACCCATGGCTGCTCGCCGGCTTCACGCAGTACGTTCAGCGCGGTTTCCACGTGCTCTTGAGCCACGCAGATGACCATGCCCACGCCGCAGTTCAGCACGCGGTGCATCTCGGTCTCGTTGACGTTGCCTTTCTCTTGCAGCCAGTCGAAGACTGCCGGGCGCTGCCAGCTGGCCACGTCGACAATGGCCTGTGCGCCTTTTGGCAGTACGCGCGGGATGTTGTCCAGCAGGCCGCCACCGGTGATGTGGGCCATGGCCTTGACTGCGCCAGTGTCCTTGATCAGCTTGAGCAATGGCTTGACGTAGATGCGGGTCGGGGCCATCAGCAGGTCGGTCAAAGGCTTGCCGTCGAGTTGGGTGTTCTCGATGTCGGCGCCGGACACTTCGATGATCTTGCGGATCAGCGAGTAGCCGTTGGAATGCGGGCCGGACGATGGCAGGGCCAGCAGGGCGTCGCCAGCGGCAACCTTGGAACCGTCGATGATCTCGGCTTTTTCTACAACGCCGACGCAGAAGCCGGCCAGGTCGTAGTCTTCGCCTTCGTACATGCCTGGCATTTCAGCGGTTTCGCCGCCGACCAGGGAGCAACCCGACAGTTCGCAGCCAGCGCCGATACCGGTGACCACTTGTGCCGCGGTCTCCACGTTCAGTTTGCCGGTGGCGTAGTAGTCGAGGAAAAACAACGGCTCGGCGCCGCACACCACCAGGTCGTTGACGCACATGGCGACCAGGTCGATGCCGATGGTGTCATGCTTGTTCAGGTTCAGCGCCAGGCGCAGCTTGGTGCCCACGCCGTCGGTGCCGGAGACCAGGACAGGCTGCTTGTAGCCGGCCGGGATCTCGCAGAGGGCGCCGAAACCGCCCAGGCCGCCCATGACTTCGGGGCGCGCAGTGCGCTTGGCGACGCTCTTGATGCGTTCGACCAATGCTTCACCGGCGTCGATGTCTACACCGGCGTCCTTGTAGCTCAGGGAGGGTTGCTTGCTCATGATCCAGGCCTTTAGGGGGGGATTCAGGGGTAACGACCGATGCGGTGGGGGTACGGAAGTTGAACACTTCAGGACGCCCAACCGTTGACGGTCTGCGAAGGCGCGCGATTTTATCAGGCTTGAGGGGCAGCGGCCATCCTCGGGCCGACGGGCAGAGGCATATGGCGCTAAAAAAACCTTAATCGGCACCGCGATCGCCTGTATTAAGGTATAGCCTTTAACCCGCTATCGTTATGACAGTACGAAAACTTACCGGGGCCTTGTGAATGTTTTGCCGGTCGCTGTGGTCACAGCCTTGCTTAACCTTCTTCACGCGGTCTGTTCCAGCCGCTTTTTTGTCGTTCGGGAATCTTTTTTCATGGGTCTGAGTAGATACATTTTTGTCGGCTGTTTGTCGTTGGTCAGCCTGGCGAGTCATGCCGAAACCCTCAATGGCCTCTATCAAGTGCTGGAGCCGGTCAGCAGCCAGGCGCCACAGGAGCGCGAGCAAGCCACCCAGCGCGCCTTGCAGACCCTGGTGATGCGCCTGACCGGCGACGCCAAGGCCGCCCAGGGCCCGGGCCTGGCGGCGATCCGCAAGGATCCGCAACAGATCATCAGCCAGTACGGCTACGACGCCGGCCCACCGGAAAGCCTGCAAGTGGATTTTGACCCGGTCAGCACCGACCGTGCGTTGCGCGATGCCGGCCTGGCGTTGTGGGGCAGCAATCGCCCGTCAATCCTCGGCTGGTGGCTGAACGATTCCACTGAAGGCAGCAGCCTGGTTGGTGATGGCCAGTCGGCTGCCGAGCCACTGCGTCGTGCGGCGCAACACCGTGGCTTGCCGTTGCGCCTGCCGCTGGGCGACCTCGATGAGCAGATCGTTGCCACCGCGCCTAATCTTGAAAGCGCAGATCCGGCGCCCCTGCGCTCGGCCTCCGAGCGTTACGGCGCCGACGCGCTGCTGGCGGTGCATGCCCGTGAGGAGGCGGGCCAATGGCAAGCCAAATGGCGCCTGTGGCTGGGCGACAAGGCCGAGAGCGGCACCGTACAAGGCGCGGACACTGCGGCCTTGGCCGATGCCGTTCTGCTGGCGGTCAGTGAGCGTCTTGCGCCGCGTTTCGCCGTAAAAGCCGGGGTTTCCAGCGAGCAGTTGCTGCAAGTGCAAGGCATGACCCTGGAGCGCTACGCGGCCCTCGGCCATCTGCTGGAGCCGTTTGGTGCGCAGTTGCAGCGGGTGGATGGCGACCGAATTGTCTATCGGGTCAATGGCAGCAGCGAGCAATTGCGCAGCCAACTGAGCCTGGCGAATTTGCAGGAAGTACCAGTGGGTGAAGCGCTTGCGCCACCCCCTGTGCAGCAACCCGTGGCCGAAGGCGCACAACCTGCGCCCGTGCCGCAGGCCGAGCCCGAGCCGCAACTGCGTTTTCGTTGGTAAATGATCTTCCTTATATAGAAGCAACTGAAAGATGGAGTGGTTTATGGCGGATACGCGTCGTTGGGTGTGGCTTGGCGGGATTGTCCTGCTGTGCGTTTTTGTGTTCCTGCTGCATTCGATCCTGACGCCGTTCCTGGTCGCCTTGCTGCTGGCCTATCTGTTCGATCCGGTAGTGGATCGCCTGGAGAAGGCCGGCCTGTCGCGTACCTGGGGCGTGGTGGCGGTGTTTGCGCTGTTTACCCTGATCGTCATGGCGCTGCTGTTGGTGCTGGTGCCGATGCTGGCCAAGCAACTGATCCGCCTGTACGAACTGGCGCCGCAGATGCTCGACTGGCTGCAACACACGGCGATGCCGTGGGCGCAGTCCAAGCTGGGCCTGGCCGATGGCTTCTGGAAGTTCGACAAGGTCAAGGCTGCGATCAGCGAGCATATGGGTCAGACCACCGATATTGTCGGGGTGATCCTCAGTCAGGCCACGGCGTCGAGCCTGGCGTTGATTGGCTGGTTGACCAACCTCGTGCTGATCCCGGTGGTGGCGTTCTACCTACTGCGCGACTGGGACATCATGATCGCCAAGATCCGCAGCCTGCTGCCCCGTGATAGCGAGGAACGCATCGTGTCCCTGGCCGAAGAGTGCCATGAGGTGCTGGGCGCCTTTGTCCGTGGGCAATTGCTGGTGATGGTGGCGCTGGGCATTATCTATTCTGGCGGGCTGATGGCGATTGGCCTGGAGCTGGGCCTGTTGATCGGCATGATTGCCGGCCTGGCGGCGATTGTGCCGTACATGGGCTTCGTCATCGGTATTGGCGCAGCGCTGGTGGCCGGCCTGTTCCAGTTTGGCGGCGACTTGTACCCGATGCTGGGGATTGTTGCGGTATTCATGGTCGGTCAGGCCCTGGAAGGCATGGTGCTGACGCCTTTGTTGGTGGGTGACCGTATTGGCCTACATCCGGTGGCTGTGATCTTTGCGATCCTGGCTGGCGGCGAGCTGTTCGGCTTTACCGGCATCCTGCTGGCATTGCCGGTGGCGGCAGTGATCATGGTGTTGGTGCGCCATGTACATGATGTGTACAAGGATTCGGACGTCTATACCGGCGCCGATGACCCCCAGCTGTAAGGCTCGACACAAACCCGGCTAAACGCCGGGTTTGTTGTCTGTGGGGCTTGGCATTTGGCCATCGCGTCAAACAATCTCCAAAAAATCCAATGAGTTAACGCAAACCTTTGATTTTGCTTATGGTCTGTTGCATTGTGCGCCCGGCGTCACGGGTATAAACTTTGCAAACTTTTCACAGAGGCCACTAACGGTTCGATTGGAGCCGTTCAGTCAGCATGAAACCGATTCAGCTGCCCCTAGGTGTGCGTCTGCGTGACGACGCTACCTTCATCAATTACTACCCAGGCGCCAATGCCGCTGCACTCGGCTATGTCGAGCGGCTCTGCGAAGCCGACGCCGGGTGGACGGAAAGCCTGATCTACCTCTGGGGCAAGGACGGCGTGGGGCGTACCCACCTGTTGCAGGCTGCCTGCCTGCGCTTTGAGCAGATGGGCGAGCCGGCGGTCTACCTGCCATTGGCCGAACTGCTGGACCGTGGCATCGGTATCCTCGACAACCTTGAGCAATACGAACTGGTGTGCCTGGATGACCTGCAAGCGGTTGCCGGTCGGGCGGACTGGGAAGAGGCGCTGTTCCATCTGTTCAACCGCCTGCGCGACAGCGGCCGACGCCTGCTGATTGCTGCATCAACCTCGCCTCGGGAGTTGCCGGTCAAGCTGGCCGACCTCAAGTCGCGGCTGACCCTGGCGCTGATTTTCCAGATGCGCCCACTGTCCGACGAAGACAAATTGCGCGCCTTGCAATTGCGAGCATCGCGCCGTGGCTTGCACTTGACCGATGAAGTCGGGCATTTCATCCTCACCCGTGGTACCCGCAGCATGAGCGCGCTGTTCGACTTGCTCGAACAACTCGACCAGGCCTCCTTGCAGGCCCAGCGCAAGCTGACCATTCCCTTCCTCAAAGAAACCCTCGGCTGGTAGCCAGCCCTTTGAAATCGGGGCCTCTGGCAAATTACAGGCGCCAGAAAACCTGCGTTTTGGCCGGTTTTGCCACGCAAAAGGGTTTAAATGGGGTGTAAGGGCTTAGATGACATAGGTCAAACAAGAAGTCACATAGATCACGATTGAATTTGCAAATCGATGTCATAGAAGGCATAGTCTCGGCTTCTTTACACATCAGCCACGGTCGTGCCCATGCTAAATCGCTTCGCACCCCTCGTGCCTCTCGCACTCGTTACCCTGTTGTTTGGTTGCGCCACCCACCCTCAACAAGTGGCTGAGCAGCAAAAACCACAACAACAGCACCAAGCCAAATTCGTTGCAACACAGTCTTCTTCTGTTTATGAGGAAGAGGTGGCAACCGAAAAAGAACTGGCCGAACTCTCCGATAGCAAGCCTTATCAGCTGCCTTTGCTGGCTGATAGCATCCTCGAACGCGGCATGTCCCTGATCGGTACCCGTTACCGTTTCGGCGGTACCTCTGAAGCCGGTTTCGACTGCAGTGGCTTTATCGGTTACCTGTTTCGTGAAGAAGCTGGCATGAACCTGCCGCGTTCCACTCGCGAAATGATCAACGTGGATGCACCGTTGGTCGCACGGAACAACCTCAAGCCTGGCGATCTGCTTTTCTTCAGTACCAATGGCCGTGGTCGTGTCAGCCACGCCGGTATCTACCTGGGTGATGACCAGTTCATCCACTCCAGCAGCCGCCGCAGCGGTGGGGTACGGGTCGATAAATTGGGCGACAGCTACTGGAGCAAAACCTTCATCGAAGCCAAGCGCGCCCTGGCCATGGCCCCTACTAGCGTTACCGCTCGCAAGTAAAGTTAAAGTGATACTTGAAGTTTGACGCATAAGCGCTAGAATCCTGAGATATTGTTGCGAACCTGACCGCGCAAGCTTTGCTTGCGCGGTCTAGTTTTCAGCGTTCGGCAGCGAAAGCCGCATCCAGATCAGGATTGTTCTGCCCATGTCGACCTCGGCCCGCCTAATTCTTCTCGTTTGCGCCGCACTGCTCAGTGCCTGCGCAAGTCGTCCTCCACCCGCGCCTGTGGCCGTCAAGTCCAAGCCGGTGTTCAACTACACCACCCAGAACTTTTCGCCGGTTGCCGAAGACGTGCTGTTTCGCGCCCTGGGCCTGGTCGGCACGCCTTATCGCTGGGGCGGCAATACACCGGACTCAGGGTTTGATTGCAGTGGCCTGATTGGTTTTGTCTACCGCGATGCGGCGGGCATCTCGCTGCCGCGCACCACTCGCGAGCTGATCGTGATGCGTGCCCAGGACGTGCGTGAAGATGCGCTGCAAACCGGCGACCTGCTGTTCTTTGCCACGGGCGGCGGCTCGCAAGTCAGCCATGCCGGCATCTATGTGGGCGAAGGGCGTTTCGTCCATGCACCACAAACCGGCGGCACGGTGAAGCTTGATACCTTGTCCAAGGCCTATTGGCAGAATGCCTATTTGAGCGCCAAGCGCGTGCTGCCGGCCGAGCATCTGGCGCGTAATCCTTAAGACCTGCATCGATCAAAAAAATGTGGGAGCGAGCAAGCCCGCTCCCACATTGGTTTTGTGGTGTTGTCGGGGCCTGCTATTTAGCGGCCCACACCCGCCACACCTTATTCCCCACATCATCCGCCACTAGCAACCCACCTTGCGGGTCGATCACCACACCCACCGGCCGCCCCATGGCTTTCTCATCACTGTTGAGAAACCCAGTCAGCACATCCACCGGTTGCCCCTTCGGCTTGCCGCCTTCGAATGGCACAAAGATCACCTTGTAGCCACTGTGCGGTTTGCGATTCCACGAGCCATGCTGGCCGATGAACGCGCCGTTGCTGAACTGCGCGGGTAGCGTGTTGCCTTGTGCGAAGGTCAGGCCCAATGATGCGGTATGCGGCCCGACGGCATAGTCTGGCGCAATCGCCTTGGCCACCAGGTCCGGGTCCTGTGGTGTGACCCGCACATCGACATGCTGGCCGTAGTAGCTGAACGGCCAGCCATAGAAGCCGCCATCCTTGACCGAGGTGATGTAGTCCGGCACCAGGTCGCTGCCGATTTCATCGCGCTCGTTGACCGCCGTCCACAGCTTGCCGCTTTGCGGCTCCCAGGCCATGCCATTGGGGTTGCGCAGGCCGGAGGCGAAGATCCGCTGCTGGCCGCTGGCCCGGTCGACTTCCCAGATGGCGGCGCGTCCCTGTTCGGCCTCCAGGCCGTTTTCGCCGACGTTGCTGTTGGAGCCGACGCTCACATACAACTTGCTCCCGTCTTTGCTGGCGATGACATTTTTTGTCCAGTGGTGGTTGAGCGGGCCGCCCGGCAAGTCCACGACCTTGGTGCCTGGGGCCTTGATTGCGGTTTCTCCTGGTTGATAGGGAAAACGCAGTAGCTTGTCCGAATCGGCGACATACAAATCGTTGCCGACCAGAGTCATGCCAAACGGCGAGTTGAGGTTTTCCAGGAACACCGTGCGGGTTTCTGCCACGCCATCATGGTCGGCATCGCGCAGCAGGGTGATGCGGTTCGGGCTGGGCACACCCGCGCCAGCGCGGCCCATGACCTTCTCCATGACCCAGCCGCGAATACCCTTGCCATCCTCCGGCTTGGGCGGTGCATTGGTCTCGGCGACCAGTACATCGCCATTGGGCAATACATACAGCCAGCGCGGGTGATCCAGGTCTTCTGCAAAGGCTGCGACCTGGGTGCCGGCTGCGGCGGTTGGCTTGGCGCCTGCGGGCCAGCCAACCGCCGGGGCGATGTTGACGGTGGGGATCAGGGTTTTGTTCGGTTCCGGCAGTTTCGGTGAAGGCCCGGTGCCATCCGAGACCTGCAAGGTTGAGCTTTCCCCGCAGGCGGCGAGTACGCCTGCAACCATGATCAGTAGGGCGAGTCGGGTCTTGTGCATGTTTTTCTCCTCAATGCCTGTAGTCATAGAGGTACAGCGCGTGGCGATGGTTCAAGTGTGTGGCCGGCTTTAATTGACGCTGTACCCCCAACCCACTAACCTTCGCCGCTTGTTTCAGGTGCTCTGTGGCGTGCGCGTCGACCGAGTGAAACAGGGAAGCCGGTGAGTGCGCGCACTTTTCTACAGTGCGGCCACGATCCCGGCGCTGCCCCCGCAACGGTAAATGAGTCAAGACGCTGCTTTTGCCACTGTATCGCCTGCGATATGGGAAGGCGCATCGTCGGACTGCCCTGTTCAACAGGGCACCACTCATGAGCCCGGAGACCGGCCTGATTCATCCAACAGCATCACGGTGGGCGATGCTTGGCTTCATGTAGATTGTCTTTTCCTGCCCGCCGTTTTTGTCCAGCCCCAACGGAGAGCTGCCATGACTGATTCCCCTGATCGTGACGAACGCCACCTGGCGCGCATGCTGCGCAAAAAAGCGGTGATTGATGAGCGCATTGCCAATTCACCGAATGAATGCGGATTGCTGCTGGTATTGACCGGCAATGGCAAAGGCAAGAGCAGTTCGGCGTTTGGCATGCTGGCCCGTGCCATGGGGCACGGTATGCAATGCGGCGTGGTGCAGTTCATCAAGGGCCGTAACAGCACCGGTGAAGAGCTGTTCTTCCGGCGTTTCCCCGAGCAGGTACGTTTCCATGTGATGGGCGAGGGCTTTACCTGGGAAACCCAGGACCGCCAGCGCGATATCGCTGCCGCCGAAGCAGCCTGGAAAGTCTCCCGGGAAATGTTGCAGGATCCGTCCATTGGCCTGGTGGTGCTGGATGAGCTGAACATCGCACTCAAGCATGGTTATCTCGACCTGGACCAGGTCCTGGGCGACCTGCAAGCCCGCCCACCGATGCAGCATGTGCTGGTCACCGGTCGTGGCGCCAAGCCGGAACTGATTGAAATGGCCGACACCGTCACCGAAATGGGCATGCTCAAGCACGCGTTCCAGGCCGGGATCAAGGCACAGAAGGGCATCGAACTTTGAATCAGCCGCGCCATTGCCCTGCCGTCCTGATCGCCGCGCCGGCGTCGGGCCAGGGCAAGACCACCGTCACCGCCGCCCTGGCCCGTTTGCACCGCAACCTGGGGCGTAAGGTCCGGGTATTCAAATGCGGCCCGGACTTTCTCGACCCGATGATTCATGAGCGCGCCAGCGGCGCGCCGGTCTATCAATTGGACATGTGGATGGTCGGCGAGCAGGAAAGTCGCCGCCTGCTGTGGGAAGCGGCGGGGGAGGCGGACCTGATCCTGATCGAGGGCGTGATGGGGTTGTTCGACGGCACGCCGTCCAGCGCCGACCTGGCCCGCCATTTTGGTGTGCCGGTGCTGGCGGTGATCGACGGCACCGCCATGGCCCAGACCTTTGGCGCCCTGGCGTTGGGGCTGGCGCGTTATCAGGTGGACTTGCCGTTCGCCGGGGTATTGGCCAACCGCGTCGGTACCGTGCGCCACGCGCAATTGCTTGAAGGCAGCCTGACCGAAGGCCTGCGCTGGTACGGTGCGTTGTCCCGAGAGACCGGTATCGAGCTGCCCAGCCGCCACCTGGGCCTGGTGCAGGCCAGCGAGTTGAATGATCTGGATCTGCGCCTGGATGCGGCCGCCGAGGCCCTGGCCAGCAGTTGCGAGGTAGCGCTGCCACCACCGGTGGCGTTCGCCGCCCCCGAGCTGATCGAGGCCGAACCTTTGCTGGATGGGGTGCGGATTGCCGTGGCCCGTGATGAAGCCTTCGCGTTCACCTATGGTGCCAGTCTCGACGTGCTGCGGGCGATGGGCGCTGAGTTGCGCTTCTTCTCGCCGATCCACGACCAGGCGTTACCCGACGCCGACAGCCTCTATCTGCCGGGTGGCTACCCGGAACTGCATCACCAGGCGTTGTCGCAAAACACCGCGATGTTGCAGGCGATCCGTGCCCATCACGCCGCCGGCAAGCCGTTGCTGGCCGAATGCGGCGGCATGCTCTATCTGCTCGACTCATTGACCGATGTCGAGGGGTGCCGCGCTGAACTGCTGGGGTTGCTCCAGGGCGATGCAGTCATGCAGAAACGCCTGGCGGCCCTGGCCCTGCAAACAGTCGAATTGCCGGAAGGCGTGCTGCGCGGCCACACCTATCATCATTCCCTGACCAGCACGCAATGGCAGCCGATTGCCCGTGGCCTGAGCCCCAATGGCGGGCGCGGTGCCGAGGCGGTGTATCGCCAGGGGCGGATGACGGCCTCCTATGTGCACTTTTATTTCCCGTCGAACCCGGCTGCGGTGGCTGCGCTTTTTGCGCCAGACCCTGAGGCCTCCATCGCAGGCGATTGCATTGCAACTGTAGGAGCGGGCTTGCCCGCGATAGGGCCATGACCGACAACGCCTTCCCCCAGGCTGAACGCCAGGCCATCTACCGCGCCATCGCCGAGCGCCGCGACATGCGCCACTTCAGCGGCGGCACGGTGGCCCCCGAACTGCTCCAGCGCCTGCTGCAGGCTGCGCACCAGGCCCCCAGTGTCGGCCTGATGCAGCCCTGGCGCTTTATCCGCATCAGCGACCGCACCCTGCGCGGCCAGATCCAGCAGTTGGTGGAAGCCGAGCGCATACGCACCGCGGCGGCCCTGGGCGAGCGCTCGGACGACTTCATGCAGCTCAAGGTCGAAGGCATCAACGACTGCGCCGAGGTGCTGGTCGCGGCGCTGATGGATGATCGCGAGCGGCATATCTTTGGCCGTCGCACCTTGCCGGAAATGGACCTGGCCTCGCTGTCCTGCGCGATCCAGAATCTGTGGCTGGCCTCCCGCGCCGAAGGCCTGGGCATGGGCTGGGTGTCGCTGTTCGAACCCCAGGAGCTGGCCGACCTGCTGGGCCTGCCGCCCGGCGCCAAGCCACTGGCCGTGCTGTGCCTGGGCCCGGTAGCGCAGTTCTACCCGGCACCGATGTTGCAACTCGAAGGCTGGACCGAACCGCGTCCGCTGAGTGACATGCTGTATGAGAATTATTGGGGAGTGAATCAATGAGTGTGGCCTTGCTGAGTGTCGCTGCAGTGGCGCTGGATGCGCTACTGGGCGAACCCAGGCGCTGGCATCCGCTGGTGGCGTTCGGCAACTTTGCCGGGCGCATCGAGCAACGTTTCAACTCCGCTGGGCGTGGCTGGCGCAGCCATGGCGTGACCGCCTGGTTTATCACCGTGATACCGCTGACGTTGCTGGCCACGGCGTTGTCCTGGGCGCCTTACTTCGGTTGGGTAATCGAGATCCTCGCGTTGTACCTGGCCCTGGGCATGCGCAGCCTGTGTGAACACGTGTTGCCGGTGGCCCAGGCCCTGCGCAGTGGTGACCTGGACGAAGCGCGCACGCGCGTCAGTTACCTGGTCAGCCGCCAGACCAGCGAACTGGACAGTACTGAAGTGGCGCGCGCCGCCACTGAGTCGGTGCTGGAAAACGGCAGTGACGCGGTGTTCGCCGCGCTGTTCTGGTTTGTCGTGGCCGGGGTGCCCGGCGTGGTGCTGTACCGTCTGAGCAATACCCTGGATGCCATGTGGGGCTATCGCAACGAACGCTTTGAACGCTTCGGCTGGGCGGCGGCGAAGATTGACGACGTGCTTAATTACATTCCTGCGCGCCTGGTCGCCCTGACCTACGCGCTGCTGGGCAAGACACGCCTGGCACTCAAATGCTGGCGCCGCCAGGGCCCGACCTGGGATAGCCCGAATGCCGGCCCGGTGATGGCTGCGGGCGCTGGCGCGCTGGGTGTCGAGTTGGGCGGGGCGGCGATTTATCACGGTGAGTTGCACCAGCGTCCACCCCTTGGCGAAGGGCCGCCGGCCGATGCCGACTCCATCGAGCGTGGTTGGCAATTGGTGCAGCGCGGTGTGTGGTTGTGGGTGTTGATCCTGTGTGCAGGGGCGCAATTCTATGCTTGAACACGGTGGGCGGCTGCGCAAAGCCGCGATGCAGTACGGCATCGCTCAGGAAGACTGGTTGGACCTGTCCAGTGGCCTCGCGCCCTGGCCCTGGCCAATCCCGCCTATCTCACTGCGGGCCTGGGCACGTTTGCCAGAAACCGATGACGGCCTGGAACAGGCGGCCTGCGATTACTACGGTGCAGCCCAGGTGTTGCCGGTGCCGGGCTCCCAGGCGGCCATCCAGTTGCTGCCGCGCTTGCGTCGGGCGGGCAAGGTCGGCGTGTTGTCGCCGTGCTATGCCGAGCATGCCGAAGCCTGGCGTCGCGCCGGTTACATCGTGCGCGAAGTGCTGGAGCAGGAAGTGGATTTCTTCCTCGACAGCCTCGACGTGTTGGTGGTGGTCAACCCCAACAACCCTACGGGCTTGAGTATTGCGCCCCAGCGCCTGTTGGACTGGCATGCACGGCTGGCCCAGCGCGGTGGCTGGCTGGTGGTGGATGAAGCCTTTATGGACAACACCCCGCAGTTGAGCCTGGCGAACCAGGCCCATCAGGTGGGGTTGATTGTGTTGCGCTCGTTCGGCAAGTTTTTCGGCCTGGCGGGGGTGCGCCTGGGCTTTGTGTTGGCCGAGCGCAAGCTGCTCAAGCTGTTGGCCGAACAGGTCGGGCCATGGGCGGTGAGCGGGCCGACCCGGGAGTTGGGCCAGGTTTGCCTGCGCGACAGCGCCGGCCACACCCACCAGCGCCAGCGCTGCGAAGAAGCCAGCCAGCGGCTGTTCAGCCTGCTGGAGCAGTATGGCCTGCGCCCCCAGGGCGGCTGCGCGCTGTTCCAGTGGCTGATCGCCGATCGCGCCGAGCAGTTGCATGAGTTCATGGCCCAGCGCGGCATCCTGCTGCGCCTGTTTGTCCACGACAGCAGCCTGCGTTTTGGCCTGCCCGGGACTGACGCCGATTGGCAGCGCCTTGAACAAGCCCTGGCTGCCTGGAAGCAAGCCTCATGAGTACGTTGATGGTGCAAGGCACCACCTCCGATGCGGGCAAAAGCACCCTGGTGACCGCGCTGTGCCGTTGGGTGGTGCGCCAGGGCGTGCCCGTGGTGCCCTTCAAGCCGCAGAACATGGCGCTCAACAGCGCAGTCACGGCAGAAGGTGGCGAGATTGGCCGCGCCCAGGCCGTGCAGGCCCAGGCCGCCAACCTGGCGCCGCACACTGATATGAACCCGGTGCTGCTCAAGCCCAACAGTGACACCGGTTCACAAGTCATCATCCATGGCCGTGCCGTGACCAGCATGAATGCCGTGGCCTATCACGACTACAAAGCCATCGCCATGCAAGCGGTGCTCGCTTCCCATGCACGTTTGAGCGCCGCTTACCCGGTGGTGATGGTCGAAGGCGCGGGCTCGCCGGCCGAGATCAATCTGCGGGCCAATGACATTGCCAACATGGGCTTCGCCGAAGCGGTGGATTGCCCGGTGCTGCTGATTGCCGATATCAATCGCGGCGGGGTGTTCGCTCATCTGGTGGGCACGTTGGAGTTGCTGTCGCCGTCGGAGCAGGCGCGGGTCAAGGGCTTTGTGATCAACCGCTTTCGCGGCGATATCGCGCTGTTGCAACCCGGTCTCGACTGGCTTGAGGCGCGCACCGGCAAACCGGTAATCGGCGTGTTGCCCTACGTGATGGACCTGCACCTGGAGGCCGAGGACGGCATCGACCAGCGCCAGACTGACAAGGCGGCGCAGGTGCTCAAGGTGGTGGTGCCGGTGTTGCCGCGCATCAGCAATCACACCGACTTCGACCCGCTGCGCCTGCATCCCCAGGTGGACTTGCAATTTGTCGGGCCGGGGCAGGCGATTCCTGCCGCAGACCTGATTATCCTGCCCGGCTCGAAAAGCGTGCGCAGCGACTTGGCCTACCTGCGCGCCAACGGCTGGGACAGCGCGATTGCCCGGCACCTGCGCTATGGCGGCAAGGTCCTGGGCATTTGCGGTGGCCTGCAAATGCTCGGCGAGCAGGTTCATGACCCGTTGGGCCTGGAAGGGCCCGAGGGCTCCAGTGATGGCCTGGGCCTGCTGGCCTTCAGCACCACCCTGGAAGCCGAAAAGCAATTGCGCAATGTGCGCGGCCGACTGGCGCTGGAAGAGGCGCCGGTCAGTGGTTATGAGATCCATGCGGGCGTGACCCGTGGCACGGCCCTGGAGCGTCCGGCGGTGCTATTGGATGACGGTCGCAGTGACGGCGCGCAGAGTGACGACGGACAAATCCTCGGCACGTATCTGCACGGTCTGTTCGAAACCCCAGCGGCGTGCAGTGCATTGTTGCGCTGGGCCGGTTTGCAGGATGTGCAGGAAGTCGATTACCACGGCTTGCGCGAGCGCGATATCGAGCGTCTGGCGGACCTGGTGGAGCAGCATCTGGATACCCGGTTATTGCGCCAGTTATGTGGGATTTGAGGGATTGACCATGTTGCAATTGATCCTCGGCGGTGCCCGTTCCGGCAAGAGTCGCCTGGCTGAAAAGCTCGCCAGCGACAGCGCCCTGCCTGTCACCTACATCGCCACCAGCCAACCCCTGGATGGTGAAATGAACCAGCGGGTCGCCCTGCACCGGGAGCGTCGCCCGAGCCATTGGGGGCTGGTCGAAGAACCGCTTGAGCTGGCCCGGGTCCTGCGCGAACACGCCGCCCCTGGCCAGTGCCTGCTGGTCGATTGCCTGACCCTGTGGCTCACCAACCTGCTGATGCTGGACGATCCGCAGCGCCTGGGCATGGAGCGCGAACAACTGCTGGACTGCCTGGCGTCGCTGCCGGGTGAAATCATTTTTGTCAGCAACGAGACCGGTCTGGGTGTCGTGCCGCTGGGCGAATTGACTCGCCGTTATGTGGATGAAGCCGGTTGGCTGCATCAAGCCTTGGCCGAACGGTGTCAGCGTGTGGTGCTGACCGTTGCGGGCCTGCCCCTGACTTTGAAAGGTACTGCGTTATGAGCCAATCCTGGTGGCTGGAACCCTGCAAGGCGCTGGATGCCGTGGCCCATGAACAAGCCTTGGCCCGCCAGCAGCAACTGACCAAACCCGCCGGTTCCCTGGGGCAACTGGAGGCGCTGGCGGTGCAACTGGCCGGCTTGCAGGGCCAGGTCAAACCGACGGTCGAGCAGGTGTGGATCGCCATCTTTGCCGGTGATCACGGTGTGGTCGCAGAGGGTGTCTCGGCCTATCCCCAGGAAGTCACCGGGCAGATGTTGCACAACTTCGTCAGCGGCGGCGCGGCGATCAGTGTGTTGGCGCGCCAACTGGATGCACGTCTGGAAGTGGTGGATCTGGGCACTGTCACACCGTCGCTGGACCTGCCGGGCGTGCGTCACCTGAATATCGCCCCAGGCACGGCCAACTTCGTGCTGGGCGCGGCCATGACCGAGGCGCAGGGCCGTCTGGCCCTGGCGGCGGGGCGTGACAGCGTGCAGCGGGCGATCAGTGCTGGCGCGCAACTGTTTATTGGCGGCGAGATGGGCATCGGCAACACCACCGCCGCCAGCGCTTTGGCCTGTGCATTGCTCGATTGCCCGGTCAGCGACCTGACCGGCCCGGGCACCGGCCTGAATGCCCAGGGCGTGAGCCATAAAGTAGCGGTGATCGAGCGCGCATTGGCCTTGCATGCCGGGCAGCGCGGTGACCCGTTGCAGACCCTGTTCAATCTTGGTGGCCTGGAGATCGCCAGCCTGGTGGGGGCTTATCTGGCCTGCGCCCAGGCGGGTGTGGTGGTGCTGGTCGATGGGTTTATCTGCACTGTCGCGGCCCTGGTCGCTACACGCCTGAATCCATCTTGCCGGCCATGGCTGTTGTTCGGCCACCGCGGGGCTGAGCCGGGCCATCGCCACGTGCTGCAAAGCCTTGGCGCCGAGCCGCTGTTGGAACTGGGCCTGCGTCTGGGCGAGGGCAGTGGTGCGGCGTTGGCGGTACCGCTGTTGCGCCTGGCCTGTGCGTTGCACGGGCAGATGGCGACGTTTGCTGAGGCGGCTGTGGCGGATCGCCCGGCATGACCTTGCACCTGGACCTGCTGCGCCATGGCGAAACCGAACTGGGCGGCGGCTTGCG
This sequence comes from Pseudomonas sp. 25 R 14, assembly GCF_900004755.1. NCBI lineage: Bacteria > Pseudomonadati > Pseudomonadota > Gammaproteobacteria > Pseudomonadales > Pseudomonadaceae > Pseudomonas > Pseudomonas sp. 25 R 14. The sequence continues at coordinate 47,571 of NZ_CVTS01000063.1, read as the reverse complement.
CGGCAGCCTGGATGATGCCCTGACGGATAACGGCTGGGAGCAGATGCGCCAGGCTGTGCTGGCGCAAGGGCCGTGGGATCGCCTGGTCAGCTCGCCGCTGCAACGCTGCGCGCGCTTCGCTGAAGCGTTGGGCGCACGGCTGGATTTGCCGGTGAGCCTGGAGCCGGATCTGCAGGAGCTGCATTTCGGTGCCTGGGAAGGGCAGAGCGCGGCGAAGTTGATGGAAACCGACGCCGAGGCGCTGGGGCTGTTCTGGGCTGACCCGTATAGCTTTACGCCGCCAGATGGCGAGCCTGTCGAAGCGTTTTCCCTGCGCGTGCGCGGCGCTGTCCTACGCCTGCACCAGCGGTATGCCGGGCAACGGGTGCTGTTGATCAGCCATGGTGGTGTCATGCGTTTATTGTTGGCCCAGGCCCGTGGCTTGCCCCGTGAGCAGTTGTTGAATGTCGAGGTGGGGCACGGTGGCCTGTTCAGCCTGCGGGTCGAGGCTGATGGCGTATTGAGCGAGGGCGCCTGAATGCTGCCATTCTGGATCGCCTTGCAGTTCCTCAGCAGCCTGCCGATTCGCCTGCCGGGCATGCCGCAACCCCAGGAGTTGGGGCGCTCGCTGCTGTTTTATCCGCTGGTAGGGTTGCTGTTCGGGCTACTGCTGTGGGGCTTGAACAGCGTACTGATGGGCGCGCCGTTGCTGTTGCACGCGGCGCTGCTGCTGACGGCGTGGGTGCTGCTCAGTGGCGGCCTGCACCTGGATGGCCTGGCGGACAGCGCCGACGCCTGGCTGGGCGGCTTTGGCGACCGTGAGCGCACCCTGACCATCATGAAGGACCCGCGCAGCGGCCCGATTGCCGTGGTCACCCTTGGCTTGGTGCTGCTGCTCAAGTTCACGGCCCTGGTAGCCTTGATCGAGCAGCACAACGGCGCGGCATTGATTCTTGCGCCCTTGATCGGCCGTGGTTCGCTGCTGGCGTTGTTCCTCACGACTCGCTATGTGCGCGCCGGGGGGCTGGGCCAGTCGTTGGCCGACCATTTGCCGCGGATTGTCGGGCAACAAGTACTGATCCTTACCGGTCTGGCCTGTGTGTTGATCGGTGGTTTCAGCGGTGGGATCGCCGTACTGCTCGCAGCCATCTGCTTTATGGGGCTGCGCCAGGTGATGATCAATCGGCTGGGCGGCACCACCGGCGACACGGCCGGCGCGTTGCTGGAGCTGCTCGAAGTGGCGGTGTTGATCGGCCTGGCCCTGTAACACTTTCTTGCATTTCCTTAATCGCGGGTATATACACGTTCTATGCTTGCCTCCCAATGTTTATGCACCAACCTGCGTCGTGCCGCCCGTGGCGTCAGCAGGCACTATGACGGCGCCCTCGATGGCTTCGGGATCAACGTCGCCCAGTATTCCTTGTTGTGTAACCTGCAACGCCTGGATCAGCCGAGCATTTCCAGCCTGGCCGATGCCATGGGCCTGGATCGCAGCACCCTGGGGCGTAACTTGCGGGTGCTGGAGGGTGAAGGCCTGGTGCGGTTGGTCGAAGGTAATGATCTGCGCAATCGCCTGGTGGTGTTGACCAACATGGGTAAGGAGCGCCTGGCAGCGGCGTTGCCGGCCTGGGAAGCGGCGCAGCAGAAGTTGATCGATAAATTGGGGGCGCAAAAACGCGAAACCCTGTTGGCCTTGCTGGACGAACTCGCTTAAACGCGAGCAGGTTCGACTATAAGCGGGTATATACCCGTAAGCGGAGAATAATAATGACCTCGATGTGGCGTACCAGTGGCTGGATTCTTGTCGGGAGTGCGCTGATCCTGGCCCTTTCCCTGGGTGTGCGGCATGGCTTTGGCCTGTTCCTGTCGCCCATGAGCAGCGAGTTCGGTTGGGGTCGTGAAACCTTTGCCTTTGCCATCGCCTTGCAAAACCTGATCTGGGGCCTGGCACAGCCGTTTACCGGGGCCCTGGCCGATCGGTTTGGCGCGGCCAAAGTGGTGATGGTCGGTGGCGTGCTGTATGCCTTGGGCCTGGTGTTCATGGGCCTGTCCGATTCGGCGTGGTCGCTGTCCCTGAGTGCGGGCTTGCTGATTGGTATCGGCCTGTCCGGCACCTCGTTCTCGGTGATCCTTGGCGTGGTCGGGCGTGCCGTGGCCCCGGAAAAACGCAGCATGGCCATGGGCATTGCCAGTGCCGCCGGCTCTTTCGGCCAGTTCGCCATGTTGCCAGGCACCCTGGGCCTGATTGGCTGGCTGGGCTGGTCCGCCGCCTTGCTGGTGCTGGGCCTGCTGGTGGCGTTGATCGTGCCGTTGGTGACGATGATCAAGGACCGCCCGCTGCCAGTGATGGCCGGCCAGCAAACCTTGCGCGAGGCCCTGCATGAAGCCTGTTCCCATTCCGGTTTCTGGTTGCTGGCCTTCGGCTTTTTTGTCTGCGGATTCCAGGTGGTCTTTATCGGCGTGCACCTGCCGGCGTACCTGGTAGACCAGCATCTGCCGGCGACCGTTGGCACCACGGTGCTGGCCCTGATCGGCCTGTTCAACATCTTCGGTACCTACACCGCAGGCTGGCTCGGCGGGCGGATGTCCAAGCCGCGTCTGCTCACCGCACTGTACTTGCTGCGGGCGGTGGTGATTGTGCTGTTTCTGTGGGCGCCAGTGACGCAGACCAGTGCCTACTTGTTCGGCATGGCCATGGGCTTTTTGTGGCTGTCGACGGTACCGCTGACCAACGGTACGGTGGCAACCTTGTTTGGCGTGAGAAACCTGTCGATGCTGGGTGGGATTGTGTTCCTGTTCCATCAGTTGGGTTCGTTCCTCGGCGGTTGGCTGGGGGGCGTGGTCTATGATCGAACGGGCAACTACGATTTGATCTGGCAGGTGGCGATCGTCTTGAGCCTGGTCGCGGCCGCCCTGAACTGGCCAGTGCGTGAGCGGCCTGTGGCAAGGTTGCAGGCGCAGATGGGGGTCGCATGAATTCGACGTGGGGCTGGATTGGCGCAGCGGGGCTGCTGACGCTGTTGCTGCTGGCCTGGTGGGGTTGGCAGCGCAGCGGGCTGGCGTTGATGCAACTGGGCATGGCGATCTGTTAAGTTGCTTGTCTGACTTTGTCCAAGGACACCCAACATGTTGATGCGCTGGCTTGCAGTACCTGCCCTGATGGTGGCTTTTGGCGGTGTGGCCATGGCCGCCGATTGCCCGTCGTTGCTCGAAGGCCAATTGCCGAAGTTGCGCGCCAAGGAATCAATCGACCTGTGCCAGCGCTTTGCCGGCAAGCCTCTGGTGATCGTCAACACCGCCAGCTTTTGTGGGTTCGCCCCACAGTTCAAAGGCCTGGAGGCGCTGTATCAGCGCTACAAAGGCGACGGCCTGGAAGTGATTGGCGTGCCTTCCGATGACTTCAAGCAGGAAGCCAAGACGGGCGAAGAGACGGCCAAGGTCTGTTATGTGAACTACGGCGTGACCTTCACCATGACCGAGCCACAGAAAGTCAGGGGCGCGGATGCCGTGCATCTGTTCAAGGTGCTGGCCGAGCAGAGCAACGCGCCGAAATGGAATTTCTACAAGTACGTGGTGGATCGCCAGGGCAAGGTGATTGCCAGCTTCTCCAGTATGACCAAACCCGACAGCCCGGAACTGATCGAGGCTGTGGAGCAGGCGCTGGCTTCCAAGCCCTGACTATCAGCCACTAAAAAGCCCCGCCTCCTTTGCAGGAGAGCGGGGCTTTTTCATGCAGCGTTGAATCAGAACTTGTACGTCATGCCCAGGCCGAAACCGTTGGCGCTGTTTTTGTACTTGGCGTTGTAGCTAGCCAGAGCGTTGGAGCGGTTGACGCTGACTTCTTCTTCCTTGAGGTAGGAGTAGGCCAGGTCGATGGTCATGTTATCCATCACCGCGTAGCCCAGGCCAACACTGAAGATGGTCCGGTCGCCGGTAGGGATACGTGGCGAACGATCAGTGTTGTTGGTTGGCGACTGGTCGAAGGTCAGGCCGGTGCGCAATACAACCTGCTTGGTCAACTGGTACGAGGTGCCCACGGCATAAGCCCAGGTGTCGTGCCAGTTCTGGTCTTCCTTGATGGTGCCCACAAGACCAGGGGCGAGGCCGCCACCGGCTGTGCTCACGCCTTTGTTGTTGACGGTGATGTCCTTCAGACGGCTCCAGCGCGTCCAGGTTGCACCGGCATACAGCTTCCAGGCATCGTTCATGTCCTGGGTAACCGACAGATCCCAGGATTCAGGCGTGTCGATTTTCAGCGAAGCGTCATAACGACCGGTCGCCAGGGCGCCGGAGGTCGCAGCAGGCGCGTTGACTTCGGTGTGGCCTTCAAGCTTGTACTTGACCTTCGAGTGGTACGTCAGGCCAACACGGGTGGTGTCGGTCGCCTGGACCAATACGCCTGCGTTGAAACCAATGGCAGTATCGTCACCCTTGATCTTGATCCTGGTATCTGGAACGGCCGGGTTAAGGGTCAGCTCAGATTCCAGGGTGCCGGCAATGCGGTTGAAAGTTGGGCCAAAACCGACGGAAACCCGATCGTTGAAGGCGTAGCTGACAGTCGGCTGGAAAGTGATGACTTGAACTTCACTCTTGCTGCCGAAGCCACGGCCCTGATATTTGCTTTCGTAGTCGGTAATCAGGCCGAACGGTGCATACACACCAAAGCCGACAGCCCACTGGTCATTGAGTTTATTGGTGTAGAAACCGAACGGTACCGCCGTGAAGGGGACCATGTCGCCTTTGTTGGTGCCGCGGGAACGACCGCTGACATCTTTGATATCGGTAGATGCGTCAATCACCGCAACACCGCCAGTGACTTGCTGGCCTTGCAGGCGAGCCATACCGGCAGGGTTGCCATAAACAGTACTTGCATCATCGGCAGAAGAAGAACGACCCGCAAAACCGGTACCCATCCCGCTGACACTTTGTTCGTTGAGGGCAAAGCCGCTTGCGAACAGTTGGGATGAGGCCATGGCAACGGCGAGGCTAAGTGTGGTCTTGAGCATTACTTTTTTCATTATTAGAACTCCTAGGTGATCACCGCTGCGGAAAGTAACAATAAAATTCACTTAGCGCTATAGGCTGTAATGTAGGAGATAGAGCGGTTTTGTAGGACAATCCGACCAAAATTACCGAATTTTGCCGAATCTTGCAAAGTGCCCGATCAGCAGGCGACCTGATTCACGGGTGATACACAGGTTTGCCAGGCATGGGTGTAATCGCGCAGGCGGCCCTGAGGATGAAATATTTCTTTCCAGATACGGGCCATGGCCAACACATCGTCGGATCGAGGCAGTTCGGGGCGGTGTTGTTCCACCAGCAACCAGGCGATAGCGGTGGCGTAACGCAGGTTGACGGTCAGCTCCAACTGCGGCCCGCTGAGGAAGGCATGCTGGCTGGCGAGGCCGCGCACCAGGCTGGCACGTTCCGGGTCGAGGGCCAGGTAGTCATCCCACAGGGCTCTGTGGCGGGTTTCGGTAATGCGATACAAACCGTGGCCGCGTCGGTCGTGCAAGGCCGAGCCCAGTTCCGATTGGCTGGCGGCGACCCCCAGCAGCAGGGTTTCTGCGGTCTGGCTGTGGCGACCCAGGTAAATCAGCGTGGGGCGGATCACATAGCGACACAATTCGCTGGCGGCAATGCCCATAAAACCCTCGAAACCCTATAAATGGTCGACGAGGCCTGAGAAGGGGGGGGGCTTGGCAGCGGTGGATCGGATCTCAGGCTCGCCGGAGGCGGAACATGCCGCCTGAGTTGAAGTGTAGTGTCAGATTCGCGACGTAAAGGACTGTTTTTAAAATATTTCTGGCTGGTGGTTATAAGCGTTATATCTGTTTGGCCTAAAGGACCTCGGCAAAAACCGCGAATCGCAGGCAATAAAAAACCCTGCCTTGTGGGCAGGGTTTTCGATGTTCAGCGTCGGGTCAATCAGGCAACCAGGGCCTGACGGGTACGCTCGATCACGGCCTGCAGCGGCTCTGCGCTGGAGTATTGATCGGGGTACAGGCGTTCGCTGTGACGAGCGATGCCGTGTTCGTTGACCAGGGTGAAGCTGAAGCAGCCTTTGCGAGCGGCCATGATCAGGCAGTTCATTGGGGCAAAAGCATTGGTGAGGGTGCGAATGGCATCCTGAGTATGGATTTGAGTGGACATATTATGGGTGTTCCTACAAATGACACGGATAAGAACCGTGCAACGTTAAAACGTTCCAGTGACGCTGATCACCATTGATCATGCGAAGAACCCGACTGGAACAAAGCAGCCAGTTTGAAGCGCTAAATAGTTTGGCGCGCTTGGGCTGGCAGGTAGGTACTTAGGAGGGCAGGCAACACAACAGGGGCAAAGGTTCTGGGCCCAGGGTGAAGATCCTGATCAATCTGCAGGTTGGTTCGGTCAGAGTATGGAGACTTCGCGACACCCTTTGCATTGTTCAAAGGCAGTGTCGTCGCAAGTGATACCTGGAAACCATCGAGGTGGTCGATCCCATCAAGATTGACAGAACTTCTCTTTAGGGAAGCTACGTCGCGGGGATTTGTTCGACCAGAATTGACTTTCAGCTTGGTACTAACGCCGCAGATAGTAATGGCTTGAAACGGGTAAAGCAAGTGTGTTAGCAAAAATACTTCAATCAGCCGCCCATCAGAGCGCGATAAACCAGCACTGTTGCCGCCGCCGCCAACGAACAGCCCAGCGCGTAGGCCGCCAGGGTCAGGCGTAGGGATTGGCCGGTTTCTATGACTCTCATTACATCCTGCATGGCATTGATCCGCCCATCCCCCAACTCGATGCACAGGCTGATTGCCGTGAAGGCCGCCGACAACAGGATTGCGATGGCAAACAGCGCGCCGTCAGGGGAGGGCAGTGCGGCATTGATCCCCAGGGACATCACACAAACGGCGAGTAGCAGTAATGCGAACACCAGGATCCCTTTCATGAAGCGGCGCCTCCTTGCTGTAGGGCCAACAGTGTGGCGAGACCAGGGTCGTTTGAAAAGTGGCGTTTAGATGTCACCCGTAACGTTTTGCCGTGCTGTTGGGCCACAAAACGGTGGGGATATAACCGCCAGGCAGGTAGTTGTGCACATTGGTTGCGCAGTGTGTCACCGGGATGGCAGCGTGCAGGATTGGCTTACGAATGCCTGCGTCTAAAATTTAAGTCAATGAAAAACCTGGCTTTTTTTTATTGGTGAAAAAATCGTCAGTTTAAGCGCGGCCCCCGTTCCATGGGGCTTTGCGCGAGTTAAAGCACGGTTGTCCACTGAGTTATCCACAGCTTCTGTGGATTGTCCCAAGCGCTTGCTCTAGAACGGGCGTGCAGGGTTTTTTCAGCTTTACGCGTACGAAAAAAGGAGTAGAGTGGCGCGCCTTCCGTTCTGCCCTACAGTGCTTTATGAAGTTTCGCTCCGTATCACCTTCTGTTACCGATAACCCTCCGAGTGTTACCGCACCCAAGCGTTTCTCCTTGAAGGTTGCCCTGTGGCTGCTGGATAGCCCGCGCATTGGCGACAACCCCAATATCAAGCATTTTGCCGGGCGTCTGCTCAAGCAACCGGCGCGTGAAGGGGTGGTTGTGGCACAGAGCCGCCTGGGCCTGTTGATGTGTCGCGAGTGCGGCAATGCCAGGGATCGTCGCATCGGCCACGACCTCCTGCGCCAGGCCGCCCGTGCCGGCGACCTGGGCGCCCAGCGTGAACTGGGTCAGATCAAAGACTGAGCTGTCCACGAAGCGCCTGCTTGGTTAACCTTCCTCTTTTACCGTAATGGCAGGAATGGCTATGGCTTTTGACTGGACCAGTGTTGCGCTGGGTCTCGCCGCTGCGGCGTTGCCTTTGTTGGTCCTGTGCTGGCAGATCCAGCGCCGCCTGAATGCACGCAGCGCCGGTTGGGAGCTGTTGGAGGAGCGCCTGGCTACGGCGCAGATGGCCCAGGAAGGACTGGCCGCGCAACTGGACGCCAGTCGTGACGAAATCAGCGACCTGAGCCAGGCCAATGCGGCGAAACAGGCGGATCTGGCAGCGGTGCGCCGGGAAGTCGAGTTGCTGCAGATCGACCGCGATAACGCACGTGATGCGGCCCACGCCTGGAACATCGAGCGCTCCGGCAAGGAAGGGGAACTGCGTCGCCTGGACGCCTTGTCGGCCTCCCTGCGCGCCGAACTGCGCGAGCAGCAGGACAGTCATCAACAGCGCCTCAACGACCTGCAAGGCTCGCGGGATGAACTGCGCGCGCAGTTCGCCGAGCTTGCGGGGAAAATCTTCGACGAGCGCGAGCAGCGGTTTGCCGAAACCAGCCAGCAGCGCCTGGGGCAATTGCTCGACCCGTTGAAGGAGCGCATCCAGTCGTTCGAAAAACGCGTGGAAGAAAGCTATCAGAACGAGGCGCGCGAGCGTTTTTCCCTGGCCAAGGAGCTGGAGCGCCTGCAGCAATTGAACCTGCGCCTGTCGGACGAAGCCACTAACCTCACCCGCGCCCTCAAGGGGCAGAAGACCCAGGGTAACTGGGGCGAGTTGATTCTGGAGCGGGTGCTGGAACATGCGGGCCTGGAGAAAGGCCGCGAGTACCAGACCCAAGTCAGCCTCAAAGGCCCGGATGGCGAGCGTTTCCAGCCGGACGTGCTGATCATGTTGCCGGGCGACAAGCAGGTGGTGGTCGACTCCAAGGTCAGCCTGACGGCCTATCAGCAGTACGTGGCGGCCGATGACGAGGTGATCGGCCAGGTTGCCCTCAAGCAGCACGTATTGTCGCTGCGCAACCATGTCAAAGGCTTGGCCGGCAAGGACTACAAGCGGCTGGAAGGCTTGCACAGCCTGGATTTCGTGTTGTTGTTCGTGCCTATCGAGGCGGCGTTTTCCGCCGCGTTGCAGGCCGAGCCGAACCTGTTCCAGGAAGCCTTCGACCGCCATATCGTGATCGTCAGCCCGACCACCTTGCTGGCGACCCTGCGGGTGATCGACAGCCTGTGGAAGCAGGAGCGGCAAAGCCAGAACGCCCGGGAAATCGCCGAGCGCGCCGGCTGGCTGTACGACAAGTTCGTGCTGTTTATCCAGGATCTGGATGAAGTGGGCAATCGATTGCAGCAGTTGGATAAGGCTTACAGTGCAGCGCGTAATAAACTTACAGATGGTCGCGGAAATCTGGTCAGCCGGGTCGAGCAGTTGAAGCTGCTGGGGGCGCGTGCCAGCAAAGGCTTGCCGTCCGAGCTGCTGGAAAAAGCGATGACTGATGAAGATGGCGTCGCCCAACTCCCTGATTAAACGCGGAACCCCAATGTGGGAGCAGGCTTGTGTGGCATTAGGGCAAGCCAGCTCCCACACGTTACAAAGGCAGATGCCGGTTCAGCAGCGCCCGCAACGCCGCCGGCTTCACCGGCTTGGCCAGGTAGTCCAGCCCCGCTGCGTGCACCTCGGCCACCATCTCCGGCCGGCCATCGGCGCTGATCACCACCCCCGGAATCGGCTCCGCCAGTTGTGCACGCAGCCAGCCCATCAACTCGGTCCCCGTCTCGCCATGGTCCAGGTGGTAATCGACCAGGGCCAGTTGCGGGCGCATGCCTTCGGCCAGCAACGCCGCGCATTGCGCCTGATCGCGTGCGGTCCAGACCTGGCAGCCCCAGCGACTCAACAGGCTGCGCATGCCAATCAGGATGCTGTCTTCATTGTCCACGCACAGCACCTGGGCGCCGCTCAGTGGCAGGCCCTTGTCCGGCGCGGCTTGTACCTGCAAGTGGGTCTGCGCCTTGGCCAGCGGTACGCTGACGCTGAACACGCTGCCTTTGCCGGGCCACGAGCGCACGCGCAAGCGGTGGCCGAGTACGCGGCACAGCCCGTCAGCGATGGCCAGGCCAAGCCCCAGACCCTTCTCGGCACGGGTCTGGTGGCTGTCCAGGCGCTTGAACTCTTCGAAGATCACTTTCTGTTTATCCAGCGGAATTCCCGGGCCACGGTCCCACACCTCCAGGCGCAGTTCGCCGCGACGCCGACGTACACCCAGCAGCACCGGGCCGTGGGCATAACGGAAGGCGTTGGTCAGGAAATTCTGCAGAATCCGCCGCAGCAGCTTGATATCACTGTCGACGCGCAAGCGGCTGCCACGCAGGCGGAAGCGCAAGCCTTGCTCCTGGGCCAGCACCTTGAACTCCGCACCCAGTGCGTCGAACAACTCACTCAAGGCAAACGGCTGGCGCTGGGGATTGATCTTGCCGTTTTCCAGGCGCGAGATATCCAGCAAGTCGCTGATCAGGTCTTCGGCTGAGCGCAGCGAACTGTCCAGGTGCTGCACCAATTGCCGGGCCTCTCCGGACAAGCCTTCGCTCTGGTGGGAGAGGGCAGCGGAGAACAGGCGTGCCGCGTTAAGGGGCTGCATCAGGTCATGGCTGACGGCGGCGAGGAAGCGGGTTTTCGACTGGTTGGCCGACTCGGCCACGCCTTTGGCATCGGTCAGGGCAACATTGAGTTGCGACAGTTCATGGGTGCGTTCGGTGACCCGCTGTTCCAGGCCTTCATTGGCCTCGGTCAGGGCCTGTTCGGCCTCGCGGAAGGCGGTGATGTCGGTGAAACTCATGACGAACCCACCACCGGGCATCGGGTTGCCGATCAGTTCGATCACCCGGCCGTTGGGAAATAGCCGTTCTGAGGTATGCGCGCGGCCCTGGCGCATCCAGTGCAGGCGCCGCGCCACGTGGACTTCGGCTTCGCCCGGGCCGCACAGCCCGCGCTCGGCGTTGTAGCGAATAATGTCGGCAATCGGCCGGCCGACGCTGATCAGGCCGTCGGGGTAGTTGAACAGCTCCAGGTAGCGGCGGTTCCAGGCCACCAGCTTGAGGGACTGATCCACCACGCTGATGCCTTGGGTGATGTTCTCGATTGCGCCTTGCAACAGCGCTCGGTTGAACTGCAGCACTTCGGAGGCTTCGTCAGCGATACGGACTACGTCCTCCAGCTGCATTTCGCGGCCTTCAATCGCCGCTTTCACCACCGCCCGCGTGGATGAGGCACCCAGTACGCCCGCCAGCAGCCGCTCGGTGTGGGCAATCCAGTCGTTGTCGGCATTCTGGTTGGGGTTAAAACCTTTGCCTTGGCGGTAGGCAAAACGGATGAAGCTTTGCTGCGCCCGTTCTTCGCCGACAAAACGCGCAGCCAGGCTCAACAGGTCATTGATCTGCACCGACAGCATGGACCGCGCACTGGCGCGCTGGCTGGTTTCCTGGCCGATAAACCGCCCGGCCTGCCAATGCTCCGAGACCCGTGTGCGCGACAGCACCGAGACCCAGGCAAACAGGGTGAAGTTACCGGCCAGGGACAGCACCACGCCCTGGGTCAGCGGTGTGATCGGCAGCCCCAGCGGGTTGCCATGCAGCCAGGCCAGCCCCGGGAAGATATCCAGTGACCAGCCCAGGCTATGGGCGGCAATCGGCAACACCAGGGTGTAGAACCACAGGAAGGTGCCCGCCGCCAGGCCGGCAAACACGCCGCGACGGTTGGCCTGCTTCCAGTACAGCGCGCCGAGCATCGCCGGTGCCAGTTGGGTTACGGCGGCAAAGGCGATCTGGCCGATGGTCGCCAGGCTGGCAGTGGAGCCGAGCAGGCGATAGCTGACATAGGCCAACAGCAGAATAATCACGATGCTGACCCGGCGCACCGAGAGCATCCAGTGGCGGAAGACTTCGAATGGGCGCTCGGCGTTGGTGCGGCGCAGCAGCCACGGCAGCAGCATATCGTTGGACACCATGGTCGACAGCGCCACACTGGCGACGATGACCATACCGGTCGCTGCCGAAGCACCGCCGATAAATGCCAGCAGCGCCAGGGCCGGATGGGCTTCGGCCAGGGGCAGGCTGATCACGTAGGAGTCTGGCAGCACTGAGCTTGGCAGCAGCATCTTGCCGCCCAGGGCAATCGGCACCACAAACAGCGCGGCCAGCACCAGGTAGGCTGGGAAGACCCACTTGGCCAGGCGCAGGTCCTGGGGCTCGATGTTCTCCACCACGGTGACGTGGAACTGCCGGGGCAGGCAGATAATCGCCATCATCGCCACGCCGGTCTGTACCACCATCGACGGCCAGTTGACGGTCTCTTTCCAGTATTCCTCCAGCCTCGGCGCGAGCATCGCCTGGCTGAACAGGTCGTTGAAACCGTCGTACAGGCCGTAGGTGACAAACGCGCCGACGGCGAGAAATGCGAACAGCTTGACCAGGGATTCAAAGGCAATCGCCAGCACCATGCCACGGTGGTGCTCGGTGGCGTCGAGGTTGCGGGTGCCGAACACAATGGTGAACAGCGCCAGCACCAGGGACACGATCAGGGCGGTGTCCTGGGCCCGTGTGCCGGTGGCATCGGCGCCGGCGCCAATCAGCAGGTTGACCCCTAGCACGATGCCTTTGAGTTGCAGGGCAATATAAGGCAGCACGCCGACCAGGCAGATCAGCGCCACCACCACCGCCAGGGACTGGGATTTGCCATAGCGCGCAGCGATAAAGTCAGCGATGGAGGTAATGTTTTCCTGCTTGCTGATCAGAATCATCTTTTGCAGGACCCAGGGCGCCAGCACCAGCAGCAGTACGGGGCCCAGGTAGATCGGTAAAAATGCCCACAATTGTTCTGCGGCCTGGCCCACAGCGCCAAAGAAGGTCCAACTGGTGCAGTACACCGCCAGCGAGAGGCTATACACCCACGCACGCACCCGTGGCGGCAGCGGCGCGTGGCGGCGGTCACCGTAGAAGGCGATGGCAAACATAATGGCCATATAGGCCAGGGCAACGGCGGCGATCAGCCCGCTGGACAGCGTCATGAGTACTCCGGACATAAGAACACCCAGGCTTCCAGGCCCGGGACGACAGTCTCGCATGATGCTCGGGGTTAGTCAGTGTCGACGAAGGTCGTGTAGGGGGGGCCTACAATCGTGGCGGCAGGGTTTTCTGGCGCAGGATGTAGATTGTCACCAGCACCGCACTGGTCAGCATGAATCCACGTGCCCAGGGCAATGGCACCAGGTAACAGGACAGACCGATGCTCAACCACATCAGGCCGATGGCGTACACCTTGCCCTTGAGCGGGATGCCGTTGCCATCCAGATAATCCCGAATCCAGGGGCCCAGGCGCGGATGGTTGACCAGCCAGTGGTAGAAACGCGGTGAGCTGCGGGCAAAGCAGCCGGCAGCCAATAACAGGAAGGGGGTGGTTGGCAAGACCGGCAGGAAGATCCCGATCACCCCGAGTGTGACGCTCAACCAGCCAATGGCCAGCAGTGCGTAGCGCACAATCGGGGAACGGTTGCCCATGGGCGCCACGGGCGGGGGACTCAGTGGTGGCGAGGCTTGAGGATCGCCGGTTTTTCGTCGGGGGCGTTGCACAGCAGGTACAGGGCGGTCAGTGCTTCCGGGATCTGTACGATCATGTCGTCCATCAGGTTGGCATCGCTGGCGATATCGGCGAACTCAGGTTGGTCGTCGAACAGACCGGAACCGACCATGATCGGCAGCAGCATTTCGCTGACTTCTTCTTCGGCGGTTTCGAACCAGGCCGCTTCGCGCAGGAATACGCCTTCCATGAAACCGATGCACCAGCCGCGCAGGTCGGAGTCATCCGGCTCCTCGCCGAGGTCGAGGTCGCATGGCAGCTCGAATTCTTCATCGGACGCCAGTTGGCGGGAGATGTGGGCCTTGAGCTGGACCAGGGTTTCTTCGATTTCGGTGCGCTGGGCCTCGTCCTTGTAATGAGGTTCTTCGGCGAACAGCGCGTCGATCCATTCGCGATCAGGTACCGGCTCCGAGCAGATCGACAGCGCGGTCAGGTAGCCGTGGGCGGCCACATAGTCCAGCGCCTCGTCATGCAGCTCATCGGCATCGAGGAAGGCTTGCAGGCGGTTTAGTTGCTCAGCGAAGGACATTGAAAGACTACCTTGGGAATAAACGATGCTGAATTCTAGGCTTTCTTGAGCGTGCAGGCCAGCCGCACTGCATATTTGCAAGGTTTTCAGATGGGCCGCTATTCGTCAGTGGCGCCCTTTGCCGCAGAGTGCTCGGGTATACTGCCGCGTTTTGTGATGCCCCTGCAGGCCGGAGGTGGTTGCGGGAAAAGTTCGCTTACGGATTATTTTCCGGCCGGGCGCGCTTTTTCAGCCAGCCTGTACAGAGGGATTTCGGTGGAATTTGGAGTTTTTCATGCTTGAACAGGCTCAACGCGTCCTCAAGGACATCTTCGGCTACGACAGCTTTCGTGGCCGCCAGGGTGCGATCATTGAGCGCGTGGCCAGCGGTGGTGATGCGCTGGTCCTGATGCCTACCGGTGGCGGCAAGTCGTTGTGCTTCCAGGTGCCTGCATTGTTGCGCGAAGGGCTGGCAGTGGTGGTCTCGCCGTTGATCGCGCTGATGGACGATCAAGTGGCTACCCTGGAAGAACTGGGTGTCGCCGCCGCTGCATTGAACTCGACCCTGAGCGCCGAACAGCAACGCGACCTGGCCGCGCGGATCCGCCGTGGTGAAGTGAAGATGCTCTACCTGGCGCCCGAGCGCCTGGTGCAGCCGCGGATGCTGGCGTTTTTGCAGAGCCTGGAAATCTCCCTGTTCGCCATCGACGAGGCCCACTGCGTGTCCCAATGGGGTCACGATTTCCGGCGTGAATACCTGCAACTGGGGCAACTGGCCGAACTGTTCCCCAATGTGCCGCGCATCGCCCTGACTGCCACGGCCGACAAGCGCACCCGCGAAGAAATCGTCGAGCGCCTGCACCTGCAGAATGCCGAGCGTTTTCTCTCCAGCTTCGACCGTCCCAATATCTTTTATCGCATCGTACCCAAGGAGCAGCCGCGCAAGCAGTTGCTGGCGTTCCTTTCGGAGCGGCGCAGCGATGCCGGCATTGTCTACTGCCTGTCGCGCAAGAAGGTCGATGAAGTGGCCGCGTTCCTCTGTGAGCAGGGCTATCCCGCATTGCCGTATCACGCCGGCCTGCCCAACGAGTTGCGGGCCTATCATCAGAAGCGCTTCCTCAACGAGGAGGGCCTGATTATGGTGGCGACTATTGCGTTTGGCATGGGCATCGACAAGTCCAACGTGCGCTTTGTCGCTCACATGGACCTGCCCAAGTCCCTTGAGGCGTACTACCAGGAAACCGGGCGTGCCGGCCGTGATGGCCTGCCGGCGGACGCGTGGATGGTCTACGGCCTGCAAGATGTGGTGATGCTCAAGCAGATGCTGCAGAACTCCGAAGGCGATGAGCGCCACAAGCGCCTGGAGCAGCACAAGCTCGATGCCATGCTGTCGCTGTGTGAAGAAACCCGCTGCCGTCGCCAGACCCTGCTCGCGTATTTCGACGAAGACATGCCCCAGCCGTGCGGGCATTGCGATAACTGCGTGGACGGCGTGCAGACCTGGGATGCCACCGAGCCGGCGCGCCAGGGCCTATCGGCGATCTTCCGTACTGGCCAGCGTTATGGTGTTGGTCATCTGGTCGATGTGCTGCTGGGCAAGGACAACGAAAAAATCCGCAGCTTTGGTCACCAGCACCTGTCGGTGTATGGCGTGGGCAAGGCGCGTGCCGAAGGCGAATGGCGCTCGCTGTTCCGCCAGATGGTGGCCCGTGGCCTGGTGGATATCGACCTCGAAGGCTATGGCGGCTTGCGCCTGAACGACAGTTGCCGGCCACTGCTCAAGGGCGAGGTCAGCCTGGAGCTGCGCCGCGACCTCAAGCCGCAGACCACTGCCAAGTCCAACAGCACCAGCCAGGCCAGCCAACTGGTGCGTGGCGAAGAACGCGAACAGTGGGAAGCCCTGCGTGCATTGCGCCGCAAGCTGGCGCAAGAGCACAGCGTGCCGCCTTACGTCATCTTCCCCGACTCCACCTTGCTGGAGATGTTGCGCGAGCAGCCCACCACCATGGCCGAAATGGCCAGGGTCAGTGGTGTTGGCGCGCGCAAGCTGGAGCGTTATGGCCAGGCCTTCCTGGAAGTCCTTGGCGGCCAGGCCGAGGCGCCGAAGGAAGTCGCCGATATCCGCCACGAGCTGATCAGCCTGGCCCGTGCCGGTATGACACCGATCCAGATTGCGGGGCAGTTGCAGTGCTCGGAAAAGAACGTCTACACCTTGCTGGCCGAGTCCATCGGCAAGCAGCAACTGTCACTGGAGCAGGCCCTCGACTTGCCGGAAGACTTGCTCGGTGAAATCCAGGACGCGTTTCTCGACGGCGAAGGCGAATTACCACCTGTTTCCGATATAGCGCCGCTGTTTACCGGCCGGGTGCCCGAGGGCGTTTTGTACTGCGTACGGGCCGCTTTGCAGTCGGAATTCGAGATTTGATGCGTCAATTACGACAATGTAACGAATCAGTACATTGCAAACCTTGCCTACTGTCATGGGTCATGCTTAGCTGACTAATAATTAGCCACACTTTATTTTCAGTCTAACCCATGAGTTTTTTATGCCGTTAACCGATCAACACCGTTTTGGCATGCAGTTGGCGCAAATGTCCCGTGGCTGGCGCGCCGAACTGGATCGCCGCCTGGCGGGGCTGGGTTTGTCCCAGGCACGCTGGCTGGTACTGCTGCATCTTGCCCGCTTTGAAGAAGCGCCGACCCAGCGCGAATTGGCACAGAGTGTCGGGGTGGAAGGGCCCACATTGGCGCGTTTGCTCGATAGCCTGGAAGGCCAGGGCCTGGTGCAACGCCAGGCTGTGGTGGAAGATCGGCGTGCCAAGCGCATTGTGCTGTGTGATACCGCACGGCCATTGATCGAGCAGATCGAGACGATTGCTACTGCCTTGCGCCAGGAACTGTTCGTCGGTGTTGATGAAGAGGATATGCGGGTGTGCATGCGGGTGCACGGGCACATCCTGGCTAATCTGGAAAAGACCTGAGCCGACTACGCCGCTGATCAAAATGTGGGAGCAAGCCCGCTCCCACACAAGTTCGCTCCACATTGGTCAAGGGCTGTTTTAGAAGGTCTGGCCGAGGTTCAGGTACACCGCCTTCTGATTGTCATCATTAAACCCATAGCTGAAATTCAACGGCCCCAGCGGCGTATCGAACCCGAGGAAGATGCTCGCGGCATTGATGTAGCCACTGTCGAATTCATTGTCGTTGTTCCACGCCCGCCCGCGTTCCAGGGAGGCGCCCAGGTACAGTGGGAAATCCAGTGGCAAGTACGAACGTGGGGTCAGGCGGCGGTAGTAGACGGCGCGCATCAGGCTGATGTTCTGCCCGGAAATCGCATCCTGGCGGAACCCTGACAGTTGTCGCGCACCACCCAGCAGGAAGCTGGAGATCACCACGTCCGAATCGTCCAGAGTGCGCCCATAGCGCCCGCCCAGCACCAGGGTGTCCGGACCGTGGCTCATGGCCTTGTCCAGCTTGAGCTCCCATTGCCGGTAGCGCTGGTCAGAGCCCAGGCCCGGTTCGAACTCACGGTAGGCCAGGCCAATATCCTCACCCGTGTGGGGGAAGTACACGTTGTCCAGGGAGTCGAACGAGTACTTGAGCTCATAGAAACCCTCGCTGAAGCTCACACTTGGCAAGTCGCGGTCGCCGATGCGCACATCGGCCTTGCCCCAGGCTTCGCCGACGCCGAAGCGAATTTCGCCGTTGTTACCAATCTGTCGGCCGACGTTCAGGCCAAAACCATAGCGTTCCAGACGGTATTCAGAGATCGGATCGTTATCCAGGATCAGTTCGACGTTTTGCGCCTGGGCGCTGATATAGGGCGCGACGAAATAGCGTGAGCCGGTATCCATCGGCTGATAGAACTCGCTGTACAGCTCCTGGCGATCACCGATCTGCACCCGTGTCAGCCATTCGGCACCGAGGCGGTTGATGCCATTGACGCGGTAGCTGGCGCCAAGGTTGAAGGCACTGTCACCGCGCATATCATCGGACAGGTTGAGCCCCAGGCGCAGGTAGTCGGTGCCGCTGCGTTTACCGCGCGCGCTGATGACCAGGGTGTTGTCCGGACCTTTCTTCACTACCCGGTATTGCACCTGTTCGAAGTAATCCAGGCCGTACAGGGTGCCCATGTCTGATTGCAGGCGGGCCAGGTTCAGCGGTTCGCCAATCGGCTGGCGGATGTAGTAGCGGATCACGTCGTCGCCGACTTTCGAGTCGTTCTCCACCCTGATCGCGGTCACTATCGGGTTACGTTGGCCGGGCGTGCGGGCGGCGGTCAGTTCGGCATCTACTGAGCCTGTGGGGCGCAGGCGTGCCAGGCGGGTATCCAGCGCGCGGGTGGCGCGGTAGCCGGCGTCGATCATGTCCTCGGCGCGGCCAAAGTCGGTCACGCCATAAGCGGCCAATGGCGGCTGGATCAGCACGTCGCCGGGCTGCAGGGCCTTGAGTTGTTCTTCGGAGTTCTTGCGGGTCATCAGGGTGATGGATTGGTTGAGTACGTCCACCACCGTCGCCAGTTGCTTGCGGCTGCGCAGCGGCGTGCCGATATCCACCACGATGGCGATATCGACCCCCATCTCCCGCGCCACATCCAGGGGGATGTTGTCGGTCATGCCGCCGTCCACCAGTAGGCGGCCGTCCAGCTCCACCGGGGCGAACACCGCTGGGATCGACATGCTGGCGCGAATCACCTGGGGCAGGTGGCCTTTGCGAAACACCACTTTTTCGCCACTGGTGATATCGGTGGCCACGGCGCGAAAGGGGATTGGCAGTTTGTCGAAGTCGCGGGTGTCGCTGCTGTGGGCGAACATGCTTTCGAGCAACAGCGCCAGGTTCTGGCCCTGGATCACGCCCAGGGGCAGGCCGAGGCTGCCATCGTCGCGAAAGCTCAGCTTCTGCTTGATCAGGAAGTCCCGATCATCCTGCTTGCGCCGGAACGGTACGTCTTCCCTGGGCGGGGCATCGGACAATGCCAGTTGCCAGTCGATGCTCAGTGCGAGCTTTTCCAGTTCGTCGATCTTGTAGCCTGACGCATAGAGCCCGCCAATCACCGCGCCCATGCTGGTGCCGGCAATGGCGTCGATGTGAATACCTTGCTCCTCCAGGGCCTTGAGCACACCAATGTGCGCCAGGCCACGGGCGGCGCCGCCGGAGAGCACCAGGCCGATCTTCGGGCGTGGTGCTTCAACGGCTTGGGCAAGGAGAGGGAGCAGGCACAGCAGCAGGCAGGACAACAGGCGGCGCATCATCAATCTCGGGGCTGGACGGCAAAGGTCGGTATTATAGCCATCCGATTCCCCTGTCTCGTCATCTCAGGAGTTCTTCATTTTATGTCTGCGTCCAAGCCCGAGATTGTTATCACCTATTGCACCCAGTGCCAGTGGCTGCTGCGCGCCGCGTGGCTGGCCCAGGAACTGCTGAGCACGTTTGCTGACGACCTCGGCAAAGTGGCACTGGAACCGGCGACCGGCGGGGCATTTCGGATTACCTGTGACGGCGTGCAGATCTGGGAGCGCAAGGCCGATGGCGGGTTCCCGGAGGCCAAGGTGCTCAAGCAACGGGTGCGCGACCAGATTGATCCGCAGCGCGACCTGGGCCACAACGATCGCGTGCAGTAAAAGGCACTGCCGGCGCTGGGCCGGCAGTGACGGGCGGTTTATTTGGCCGCCATCTTGTTTTTGATCCAGCCGACGACAAACGTCAACACCAGGCCGCCCACGCCCCCGCCGACGATATTGCTGCCGACGGCGGCAATATCCAGCGCGCCCCCGGCGGGCATGCCAGTGATGGCTGCGAGGATCTGCCCCAGCACCAGGCCGCCGACGCCGCCGACCACGGTATTGAGCCCGGAGCCCAGGCCTTGCTTGCTCAGGCCAGCGATATTGCCGCCGACTGCGCCACTGATGATCTGAATGATCAGGGTGATGAACATGTCCATGGTGAAACTCCTGCGTAACGTTAGGGGAGTGACCACTCGCATGCAGCAACTTCAAGGACCACGGCTGTCGTCGAGGAGTCTGTATCCGTTGAACGACTGCTGACTGTTGCGGATACAAAAAGTATAGATCAGGCCACGACTGCCGGCTGTTTGGCCTTGGCGGGGCGGCTCATCAGGCCGGAGACGACGATGGCGGCAATGATCAGCGTGCCGCCGAGCAGCATGCGCAAGGTCGGGTTTTCGCCAAACAGCAACCAGGCCACGGTGATGCCGTACACCGGCTCCATGGCGAACACCACCGCCGCGGTGCGTGCCTTGAGCACTTTGAGGCTGGCGACAAACAGGCTGTGGGCCAGGCCGGTACAGAACACCCCCAGCAGACCGATCCACAGCCAGTCCAGGGCGCGCACTTCGCTGAGACCGGGTGCGGCAACGGGCAATAGGCACAGCGCCACCACCACGTTCTGGCACAGTGCGGCCTGTACCGGCGGGATGCTGCCGCTGGCCCGGTTGTTCAACGACAGCAGCGAGAACAATAGACCGGAGGCCACGGCCCAGATCAGGCCGCTGGTGGCCTGGCTGGCGAGGTCGAAGTCCGGGGTGACCAGCACCAGGCCGACGCTGACCAGCACCACCAGCACCATTTCATTGGCGCGGATCCGCTCGCGGAAGATCAACCCTTCGAGAATCACGGTGAACGCCGGGAACGTGGCAAAACCCAACGTTGCAATCGCCACCCCGGCCACTTTCACCGCAATAAAGAAACTCACCCAATGCCCGGCCAGCAGCAAGCCGCTGAGCAACAGGCGCCGCAAGTCGGTGCTGTAGAGTTTTTGCCACGGCGTGCTGCTGGCAAAGCGCGCGAACAGCGCCAGGGCGAGCACTGCGAAAGCGGCGCGACCAAACACGATAATGCTCGGCGAGGCGGCGGCGAGCTTGCCGAAGACGCCGGTGAGGCCAAACATCAATGCACCAATATGCAAGGCGCCGAGGGCAGTGCGCGGAGTCATGACAGTCCTTAAAACAGTAAACAGGCAGGCATCCAGTCTAGAGCGGCGTGCGCTGGGGTGTCTGTCGTGGGAATCGCCGGTTTTATCGCAGGACTAGCGCCCGTTGTCGAGCCGACGCAGGGCTCCGGGAGAGTGGCCGAACGCACGCAAGACAGCGGCAGCAAATGCGCTTTGCGAGCCATAGCCGACCTGCGCAGCGATCTCGCCAATCGGCAGGAGGGTGTCGCGCAGCAGCCCACGGGCCATTTGCAGGCGACGGGTGCGAATATAGTCCATGGGCGTCAGCCCGCATTCGGCGATAAAACGTGCATGGAGGCGGGCGACGGAGATATCTGCCAGGCGCGCCAGATCCGCGACTTGCAGCGGGTAGGCTGCATGCCGGTCGATATGGGCGTTGAATGCGCCATAGGGCAGGCGTCGTGCCCCTTGCTGGGCGGGCGATTGGCCATTGAGGGTTGCCAGCAGCAAGACCGCGCCTTGCTGGGCGATCAATGGGTCGTCCAGTGTGCTACCCGCCAGCCAGTTGACCAATTGGCCTTGCCGGGTATCCAGTGTCACCCGTTGCGGTTGATCCAGCAGGCGCCGGCTGGCATCCGCGTGTTCGCCCAAAGATTGCACCAGCCAGTGTTCGTCGGGCACATCCAGCACCAGGCATTGGCTGCCCCGGGGGCTGCCACAGCTGTGATGGGTGGAGAAGGGCAGGACCATCACCCCTTGCGGGCGGATTTCGCCGCCGATGCCTTCCACCTCGAAATCCAGGCAGCCGGCCAGGCCGAACACCAGTTGCGCATGGTCGTGGCTATGGGCAATCAGATCATGGGTGTAATGGCGTAGCGTGAGGGTCGGTCTCATCGCAATCTCCCGGGCAGGCCGGCAGTTTACACCGAGCGATGAGTGGCAGGTGCTGTCATCTGACTGACGCAAGACTGTCATGGGCTATTAATTGCCCGGGAGCAAGCTGGCGAAAACACCCTTGAGGTATGCCCATGACCAGCGCCGAGCTCGCCAAACCCAGCCGCAAGCAACGGGTTCGTACCCTGTGGATCTCCGACGTGCACCTGGGCACCCGGGATTGCCAGGCCGAACACCTGTCGCAGTTCCTCAAGGGCTACCACGCCGACAAGGTGTACCTGGTGGGCGATATCATCGACGGCTGGAAAATGCGCGGCGGCATGTATTGGCCCCAGGCCCATACCAATGTGATCCGCCGCCTGCTGACCATGAGCAAGCGCGGCACCGAGGTGATCTACGTCACCGGTAACCACGACGAGTTCCTGCGCCGCTATTCAAAGCTGATCCTGGGCAATATCCAGTTGGTCGACGAAGCGGTGCATGTGACCGCCGATGGCCGGCATCTGCTGGTGATCCACGGCGACCAGTTCGACGTGATCACCCGTTACCACCGCTGGCTGGCGTTTCTTGGCGACTCTGCCTACGAATTCACCCTGACCCTCAACCGCTGGCTGAACCACTGGCGGGCGCGCTACGGCTACGGTTACTGGTCGCTGTCGGCGTACCTCAAGCACAAAGTGAAAACTGCGGTGAGCTTTATCAGTGACTTCGAGGAAGCCATCGCCCATGAAGTGACCAAGCGCGAGTTGCACGGCGTGGTGTGCGGGCATATCCACCACGCGGAGATTCGCAAGGTGGGCGAGGTGGACTACCTCAACTGCGGGGATTGGGTGGAATCGTGCACCGCGTTGATCGAGCACTGGGATGGGCATATCGAGCTGTATCGACTGGCGGATGCCCAGGCCAAAGAGGCGCAGGTCAAGGCCGAGATGGTAGCGGGCTGAAGATCGCCTCGGTCAAAAAATGTGGGAGCGGCGGTGCGACGATTCGACTTGCTCGCGAATGCGGTGGGTCAGTGATGGATAGGTTGACTGATACACCGCATTCGCGAGCAAGCCCGCTCCCACATTTGATTCGGTTTCGTCAGTTGCGGCACACGTCTGCAATGGCCTCGGCCAGCAGACCCAGGCGCGTCTCATCAATCCCGGCGACGTTGGCCCGTCCGGAGTTGACCATGTACACGCTGTGTTTTTCCCGCAGCTGTTTCACCTGTTCGGCGCTGAGGCCGGTGTAGGAAAACATCCCGCGCTGCACGCCGACATGGGCAAAACGCTCGGCCAATCCATGGGGCACCAGCGCTTCTACCAACCCCGAACGCAACTGCGCGATGCGCGAGCGCATGCCTTCGACTTCTGCGCTCCAGAGCTGTTTGAGCTCGGTGTCACCCAAGATGGTGGCGACTACCGCCGCACCATGGTCCGGTGGGGTCGACCACAGGTTACGCGCGATAAACGCCAGTTGGCTGCGCACATCCAGCAGTTTCTCGGCATCGTGGGCGCAGACAATCAGCGAGCCCACGCGGTCGCTGTACAAGCCAAAGTTCTTCGAGCAAGAGCTGGTGATCAGTACTTCGGGCAGCTCATCGGCAAACAAGCGCACGGCCCACGCGTCCTGCTCCAGGCCGTCGCCAAAGCCCTGGTAGGCGAAGTCGATCATCGGCAGCAGTTGGCGCTCGCGTACGATCTGCAGCACCTGGCGCCAGTCATCCTGGGACAGGTCGAAACCGGTAGGGTTGTGGCAGCAGGCGTGCAGCAGCACCACGTCACCCTCGGGCACGGTGGCCAGGGTGGCGAGCATGGCTGGCACGTCCAGGCGGTTGTCACTGCCCACGTATGGGTAGTGGCTGACCTTGAGCCCGGCCTTGGCGAAGATGGTTTCGTGGATCGGCCACGTCGGGTTGCTCAACCACACGCCACGGCCGGGCAGGCTGTGGGCGATAAAGTCGGCGCTCAGGCGCAGGGCGCCGGTGCCGCCAGGGGTTTGCGTGGCGCCAGCGCGTTGTGCCTTGAGCAGCGCGGAGCCGGCGCCCAGCACCAGTTCACTGATCAGTCGGCCGAAAGCCGGGTCGCCATGGCCACCGATGTAGGTCTTGGTGGTTTGCTGGTCGACCAGGCGCTGTTCGGCGCGTTTCACCGCCTGCAGGATCGGGGTCAGGCCCTGGGCATCTTTATAGACACCCACGCCGAGGTCGAATTTTTGCGGGTTGGTGTCCTTGGCGTAGGACTCCATCAGCCCGAGGATCGGATCCCCAGGCACCCGGCCAATCGCGGCGAAATGCATCACTTGCGGCCCTCGGCATCCTTGGCCACTTCGTCGGTGCGTGCGGCCATGATGAAGTCGTTGCGGTGCAGGCCCTTGATGGAGTGGCTCCACCAGGTCACGGTGACTTTGCCCCATTCGGTCAGCAGGCCCGGATGGTGGCCTTCGGCCTCGGAGATCTCGCCCATGGCGTTGGTAAAGGCCAGGGCGAATTTGAAGTTCTTGAACAGGAATACTTTTTCCAGCTGCATCACGCCGTCGCGCACTTCGATGTTCCAGTCGGGGATCTGCTTGATCAACACCGGCAGTTCTTCGTCGCTGACTTGTGGGGCGTCGGCGCGGCAGGCTTCGCAATGGGCTTGGTTCAAGGTGGTCATAAAGGTGTTCCTGAAATCGAGTATGTGGAATTCGGTTGCCAGTGGCGTCACCCTAAAGCAACGCGCGGCCAGGGAACAGACTCACCTGGCCTTTAAAGTGGCAGTTCAAGCCGCCTTGGGCTTTGGGGGAAACTTCGGCGCGTGCAACCCCAGCTGCATGCCGCGCTCGACCATGCCCATGATGTCTTCCTGCGCCACTTCGAACAGGCGCTTGAGGTTGGGCAGGGCGAAATACAGCGGCTGCAGGATGTCGATGCGATACGGCGTGCGCATCGCTTCCAGCGGGTCGAAGGCTTGGTGCTCGGGCTCGTCCGACAGGCAGTACACCGTCTCCTTGGGCGAAGACAGAATGCCGCCACCGTAGATGCGCCGGCCTTGCGGCGTGTCCACCAGGCCGAACTCAATGGTCATCCAGTACAGGCGCGCCAGGTACACCCGTTGCTCCTTGGTGGCCGCGAGGCCGAGCTTGCCGTAGGTGTGGGTGAATTCGGCGAACCAGGGGTTGGTCAGCAGTGGGCAGTGGCCGAAGATCTCGTGGAAAATATCCGGTTCTTGCAGGTAATCCAGCTCTTCGCGGGTACGAATAAAGGTCGCCACCGGAAACTGCTTATTGGCCAGCAATTCAAAGAAAGTCTGGAAGGGAATCAGCGCCGGCACCCGCGCCACTTGCCAGCCGGTGGTCTCGGCCAGCACTTTGTTGATCTCCGCCAGTTGCGGAATACGGTCATGGGGCAGGCCGAGCTTGTCGATGCCGTCCAGGTATTCCTGGCAGGCGCGACCCTCGATCACTTTCAGCTGGCGAGTGATCAGGGTGTTCCACACCGCATGTTCTTCGGGCGGGTAGTGGATAAAACCTTGCGCATCGGGCTCGCGGGCCACGTATTGCGTCTGCTTCATACGGCTCTCCTGCTAGGCATTCGTTCTTGTTATGTCCTGCTATGGGCTTATTGATACTCCGCCTGGCCATGGATTCCACCTGCCTCCAAGGGAAGACTGTAGGAAAAAACGGCGATTTTTGTAAAGTATTCGTTACGGTTTTGCCGTTGCGCACGCTGCATTGCGATTTGTCGGTTTGAAAAGGTCGGTACCTGTCACATAATCTTGACGACTATCTGCGTCTGGCGATAAAAAGACGCAGCCCGATCAGCCCTCCTACAACAAACCGGGCCTTTACATGCGTATCAAAGTGCATTGCCAGAACCGCATCGGCATCCTGCGGGACATCCTCAACCTGCTGGTGGAGTACGGCGTCAACGTCGCCAAGGGCGAGGTCGGTGGCGAGCACGGCAATGCCATTTACCTGTATTGCCCGAATCTGGTGAACATGCAGTTCCAGGCCCTGCGCCCGCAATTCGAGGCGATTGCCGGGGTATTTGGCGTCAAGCGGGTAGGGCTGATGCCCAGCGAGCGTCGGCATATGGAGCTCAATGCCTTGCTGGGGGCGTTGGAATTCCCGGTACTGTCCATCGACATGGGCGGCTCGATTGTCGCGGCTAACCGGGCGGCGGCGCAGTTGCTCGGGGTGCGCGTGGATGAAGTGCCGGGCATTCCTTTGTCGCGCTACGCCGAGGACTTCGACCTGCCGGAACTGGTGCGCGCGAGCAAGTCGCGGATCAATGGCTTGCGGGTCAAGGTCAAGGGCGATGTGTTCCTGGCCGATATCGCGCCGTTGCAATCTTCCGAGCATGACGACAGCGAAGCCATGGCTGGCGCCGTGTTGACCTTGCACCGCGCCGACCGCGTCGGCGAGCGTATCTACAATGTGCGCAAGCAGGAACTGCGCGGTTTCGACAGCATTTTCCAAAGCTCCAAAGTGATGGCGGCGGTGGTACGTGAAGCCCGGCGCATGGCGCCCCTCGATGCGCCGCTGTTAATAGAAGGTGAAACCGGCACCGGCAAGGAACTGCTGGCGCGCGCCTGTCACCTGGCCAGCCCGCGTGGGCAGTCGCCGTTGATGGCGCTCAATTGCGCAGGTTTACCGGAGTCGATGGCCGAGACCGAACTGTTCGGCTACGGCCCCGGTGCGTTTGAAGGGGCGCGTGCAGAAGGTAAGCTCGGGCTGTTGGAGCTGACGGCGGGCGGTACGTTGTTTCTCGATGGCGTGGGCGAAATGAGCGCGCGGTTGCAGGTGAAGTTGCTGCGCTTTCTGCAGGACGGCTGCTTCCGCCGTGTAGGCAGCGATGAAGAGGTTTACCTGGATGTGCGGGTGATCTGCGCGACCCAGGTGGACTTGTCGGAGCTGTGTGCCCGCGGGGAGTTTCGCCAGGACCTGTATCACCGGCTCAATGTGTTGTCGTTGCATATCCCGCCGCTGCGCGAATGCCTCGACGGTTTGCCGCCGCTGGTCGAACACTTTATCGACCAGGCCAGCCGCTTGATTGGCTGCCCATTGCCCAAGCTGGCACCGGCGGCCATGGAGCGCCTCAGTCACTACCATTGGCCGGGCAATGTGCGGCAGTTGGAGAACGTGCTGTTCCAGGCGGTTTCGCTGTGTGAGGGCGGCACGATCAAGGCCGAGCATATTCGCTTGCCGGACTATGGCGTGCGCCAACCGCTTGGCGATTTTTCCCTTGAGGGAGGCCTGGAGGAGATTGTCGGGCGGTTTGAGAAAGCGGTGCTGGAAAGCCTGTATGCCGAGCATCCCAGCAGTCGCTTGCTGGGCAAGCGTCTGGGGGTTTCCCACACCACCATCGCCAACAAATTGCGCGATTACGCAGTGCTCAAGGCCGACAAATAACCCGCTGACACAACGGGATTAAAAATGTGGGAGCGGCGGTGCGACGATTCGACTTGCTCGCTCCCACAATGGATCTGTGTCCATGCCAGGGCCGGTGCTTGCCGCAAGCGGCAGAACTCCGCCGTTTTTCCGACTCTCCCCCATCCGCGCAGCAATGCGCAATACCGCCCAACCCCTTGCCCCTCCTGCCTTTCCCCGACTTTTAAAAAGTTGGTGCGCAAATTGCTAAAGACTCCTCAGTACATCGGTGGGCGGCAAACGTCCGTCAGTAAGAGGAATGAGCGTGGACAAGTACCTTTATGTGGCAATGACCGGCGCCAGCCAGAACGCACTGGCGCAGAAGGCTCATGCCAACAATCTGGCGAACATCTCCACCAACGGTTTTCAGCGTGACCTGGAACAGGCCCGCTCGATGCCGGTGTTTGGTGACAGCTTTCCGGCGCGGGCGTTTGCCCTGACCGAGCGGCCGGGCACTGATTTTTCCCCTGGCTCGATGGTCGAGACCGGTCGTGACCTGGACGTTGCCGTCGGCGGCGATGGCTGGATCGCGGTGCAGACCCCCGATGGTGGCGAAGCCTACGTGCGCACCGCCAGCATGAATATCGATGCGCTCGGCGTACTGCGGGCCGGCAACGGCATGCCGATCATGGGCAATGGCGGGCCGATTTCCGTGCCGCCCGAGCAGAAGGTCGAAGTCGGCGAAGACGGCACCATCAGCATCCGCGCCATGGGCGAAGGCCCGCGGGTGATGGCTGAAGTGGACCGCATCAAGCTGGTCAAGCCGGACCTGGCCAACATGGTCAAAGGCCTGGACGGCGCGATCCACACCAAGGACGGCCAGCCAGCAGTGGCCGATGCCAGCGTCAAGGTGAATTCGGGCTTTTTGCAGTCGAGCAACGTCAATGCCGTCGAAGAAATGACCGCGGTGCTGGCCCTGTCCAAGCAGTTCGAATTGCACGTGAAAATGATGAACAGCGCCAAAGAAGACGATCAGGCCATGACCCGCGTCATGCAGATGAGCTGATTGCAGCGCCACTGAATACCAATTTCGTAACGCGGCGCCAACAAACAGGCGCACGAAGGAGAACAGCATGCTTCCGGCTCTATGGGTTGCCAAAACCGGTCTGTCCGCCCAGGACACCAACCTGACCGT
Source organism: Pseudomonas sp. 25 R 14 (assembly GCF_900004755.1). Lineage (NCBI taxonomy): Bacteria > Pseudomonadati > Pseudomonadota > Gammaproteobacteria > Pseudomonadales > Pseudomonadaceae > Pseudomonas > Pseudomonas sp. 25 R 14. The sequence goes on along the minus strand of NZ_CVTS01000063.1, from coordinate 19,401 downwards.
CATCTCCAACAACCTGGCGAACGTTTCGACCACGGGCTTCAAGCGTGATCGCGCCGAGTTCCAGGACCTGCTCTATCAGATCAAGCGCCAGCCGGGTGCGCAGTCGACCCAGGACAGCGAATTGCCGTCGGGCCTGCAAGTGGGTACCGGTGTGTCCATTGTCGGCACCCAGAAGAACTTCACCGCCGGCAACCTGCAGCAGACCGGGCAGCCGCTGGACATGGCGATCAATGGCCGTGGTTTCTTCCAGATCCTGCAACCGGATGGCACTACCTCCTACACCCGTGACGGTACTTTCCACCTGGACTCCAACGGCCAGGTCGTGACCGCCAATGGCTTTGCCCTGGAGCCGGCGATTGTCGTGCCCAACGATGCCCAGACCTTCACGGTCGGCGCCGACGGCACCGTGTCCATCACCATCGCCGGCAACCCGGCGTCGCAAGTGATCGGCAACCTGCAGACCGCTGACTTCATCAACCCGGCCGGCCTGCAAGCCGCCGGCAACAACCTGTTCCTGGAAACCGCCGCCAGCGGCGCGCCGCAAGTCGGCACCCCGGGCCTCAACGGGTTTGGCACCACCCTGCAAAGCACCCTGGAAACCTCCAACGTCAGCACGGTGGAAGAGATGGTCAACATGATCACCACCCAGCGCGCCTACGAGATGAACTCCAAGGTGATTTCCACCGCCGACCAGATGCTTTCGTTCGTTACGCAGAATCTGTAATTCAGTCTATGGGGCGCTCGCAAGGCGCCTGCAACACCGTGAGGTAAGGGTCATGAGTCGCTTTGTTTCTGTTCTGGCATTGAGTGGGATTGCCGTGCTCGCGGGCTGCGTTGCCCCGACGCCAAAACCCAATGACCCGTACTACGCGCCGGTGTTGCCGCGCACGCCGCTGCCAGCTGCCGCCAACAACGGTTCGATCTACCAGGCCGGTTTTGAACAGAACCTGTACAGCGACCGCAAGGCGTTCCGGGTCGGGGACATCATCACCATCACCCTGAACGAGCGCACCACGGCGAGCAAGAACGCCAACTCCCAGGTGGCCAAGAACAGCAAGACCGGCATCGGCCTGACCTCGCTGTTTGGCGGAGGCTTGAACACCAACAACCCGCTGGGCAGCGGTGACTTGAGCTTGGACGTCGGCTACAGCGGCGACCGCGCCACCAACGGCAGCAGCAAGGCCGGGCAGGGCAACAGCCTGGTCGGTTCGATCACCGTGACCGTCGCCGATGTATTGCCTAACGGCATCATTGCCGTACGCGGCGAGAAGTGGATGACCCTCAACACTGGCGATGAGCTGGTGCGCATTGCCGGCATGGTGCGGGCAGACGATATCGCCACCGACAACACCGTGCCGTCCACGCGGATCGCCGATGCACGCATTACCTATTCGGGTACGGGTTCGTTTGCCGACGCCAGTCAGCCGGGCTGGTTCGACCGTTTCTTCCTTAGCCCGCTGTTCCCTTTCTAGGTGATCACTTTGAACCTTAAACAGCTGATGGCAGCGGTGTTGTTGCTCTCTGTGAGCGTCGCTGCCCAGGCCGAACGCCTGAAGGACATCGCCAGTATTTCCGGGGTGCGCACCAACCAGTTGATCGGTTACGGCCTGGTGGTGGGCCTCAACGGTACGGGCGACCAGACCACCCAGACCCCGTTCACCCTGCAGACCTTCAACAACATGCTCTCGCAGTTCGGGATCAAGGTGCCGCCGGGTTCGGGCAACGTGCAGTTGAAAAACGTCGCGGCGGTATCGATCAGTGCCGACCTGCCGGCGTTCTCCAAGCCCGGGCAAGTGGTGGACATCACCGTATCGTCGATTGGCAACTCGAAAAGCCTGCGTGGCGGCACCTTGCTGATGACGCCGCTCAAAGGTATCGACGGCAACGTCTACGCCATCGCCCAGGGCAACCTGGTGGTGGGCGGGTTTGATGCTGAAGGTCGCGACGGTTCGAAGATCACCGTCAACGTGCCATCGGCCGGGCGGATTCCCGGCGGCGCCACGGTGGAACGCACCGTGCCCAGCGGGTTCAACCAGGGCAACAGCCTGACCCTGAACCTCAACCGTTCGGACTTCACCACCGCCAAGCGCGTGGTCGACAAGATCAACGACATGCTCGGCCCTGGCGTGGCCCAGGCCATCGACGGCGGCTCGATCCGCGTGACCGCGCCGCTGGACCCAAGCCAGCGTGTGGATTACCTGTCGATCCTGGAAAACCTTGAGGTCGATCCGGGCCAGGCGGTGGCCAAGGTCATCATCAACTCGCGTACCGGCACCATCGTGATCGGGCAGAACGTCAAGGTGTCGCCAGCGGCCGTGACCCACGGCAGCCTGACCGTGACCATTACCGAAGACCCGATTGTCAGCCAGCCTGGGGCGTTCTCCAACGGCGAAACCGCCGTGGTCCCACGCTCGCGGGTCAACGCCCAGCAAGAAGCCAAGCCGATGTTCAAGTTCGGCCCCGGTACCACCCTGGATGAAATCGTGCGAGCGGTGAACCAGGTGGGCGCGGCGCCCGGTGACTTGATGGCGATCCTCGAAGCCCTGAAACAGGCCGGCGCCTTGCAAGCCGACCTGATCGTGATTTGAGGCCGTAGTCATGGACATGCGCAAGAGCGGTATCGCCAGCACGGCAGACTCGGGTTCCTACTCCGACCTCAACCGGCTTAACCAGCTCAAGTTCGGCGACAAGAACAGCGAAGGCAATATGCGCAAAGTGGCGCAGGAGTTCGAGTCGCTGTTTCTCAACGAGATGCTCAAATCCATGCGCTCGGCCACCGATGCCCTGGGCAAGGACAACCCGCTGAATACCCCAGCGGCCAAGCAGTATCAGGAAATGTACGACCAGCAACTGGCGGTCTCGCTGTCCCGCGAGGGCGGCGGTATCGGCCTGGCGGACGTGTTGCTGCGCCAGATGCAAAAGAACAAGCCAGTGGAAGGGCAGGCCTCGACGTTGCAGGGCCCGGACGCAGTTGAGAAGAAAGTCGACGTGCCGACACCAATTGCCGCCGGCACCCAGGCCGATGGCCCGCTGGGTCGCGCCAATGGCCAGCGCGCGCTGTGGGCGGCGCGGGTCGAGGTGGCGCCACGGGCCGATGATGGCACCCTGCGCAATGACATGGCGTTGATGAATCAGCGGCGCATCGCGTTGCCGAGCAAGCTTACCGATCGCCTGTTGGCCGGCATCGTGCCGGGCGTCGAGGCGACGGGGGCTGCCAAGGCCGCGCCATTGCGCAACAGCGCCGCCGAAGATGGTGTGATCAACGGCGCGGCGCGCACCTTTGCCGCCCGCGATTCGCGCATGCAGATTTACGGCCGCGCCGTGGCCCAACCACCGCTGGCACCGGCGAAAAAAGCCTTCGGTTCGCAAGATGAGTTTGTCGCCACCATGCTGCCAATGGCCAAGCAGGCGGCCGAGCGCATCGGCATCGACCCACGCTACCTGGTGGCCCAGGCCGCCCTGGAAACCGGCTGGGGCAAATCGGTGATGCGCCAGCAAGACGGCAGCAGCAGCCACAACCTGTTTGGCATCAAGGCCGGCCAAAGCTGGCAGGGGGCCCAGGCGCGCGCGATTACCAGCGAGTTTCGCAATGGCGAGATGGTCAAGGAAACGGCGCAGTTCCGTTCCTACGACTCTTACCAGGACAGCTTCCACGACCTCGTGACCTTGTTGCAAAGCAATGAAAGATATCAAGAAGTGCTGAAGTCGGCCGATAACCCGGAACAGTTTGTACGCGAGTTGCAAAAAGCCGGTTATGCAACGGATCCGGACTACGCCAGCAAGATTTCGCAGATCGCCAAAACCATGAACAGCTACCAACACTACGCTGCCGCTGGCGCATCCACTCATTTATAAGGTTTGAACCATGGGTTTGCTCAATATCGGGATGTCAGGACTCAATGCGGCTCAAGGATCGCTTTCGACCCTGAGTAACAACATTGCCAACGCCAAGACCCCTGGATACTCGCGCCAGCAGACTACGCAGACGGCCAACGGCATGTCCGGCGTCGGCGGTGTGTTCATCGGCAGCGGCACCACGCTGTCGGATGTGCGCCGGGTGTATAACCAGTTTCTTGACACCCAGTTGCAGACCACCACGTCGCTGAACTTCGACGCCAAGGCTTATCTGGACCAGATCGGTTCGGTGGACAAGCTCTTGTCCGACAAGTCCACCGGGGTCGGCGCAGCCTTGAACAGCTTCTTCGCCGCGTTGCAGACGTCTTCGGCAAACCCTAGCGACAACTCCGCGCGCCAACTGGTATTGACCATTGCCCAGACCCTGGGCAACCGCTTCAACTCGATTGCGAGCGAACTGAACAAGCAGAAAGAAGGCATCAACAGCCAACTGGAGACCATCACCGGCCAGGTCAACCAGTTGACCGCCTCGATTGCCTCCCTCAACCAACAGATCTCCCAGGCCAAGGGCCAGGGCAACGGCGAGCCGGCGAACCTGCTGGACGCGCGCAACGAAGCCGTGCGCTCGCTCAATGAGCTGGTGGGGGTCAAGGTCACTGAGTCGGACGGCCACTTCAATGTGTCCCTGGGCACTGGCCAGACCCTGGTGGCGGACGGCGTGTCGAACAAACTGTCGGCGGTGCCGAGCAAGGATGACAAGAGCCAGTACTCGGTGGTGTTGACCACTGGCGGGCAGCCGATGGACGTCAGTTCGGTGGTCAGCGGTGGCTCCATCGGCGGCTTGCTGCGCTATCGCCAGGAGGTGTTGATGCCGGCCATCAACGACCTGGGGCGTACCGCCATGGTCGTTGGTGAAGCGATCAACACCCAGCTGGGGCAGGGCCTGGACGCCAATGGGCAGTTCGGCGCCGCGTTGTTCAATGACATCAACAGCGTGTTTGCCATTGGCCAGCGCAGTGTTGGCGGCTCCAGCAACAGTGCGAACTCCGGCAACCTGAATGTCACGATCAAAGACACCAGCAAACTGAGCACCTTTGACTACAAGGTGACCTTCAGCGACGACAAGATGTACACCGTGCTGCGTTCGGACGGTAAGTCCATGGGCACCTTCGACATCACCCAGACACCGCCGGAAATCGACGGCTTTACCCTGGCCCTTGATGGTAAAGGGCCGGTGGCTGCTGGCGATACGTTCAAGGTCAGCCCGACTGCCGGTGGCGCGATGGACCTCAAGGTGGTGATGACCGACCCCAACAAACTGGCGTTTTCCGCGCCATTGCTGGCCGAGGGCAACAAGAACAACAGTGGCACCGGTGTGTTCACTCCGCCGACCCTGACCTTGCCCCTGGACATCCATGGCGGTGCCGACACCGCGCAGTTGGAAGCGGCAATCAAGAGTTCGATGCCGGTCAAGATGACCTTCGCCAAGCCCGCTGCCGATGGCACCCAGAGTTATGTGATCAATAACGCCCAGGGCCAGCCGATTGGCACCGGCACTATCGTGCCGGGCCAGGACAATAAACTGACGATCAAGGTGCCGTACGTCGACGCCAATGGCGACCCACAGACGTTCGGGGTCGACACGGTGATCCGTGGCGAACCGAAAGCCGATGACAGCTTCAGCGTGTCGTTCAACGCTGGCGGCAAACTGGATAACCGCAACGCCCTGCAATTGCTCGACCTGCAAACCCGCAAGACCGTGGGCGCGACCGATGGCAACGCCGGGGTGAGCATGAGCACCGCGTACAGCCAGTTGGTGTCGACCGTCGGCGGCAAGGCCAGCCAGGCCAACGTCGACAACAGCGCGACCGGGGCCATGCTGGCGGCCGCCACGTCCAATCGCAGCTCCGTGTCCCAGGTCAACCTGGACGAGGAGGCCGGCGACATGATCCGTTTCCAGCAGTACTACACCGCGTCGTCGCAGATCATTAAAGCTGCGCAAGAAACCTTCAGCACGCTGATCAACAGTCTTTAAGGGAGTTTGAGACGATGCGAATCTCGACCGAACAGTATTTCAATACCACGACTGCGCGTTATACCAACAACTTCTCCAACGTCACCAAGACGCAGCAGCAGATCGACTCCGGCGTGCGTATCCAGACCGCAGCAGATGATCCGGTGGGCGCGGCGCGTTTGCTGCTGCTGCAACAGCAGCAGGATATGTTGGGGCAGTACGCGGGCAATATCAGCAGCATGAAGAACTCGCTTAATAGCGAGGAAAGCGTACTTGCCAGTATCGACACCGCCCTGGCGCGCGCGGGTGAGCTGTCGCTCAAGGTGGCGGGCAAGGGCGGTGGCGGTATCAGCGATGACGACCGCAAGGCCGTTGCCGCCGAGATTGGTGAAATCGAGAAACAGGTCCTGAGCCTGCTTAACAGCAAGGATTCGTCCGGCCATTACCTGTTTTCCGGTGGCAAGAGCGATACACCGCCCTATGCGCGCAACAGCGACGGGACCTACAGCTATCAGGGGGATGAGACGCCCTTGAGCCTGAAGGTTTCCGACACCTTGTCGATGGTGGTCAATGACACCGGAAAATCGATCCTGGAAGGTACGGTCAATGCCGGTCGTACTCAGGCCACCGGTTCGGTCAACGATGGCAAGGTGCTGGTTTCGGGCGGGATCGTTACCTCGCCCTCGACCTATGACAGCAGTTTCACCGACGGTCAGCCGTACAAGCTGACCTTTATCAGCAGCACCGAATACACCGTAACGGACGGGGCGGGTAACGACATCACAGCGCAAACTCCCGGCAACGGCAAGTTCGATGCGACCAAGGAAGGCAGTGCTTCGGTCACCGTGCGCGGCGTGACTTTTGATGTCGACCAGAACCTGGGGGGGGCCAAGCCCGGCGCCGAGGCTGATGCGATCTACAAGGATCGTGAATTCACCCTGCAAAGCAAACCGGACAGCTTCAGTGTCTCGCGTACGCCGAGCAACCAGTCGTCGGCACAGTTGTCGGGCGGCACGGTCACCAGCCAGGCGGACTACAGCAGCACCTTCCCGAACAAAGGCGCGGTGATCAAATTTACCTCGACCACAGAGTACGAGGTGTATGCCCAGCCGATCACCGCCGACAGCAAACCGGTTTCCAACGGCACTGTGGTGCCTGGCACGCCAGCCCAGCCGGGGCCACCGCCTGTTCCCGCAACGCCAGACAGCATCACGGCCGCTGGGGTTAAGTTCGACATCACCGGCGCCCCAGGCATCGGTGACCAGTTCGCCGTGGGCTCCAATACCCACAAGACGCAAAATGCGCTGGATACCCTCAGCCAATTGCGCCAGGCCCTGGAAACCCCGTCCGACGGCGACCCGATTGCCCAGGCCAAGCTGACCGATGTGGTCAACGCAGCCATTACCAACATCAAGGCCTCCCAGGCCCAGGTCGATGGCGTGCGCGGCTCCATTGGCGCGCGGATGAACTCGCTGTCGATCCAGGAAACGGAGAACACCAGCATGGTGCTGGCCAACAAGTCGACCACTGCGGCTATTGGCGACACCGATGTGGCCACAGCCTCGATTGACCTGGCGTTCCAGAAGGCAATGCTGGAGGCCTCGCAGCTGGCCTTTGTGAAAATCTCCCAGTTGAGCCTGTTCAGCCGCATGTAAACGGCCCGGCAAGACCTGACGGCCCACCCTGGAAACAGGGTGGGCCGTTGTCGTTTCTGGCGCAGGCTTTTAAACAAAGCGCACAAAAATGAGTGACCTATGAGTCATAAAGCGCATCTTCACTGTATCGTGTGAAAAGGCCAGACCGCTTTCCAGGCGCTGGCTTCGGTAGTTTCGGCGGGTTTTTGCGGGGTTATCCCCTTTATTGTCAGCGCTCCTGAAGGGTTTTCAGGGGTGTTCTCCAGCTATTTTGTATTGGGAAGCCACAATGATTGGCATAAAAAGCATCGCCAGCTACGTGCCGGCAGAAGGGCTGGACAACTACGCCCAGGGTGCCAAATTCGCCAAGGATGAAGAGTTCATCATTGGCAAGATCGGCTCGGCATTCCTGCCGCGCAAGGATGCAGGCCAGGAAACCTCGGATTTGTGTGTCGAGGCGGTCAACGCCTTGTTTGCCAACAACCCCGAGCTCAAGCGTGAGTCGATTGACGCGTTGATCGTCGTGACCCAGAACGGCGACGAAGAAGGGCTGCCGCACACCGCAGCCATCGTCCAGGACAAACTGGGCCTGCCGACCCACGTCGCGGCCTTCGATATCTCCCTGGGTTGCTCCGGCTACGTCTACGGCATCTACGCGATGAAAGGCTTCATGGAAGCCGCCGGCCTGAAAAACGGCCTGCTGGTGACCGCCGACCCGTACTCGAAGATCGTCGACCCGGAAGACCGCAACACCACCATGCTCTTCGGCGACGCCGCCACCGCCACCTGGATGGGCGAAGACGCCCCCTGGCAGCTGGGCAAGGCCAAGTTCGGTACCGACGGCTCCGGCGCGCCGCATTTGAAGGTCAGCGACGGCGTGTTCTTCATGAACGGTCGCCAGGTCTTCAACTTCGCGTTGCTTAAAGTGCCGGCGCATTTGCACGAACTGCTCAATGAGTCGGACCTGAAGGCCGACGATATTGACGCGTTCTGCATCCACCAGGGCAGTGCGGCGATTGTCGACGCCGTGGCCCGGCGTTTTGAAGATGCGCCGGTGGAGAAATTCATCAAGGACATGGTCGAGACCGGCAACACCGTGTCGTCGAGCATTCCGCTGCTGCTGGAAAAGCACGTGATGGACGCCGAGTGGAAGCGCGTGGCCCTCAGTGGGTTTGGTGTTGGCCTGTCGTGGGGTTCGGCGATTATCTATCGGCCGTGATGCGCTGATAGGCTGCACAAAAAGCGCCCGGGATCGAAAGATCCCGGGCGTTTTTTTGTGCACATCATGGTAGGAGCGAGCTTGCTCGCGAAAAACGTTAACGATAACGCGGGCATTCAGAATGCACGCGGCGCCCTCAGGTTCTTCGCGAGCAAGCTCGCTCCTACAGGGAGGATGTCCTTAACCCGTGATTGCTGGCATTTCGCGCTTCTATAAGGTCTTGAAATACAAGGGGTGGCACAGGGCTAGTAAAAAAATTCAAAAAAATCCTCAAGCAACCTGCTTTCACGACGATAACTATTACGAAGGTTCTCTAGGCCACACCCGGCGGTTGCCAGGGCCGGAAGCCGCAGTATCCAACTCACGAGGATTTCGTCATGGCAATGTCCGTAAACACCAACATTACTTCCCTGGGCGTCCAGAAGAACCTGAACAAAGCATCCGACGCTTTGAGCCAGTCGATGAACCGTCTGTCTTCCGGCCTGAAAATCAACAGCGCCAAAGACGACGCCGCTGGCATGCAGATCGCCAACCGTCTGAACAACCAGGTCAAAGGCCTGAACGTTGCAATCTCCAACGCCAACAACGGCGTGTCGATTGCCCAGACTGCTGAAGGCGCGATGCAAGAATCCACCAACACCCTGCAGCGTCTGCGTGAACTCGCCCTGCAAGCGGCGAACGGTGATAAAAGCGACGCTGACCGTGTTTCCCTGCAACAAGAATTCACCGCTAAAGTCGGCGAGCTGAACCGTATTGCCAGCACCACCACCTTCGGTGGTCGTAACCTGCTGGACGGTTCGTTCAGCAACGTAGCGTTCCAGATCGGCGCCAACGCCAACGAAACTATCTCGTTCGGTATGACCGATGTCAGTTCTACCGCGCTGAAAGGCAACTACAGCGAAGCCACCGTTAACAGCACGGCATTGACCGGTCTGGCCGCTACTACTACTGGCTCGGTAGTTGGTGATAAAGCCACTGCAACGGGTACTGCTGCTGTCGGCACTACTGTGGCTACTGATAGCATCAAAATCAATGGTACAACGATCAATCTGGTTGCTGCCCTTCCTGCTGACAAGGGCGCTGCTGCAGTTGATGCTATCAACAAGCAGACAAGCGTCACCGGTGTTACTGCAAGTGCCGACGCCAACGGCGTTTTGACACTTAGCTCTACCAAAGCCATCACGATTGCAGCGGGTGATGTTGCAGCTGCCATCCCTGGCCCACCTCCTGTCGCCGCTAAAACCGATGGCTTGGCTAACCTCAATCTGGCTGCTGCACCTAGCATTGCCCCTACCAGCAATCTGACCGCTGACGGTTCGATCACTGTGAACGGTGCTGCGGTAACTTGGGCGAAAGGCGATGCCATGTCGACCGTTCTCACCAAGCTCACCAATGCTGCTGGCGGCGCTGCAACTGGTGCTTCCGCTACCTTCACCGATGGTCGTCTCAAGCTGACCTCGGGTAACGGTGCTGACATTAAGCTGGCTAACACTAATAGCGGTTCGCTGTCGCAACTGGGTCTGTCTGCCGGTACCACCCAAGCCAAATTGACCGACGATACCTCTATCTCTGTCAACGGCGTAGAAGTCAAGTTCAAGAAAGGCGACACCTCTGACGCAGTTGTAGCTTCGATCAACAGCGCCAGCACCGGTGTACAGGCCAGCAAAAACGCTGACGGTACTCTGAACCTGTTTGCAGACAAAGACATCACCATCAAGGACGGTAGTGCAGGTACAGGCCTGAAAGCTCTGGGCCTGACGACTGTTGCTGCTGACGGTACCAAAACCGCAGTGACTATGGAAACCAGCGTTTCCGACCTGAGCATCCTGTCTGCCGCTTCTTCCCAGCAAGCCATCCAGGCCCTGGAAGACGCCATGCAGCAGATCGACAGCCAGCGTTCGCAGCTGGGTGCGGTGCAAAACCGTTTCGCCAGCACCGTGGCCAACCTGCAGAGCATTTCGCAGAACTCCTCGGCTGCCAAAGGCCGCGTAGAAGACGCTGACTTCGCTTCCGAAGCCGCTGAACTGACCAAGCAACAAACCCTGCAACAGGCTTCCACTGCGATCCTGTCCCAGGCCAACCAACTGCCATCCGCTGTACTGAAGCTGCTTCAGTAATATCGGCTAGCGGTTAATCAACGGGGGGGTGCTAACGTGCCCTTCCGTTTTTTCAGTTTGGAGGTGATGACATGGACATGAGCATCAAGCTGAACGCGTCTTACCCGGCTGCTACCACCCAGGCTCCTGGTGCTGTGACGACACAGGCCAAACCGCCTGTCGCGCAGACCGATAGCGAGCCCGCCGAGGAACCACAGCGCGTGGCACTGGAAAAAGCTGTCACCGATATGCGTGAGTTTGTGCAGGCTTCACAGCGCAACCTGGATTTTTCCATCGATGACTCCACCGGCAAAGTGGTGGTCAAGGTGATCGCTACCGATAGCGGCGAAGTGATTCGACAAATTCCATCGGAGACTGCGTTGAAACTGGCGCAGAACCTGAGCGATGCTAGCAGCCTGTTGTTTGATACAAAGGCCTGAGTTGGCACGAAACATGTTTCTGATTGCTGCTTGGGCGTTCGTACGCCAAAAAAGCGGCAACCGCAGGACAAGGAGAGTAGCAAATGGCTAGTTCAACGATTTCCGGCCCAGGTTCGGGCTACGACACCCAAGCGATCGTCAAGGCGTTGGTGGGGGCCGAAAGGGCGCCCAAAGACGCGCAGATCACTGCCCAGCAGAAAGACGCCACCGTCAAGCTGTCGGCCGTGGGCTCTGTGAAAACGGCGCTGGAAGCCTACCAGGCGGCAATCACCAAGTTGAACAACCAGGCCGCCTTCAATGGCCTGGCCGCCACGACCTCCGAAGAAAAAAACGCCAAGGTCACCCTGGGTGATGGCGCAGCCCCCGGCAAGTACATCCTCAAGGTCGATAATCTGGCGACCTCGTCGAAGGTCTCCAGCAAAGTCATCGAAGGTGGCGCCTCGGGCAAAGCCAACGCCAGCGATGAAACCCAGACGCTGACGATTACCCAGTCGGGTAAAAGCTACGATGTATTGGTGCCGGGTGGCGCGACCTTGCAGGAGGTTCGCGAATCCATCAATACCCAGCTCTCGGCCCAGGGTATCAGCGCCAACGTACTGAGCGACTCCAACGGCGGGCGTCTGGTACTGACCTCCAATACCAGTGGTAAAGACACTGACATTACCTTGAGTGGTAATTCGGAGCTGGCGGTCGGTTATGACAAGGGTACGGCGCCGGTGAACGCCAAATACTCCATCGACGGCATTGAGATGGAGTCCACCAGCAACAAGATCACTTCCGCGATCAGCGGCGTGACCCTGGAGCTGCTGGATGGCGACCTGACCAAGAAGGTCACGCTGACTGTAGCCAGCAACACCGACACCCTGAAGACCTCGGTGCAGTCGTTCGTCACCGCCTATAACACGTTGATGACCGCCATCAACACCCAGACCAAGGTCACCGCCACCGGCGATGCCTCGACCACCACCGCTGGCGCCCTGACTGGCGATGCGTCGATGCGCCAGTTGGTCTCCAGCCTGCGTTCCGAGCTGGTCAACGGCAAGGGTGCGGGCAGCATGACCAGCCTGGCCCAGATGGGTATCACCACTGACCAGAAAACCGGTTTGCTGAGCCTGGAAGACAAGGCGTGGGACAAGGCTGTGGTCAAGGGCGCAGGGGATATCGCCAAGTTGTTCACCGGCGATACCGGTTTGATCACGCGGATGAACAAGGCGACCAGCAGCTACGTCGGCTCCTCCGGCACCTTGGCGACCCGTGCGACGGATCTCAACACCAAGCTGACCGACCTGACCACCGAGAAGGCTGATCTGGATCGGCGCATGGAAGCGCTGCAAAAATCCCTGTCGGCCAAGTACACCGCCATGGACACCATGATCGCGCAGATCAACGCCAGCAGCTCCAGTATCCTGACCACCCTCAACTCGCTGAACAATCCTAAGTCGAACTGATGGATGGTGCGCCCGCAGGCCCTGAAAAAGGGCCCGGGCACCGGGTAAGGGATTAAAGTTTTTCTCGGCACAGTCGAAAAACTGGTTAAGCAAATCTATTCGACTGTGGCCTGTAACGAGGTAGCAACATGAACCCAATGAGAGCCCTTCGCCAATACCAGAAGGTCAATTCCCACGCCCAGATCTCCGAAGCCAGCCCGCACCGTCTGGTGCAGATGCTGATGGAAGGTGGTCTCGATCGCATGGCCCAGGCCAAGGGCGCATTGAGCCGTGGCGATATTGCCCAGAAGGGCCTGATGCTGGGCAAGGCGATTGAGATCATCTCCGGTCTGCGCGATGGCCTGGAGCCGGAAAAAGCCGAGGATCCAGCGGCAGTTCAACAACTCGATGCGTTGTACGAGTACATGAGTAACCGTCTGGTTGAGGCCAATGGCGTCAACGATGCCGACATGATCGACGAAGTCGCGCGTTTGCTGATTACCGTCAAAAGTGGCTGGGATGCCATCGCGCCACAATAAGGCCGCCGGCCTTGAGGAACACAGCATGAGCCACGCACTGCAACGGATTGACGAAACCCGCGACGCCTTGATCGGCGCGCTGGCAGAACGCAATTGGGATGCTATCGGCGAATTGGACATGGGCTGCCGTGCCTGCATCGACGAGGTGCTCAGTGAGGCGCCGGTGGACGAGGGTGCGCTGCGCGAGAAGCTGGAGAGCCTGTTGGTGGTCTACCAGCAGCTGCTTGAGGTGACGACCGGCGAGCGTCAGGCGATATTTGAAGAGATGTCGCAGATCAACCAAGCGAAAAATGCGTCAAAGGTTTACCATCTGTTCGGCTGATCTGGCTCAGTTAATCCGAACATAGCGCGTCATAAATTTGACTGTGCAGTCTTTTTTGACTTAACTAGTGCTATTTTCAGACGTCAGATGGCCGTAGCGCAGAAAATGCCTACAGCAATCTAGATTGCCCCGATTCGAGGGCATTAGAGTTTTACTAGGGAAGTTGCTATTGCATGTGGCGTGAAACCAAAATTCTGCTAATCGATGACGATAGCGTTCGCCGCCGCGACCTGGCGGTGATTTTGAATTTTCTTGGCGAAGAAAATTTGCCCTGCGGCAGCCACGATTGGCAGCAGGCGGTCAGCTCTTTGTCATCGAGCCGTGAAGTCATCTGTGTACTGATCGGGACGGTAAACGCTCCTGGCGCAGTTCTAGGCCTGTTAAAGACACTCTCAACCTGGGATGAGTTCCTTCCCGTGTTGCTAATGGGCGATATTTCTTCCGTGGACTTGCCGGAAGACCAGCGCCGCCGAGTGCTTTCCACCCTGGAAATGCCCCCCAGCTACAGCAAATTGCTCGACTCCCTGCACCGTGCCCAGGTCTATCGCGAGATGTACGACCAGGCCCGCGAGCGTGGCCGTCACCGCGAACCCAACCTGTTCCGCAGCCTGGTCGGCACCAGCCGTGCGATCCAGCACGTGCGCCAGATGATGCAGCAAGTGGCCGATACCGACGCCAGCGTGCTGATCCTCGGCGAGTCCGGCACCGGCAAGGAAGTGGTCGCGCGTAACCTGCATTACCATTCCAAGCGCCGTGACGGACCTTTCGTGCCGGTCAACTGCGGGGCAATCCCTGCAGAGCTGCTCGAAAGCGAATTGTTCGGCCACGAGAAGGGCGCCTTTACCGGGGCGATCACCAGCCGTGCCGGGCGTTTTGAGCTGGCCAATGGCGGCACCCTGTTCCTTGACGAAATCGGCGATATGCCGCTGCCGATGCAGGTCAAGCTGCTGCGTGTGTTGCAGGAGCGTACCTTCGAGCGCGTGGGCAGCAACAAGACCCAGAGCGTCGACGTGCGCATCATCGCGGCCACGCACAAGAACCTCGAAAGCATGATCGAGGTCGGCAGCTTCCGCGAAGACCTGTACTACCGCCTCAACGTATTCCCTATCGAGATGGCTCCGCTGCGCGAGCGTGTGGAAGACATCCCGTTGCTGATGAACGAACTGATCTCGCGCATGGAACACGAAAAGCGCGGCTCGATCCGTTTCAACTCTGCCGCGATCATGTCCCTGTGCCGCCACGGCTGGCCGGGCAACGTACGCGAGCTGGCCAACCTGGTGGAGCGCATGGCGATCATGCATCCGTATGGGGTGATCGGCGTGGTCGAGTTGCCGAAGAAATTCCGCTACGTCGACGACGAAGACGAGCAATTGGTGGACAGCCTGCGCAGCGATCTGGAAGAGCGCGTGGCGATCAACGGCCACACCCCGGACTTCGGTGCCAACGCCATGTTGCCGCCCGAAGGCCTGGACTTGAAGGACTACCTCGGCAGCCTGGAACAAGGGCTGATCCAGCAGGCGCTGGACGACGCCAATGGCATCGTCGCCCGCGCCGCCGAGCGCCTGCGCATCCGCCGCACCACGCTGGTGGAGAAGATGCGCAAGTACGGCATGAGCCGTCGTGAAGGGGATGAACAGGCGGAGGATTGACGCCTGTTTTCCAAGCCGCTGATTAATCAGCGGTTTTTTTTAGGCACGGGTATTGCTACAGCACTCGCAACGTTCCGTTTAACTGACGGTCAGCCAAGCGAGAGAGCACGATGCCCCACGCCGCCCAACTTTCTTCAGTCCCCGACACCCAGGGACTTGTCCCGTCCGTAGAGCAGATCAGCCGGCAAGGGCTTGAGCAGGCGTTTTCGCTGTTCAGCCAGATGTCCAGCCAGTTGACTGACTCCTACAGCCTGCTGGAAGCCCGGGTTTCGGAGCTCAAGGGCGAGTTGGCGGTGGTCAGTGCCCAGCGCATGGAAGAGCTGGCCGAGAAAGAACGCCTGGCCAACCGTCTGCAAAACCTTCTCGACCTGCTGCCTGGCGGCGTGATCGTGATCGATGACCAAGGCCGCGTGCGCGAAGCCAACCCCGCGGCCTGCGACCTGCTGGGCCTGCCGCTGGAAGGCGAGCTGTGGCGCCATGTCATCACCCGCTGCTTTGCCCCTCGTGAAGACGACGGCCATGAAATCTCCCTCAAGGATGGGCGCCGCCTGTCCATCGCCACCCGTTCCCTGGACGCTGAGCCCGGCCAACTGGTGCTGCTCAACGACCTGACAGAAACCCGTCACCTGCAGGACCAATTGGCGCGCCATGAACGCCTGTCGTCCCTGGGGCGGATGGTCGCTTCTCTGGCCCATCAGATTCGTACGCCGTTGTCGGCCGCGTTGATCTACGCCAGTCATTTGACTGATGAGCAATTGCCGGCCGCCACCCATCAGCGTTTCGCCGGGCGCCTCAAGGAGCGCCTGCATGAGCTGGAGCACCAGGTGCGCGACATGCTGGTGTTCGCCCGGGGCGAGTTGCCGCTGACTGATCGCGTCACGCCCGCTGCCTTGATGCAGTCGTTGCAGGCCGCCGCCGCCACCCATGTCCAGGAAGCCTCGGTGCGCTGGCAGTGCGATAGCCACTGGGGCGAGTTGCTGTGCAATCGCGACACCCTGGTGGGCGCGCTGCTCAACCTGATCGAAAACGCCAGCCAGGCCAGCGGCCCGGCAGCGCGCCTCAAAGTGCACTTGTACAGCCGCGAGCAAACCCTGCGCCTGTGCATTAGCGACAGCGGTAGCGGGATTGATCCGCTGGTGTTGCAGCGCCTGGGTGAACCCTTTTTTACCACCAAAACCAACGGGACCGGCCTGGGGCTGACCGTGGTCAAGGCAGTGACCCGTGCGCATCAGGGAGAATTGCAGTTGCGTTCTCGTGTGGGGCGCGGCACCTGTGCATTGATAACGCTGCCGTTGTTTTCAGGCGCGGCAAGCGCGGAGTAAGGATAAATGGCTATCAAGGTTTTACTGGTTGAAGACGATCGCGCCCTGCGTGAAGCACTGGCTGACACGCTGTTGTTGGCGGGCCATGACTATCGGGCGGTCGGTTCGGCCGAGGAAGCCTTGGAGGCGGTGGAGCAAGAGTCCTTCAGCCTGGTGGTCAGCGACGTCAACATGCCCGGCATGGACGGCCACCAGTTGCTCGGCCTGTTGCGTGCACGCCAGCCGCAATTGCCGGTGCTGTTGATGACCGCTCACGGCGCGGTAGAGCGCGCGGTCGATGCCATGCGCCAGGGCGCGGCAGACTATCTGGTCAAGCCATTCGAGCCCAAGGCCCTGATCGAACTGGTGGCGCGTCACGCCCTGGGGGTGATCGGTGCTGCAGACGGCGAGGGCCCGATTGCCTTCGAGCCGGCCAGTACGCAATTGCTGGAGCTGGCGGCCAAGGTCGCCCGCAGCGACTCCACGGTGCTGATCTCCGGTGAGTCCGGCACCGGCAAGGAAGTGCTGGCGCGCTACATCCACCAGCAATCCCACCGGGCCAGCCAGCCGTTTATCGCGATCAACTGTGCGGCGATCCCCGACAACATGCTTGAAGCGACCTTGTTCGGTCATGAAAAAGGCTCCTTCACCGGCGCCATCGCGGCCCAGGCCGGCAAGTTTGAACAGGCCGACGGCGGCACCATCCTGCTCGACGAAATCTCGGAAATGCCCCTGGGCCTGCAAGCCAAGTTGCTGCGCGTGTTGCAAGAACGCGAAGTGGAGCGGGTGGGTGCGCGTAAGCCGATCCAGCTGGATATCCGCGTGGTCGCCACCACCAACCGTGACCTCGCCGGCGAAGTGGCGGCAGGGCGCTTTCGTGAAGATTTGTTCTACCGGCTCTCGGTTTTCCCATTGGCCTGGCGCCCGCTGCGTGAACGCCCGGCGGATATCGTGCCGCTGGCCGAGCGCCTGTTGAACAAGCACGTCAATAAAATGAAGCACGCCCAGGCGCGCCTGTCGGCCGAGGCCAAGGCTTGCCTGATCAGCTACCCATGGCCCGGTAACGTGCGCGAGCTGGACAACGCGATCCAGCGCGCGCTGATTTTGCAGCAAGGCGGCCTGATCCAGCCCCAGGACTTCTGCCTGGCCATCGGTGCGGGCATTGCGCCCATGCCGAGCCTGGCGCCTGCGCCGGCTGAAAGCGTTCCGGCAGAAGCAGCCGGTGGCCTGGGCGACGACCTGCGCCGCCGCGAATTCCAGATGATCATCGACACCCTGCGCGCCGAGCGCGGCCGCCGCAAAGAGGCTGCCGAGCGCCTGGGCATCAGCCCACGCACCTTGCGCTACAAGCTGGCGCAAATGCGCGATGCCGGAATGGATGTGGAAGCGTTCCTTTTCGCCAGCTGAGATACACATCAGCTGACAAGGTTTGTCGGCTTTTCTTACAAGTTGCCATGGAGCTGGCACCCTTGTTGCACCACCCGTACTAACCGCTGCGTAGTGTCAAAAAATTGCGGGTCGTCGGAGAGAGAAGTTCATGAGCCAAGGTGTTGAGTTCAATCGGTTGATGTTGGATATGCGATCCATGCAAATGGACGCCATGTCCCAGCCGAAATCCGTCGTGCAAGCGCCGGAATTGGGCCAAAGCAGCTTTGCCGATATGCTCGGCCAAGCCATCAACAAAGTCAGTGATACCCAGCAGGCATCCAGCCAGCTGTCGACCGCCTTCGAAATCGGCAAGAGTGGCGTGGACCTCACCGACGTGATGATCGCCTCGCAAAAGGCCAGCGTTTCCTTCCAGGCCCTGACCCAAGTGCGTAACAAGCTGGTTCAGGCTTATCAAGACATCATGCAGATGCCGGTTTAAGGACGAGATTTAAGTCATGGCAGAAGCAGTCGTGGATAACGTACCCGCCAAGACAGACGGCAAGCCGCCGCTGTTTGGCCTGTCGTTCCTGGAAAACCTCTCCGAAATGACCATGTTGCGTCAGGTAGGCCTGATGGTCGGCCTGGCTGCCAGCGTGGCGATTGGTTTTGCCGTGGTGTTGTGGTCCCAGCAACCCGATTACCGGCCGCTCTATGGCAGCCTGGCGGGGATGGATGCCAAGCAGGTCATGGAAACCCTGGCCGCCTCCGATATCGCCTACACCGTGGAGCCCAACTCCGGTGCCTTGCTGGTCAAGGCCGACGACGTGGCCCGTGCCCGCCTGAAGCTGGCCGGTGCAGGTGTGGCACCGACCGATGGCAACATCGGTTTTGAGATTCTCGATAAAGACCAGGGCCTGGGTACCAGCCAGTTCATGGAAGCCACCCGCTACCGTCGCGGCCTGGAAGGCGAGCTGGCACGCACCATCGCCAGCCTGAACAACGTCAAGGGCGCCCGTGTGCACCTGGCGATCCCGAAAAGCTCGGTGTTCGTGCGTGATGAGCGCAAGCCCAGCGCTTCGGTATTGGTCGAGTTGTTTGCTGGCCGCTCCCTGGAGCCGGGCCAGGTCCTGGCCATCGTCAATCTGGTGGCGACCAGTGTTCCGGAGCTGAGCAAGTCACAGATCACCGTGGTCGACCAGAAGGGCAACCTGCTCTCCGACCAGGCGGAAAACTCCGCGCTGACCATGGCCGGCAAGCAGTTCGACTACAGCCGTCGCATGGAAAGCATGCTCACCCAGCGTGTGCACAACATCCTGCAACCGGTGTTGGGCAATGACCGCTACAAGGCTGAAGTGTCCGCCGACGTGGACTTCAGCGCCGTCGAATCGACCTCCGAGCAGTTCAACCCGGACCAGCCGGCCCTGCGCAGCGAACAATCGACCAGCGAACAACGCACCGCCGCCAATGGTCCTCCGCAAGGTGTGCCCGGTGCCCTGAGCAATCAGCCGCCAGCCCCGGCCAGTGCCCCGCAAACCAC
>NZ_CVTS01000035.1:0-4077 GCF_900004755.1 Pseudomonas sp. 25 R 14 | reverse complement strand
AAATACCTCGACGGCTGCGCCAACCACTGGATGCCGCAAGAGGTCAACATGACCGCCGACATCGCCCTGTGGAAAAACCCCGAGGGCCTGACCGACGACGAACGTCGCATCGTCATGCGCAACCTGGGCTTCTTCTCCACCGCCGACTCCCTGGTCGCCAACAACCTGGTCCTGGCCGTATACCGCCTGATCACCAACCCGGAGTGCCGCCAGTACATCCTGCGCCAGGCCTTCGAAGAGGCGATCCACACCCACGCCTACCAGTACTGCATCGAATCGCTGGCCATGGATGAAGGCGAGATCTTCAACATGTACCACGAGATCCCATCGGTCGCTAAAAAAGCCGCCTGGGGCCTGAAGTACACCCGTTCGATCTCCGATCCGAAGTTCGAAACCGGCACCGTCGACACCGACAAGGAACTGCTGCGCAACCTCGTCGCCTACTACTGCGTACTGGAAGGCATCTTCTTCTACTGCGGCTTCACCCAGATCCTGTCCATGGGCCGTCGCAACAAAATGACCGGAGTGGCCGAGCAGTTCCAGTACATCCTGCGCGATGAGTCGATGCACCTGAACTTCGGTATCGACGTGATCAACCAGATCAAAATCGAAAACCCACATTTGTGGGATGCCGAGATGAAGGAAGAAGCGACCCAAATGATCCTGCAAGGGACCCAGTTGGAGATCGAATACGCACGCGACACCATGCCGCGCGGCGTGCTGGGCATGAACGCGGCGATGATGGAGGACTACCTCAAATTCATCGCCAACCGTCGCCTGTCGCAGATTGGCTTGAAGGAAGAATACCCAGGCACGACTAACCCGTTCCCGTGGATGAGCGAGATCATGGACTTGAAGAAAGAGAAGAACTTCTTCGAGACCCGCGTGATCGAGTATCAGACTGGCGGGGCGTTGAGCTGGGATTGATTGACCCACACCTCCTGTAGGAGCGAGCTTGCTCGCGAAGATCGTCAACGATAACCCAGGCATCCTGGATAAACGCGGCGCCTAGGCGTTTTTCGCAAGCAAGCTCGCTCCTACAATCAGTTGCGGTGTACGGCCTCAGTTGGACACTTGTTCAAGAAAGATCAGTTTCAGTGGTTCGTTGAGCAAGTCATCCGCCGTGGCGGCAAAGCGCTGGAAGTACGGCATCGCAAAGTGCGCATCGAGGGCCGCCTGGTTCTTGAACGCTTCACGCATATAGAACGTGCCGGGATCATCACGCAGTTCGAACAACACGTAATCCAGGTTGCCTGGCTCGGTACGGGTCGGCTCGACCAGGGCCAGCAAACCGGCCTTGAGCGCTTGTTCCTGGCCTGGCTTGGCCTTGAGTACGGCGATGGATATCAAGGGTTTGGTCATGCTGGCGACTCCGTTGGTAGGTTGGCTGGCGCATCCGGCAAGCATTGCGCACAGCGATAAGCCCAAGGCTTTGATCAGGGTGTTCATTGGAAATTCTCCAGCACAATCTTGCCCCGCGCCTTGCCGCTTTCCACCAGGGCATGGGCGCTGCGCATGTTGGCCGCGTTGATCGACCCAAAATGCGCCCCCAGCGTGGTATGCAACACGCCTTGGTCGACCAGTTGCGCAACGCGGTTGAGCAGATGGTGTTGCTGGATCATGTCCGCTGTTTCAAACAGCGAGCGGGTGAACATCAGTTCCCAGTGCAAGGACAAGGACTTGAGCTTGAGCGGCATGACATCCAGGCTGGCGGGATCGTCGATCAAACCCAGTCGCCCTTGGGGGCGCAGCACTTCGACCAGTTGCGCAAGGTACTCCTGGGTATGGGTGAGGCTGGCAACATGACTGACCCCATCAACCCCCAGCGCTTGAAGCTGGGCCAGCATCGGCCGGTGATGGTCAATCACATGATGGGCGCCCATGCGCTGGACCCACTCGACAGTCTCCGGGCGCGAGGCGGTACCGATCACCGTCATTTTTGTCAGTTGACGGGCCAGTTGCACCAGGATCGAACCCACGCCGCCACCGGCACCGACCACCAACAGCACATCACCCTCGCCGCCGCCTTCGCTCACGCCAAGGCGATCGAACAGCAACTCCCAGGCGGTGATCGAGGTCAGCGGCAAGGCGGCGGCGTGGGCGGCATCCAGGGTACGTGGCCGGTGGCCGACGATGCGCTCGTCGACCACCTGGAATTCGCTGTAGCTGCCGGAACGGATCAAGGAACCTGCGTAGTACACCGCGTCGCCCGGTTTGAACAGGGTGACGTCGGCGCCGACCTGGCGCACGATGCCCGCCGCATCCCAACCGAGGATTTTCGGCTCCTTGGCAAAGGTGCCGGAACGCACTTTGGTATCGACCGGGTTGACCGCCACGGCCTGTACTTGCACCAGCAGGTCCCGAGGGCCCGGTTGGGGTGCTTCGATATTCACATCAATCAGCGAGCGCGGATCGTCGATGGGCAGGCCATGTTCGGTGAAGGTAATTGCTTTCATGGAATCTCACGGGTGAAGAAGGACGATGGCCCTCGATGGCTTGCATTTTCACTGTTCCCAGGACGAAGAAAAATCGACAAAATGCAGCAACACTTTTATTTTTGGAGTGAAAATGATCCGCATCGATGATCTCGGCCTGTTCCTGCGCAGTGCCGCTTTGGGCAGTTTCACTGCGGCTGCCGTGGAGGCGAATCTGTTGCCAGGCCAGGTGGCAGCGGCGATCAAGCGCCTGGAACGGGAGCTGGAGGTACGCCTGTTTACCCGCACCACCCGCAGCCTGCGCTTGAGTGCCGAGGGCGAACAGTACCTGCCCACCGCCCGTGGCGTGCTGGAACAACTGGAGCTGGGTCGCGAGCGCTTGCGGGGCGATAACGCGCCGCTGCGGGGCACGTTGCAGATTGCTGCGCCTTCGGACCTGGGGCGCAATATCCTGCTGCCGATGCTCACCGAGTTCCGGCGCCTGCACCCTGAACTGGCCTTACGGTTCCTGGTGTCGGACCAGGTCACCAACCTGTTTCGCGACCCGGTGGACGTCGCCCTGCGTTACGGCTGGAACACAGACGCCAACTACATCGCCCTGCCCCTGGCCCCCTGGAACCGCCGGGTGCTGGTGGCGTCACCGGATTACGTGGCGCGCCACGGTGCGCCCACGTCGATCAACGAGCTAACCCGCCACCCGTGCCTGTTGTACCTGCAAAACGGTCGCCTTCACGACCGTTGGGAACTGGGCGAGCAGACCGTGCAGGTCGCCGGCCCCTTGTTCAGTGACGACGCCGATGTGGTGCGGCGCTGGGCGGTGGCAGGTGAAGGCATCGCCTACAAATGCTGGCTGGATGTATACGCCGATGTGCAGGCCCAGCGCCTGGTGGTGCTGTTGCCCGAGATTCCCGGTGATGTGTACCCCTTGAGTTTTGCCTGCCCCCATCGCGGGCAGATGTCACGGGCAGTCACCCAGTTGTATCAATGGTTGAACCAGCAGTTCAGCGCCCTGGAGCGCCTGTGAACCCTTTTGTCGTGGATTAGGAAAGACGCGGTTTTTATGCCAAATCAAACCATCAAGACGCCGTGCGTCGGCCTGTGTTCCACCGTTTATGGCGACCTGGTCTGCCGTGGCTGCAAGCGATATCACCATGAAGTCATTCAGTGGAACGGCTACAGCGCCGAGGAAAAACAAGCGGTCTGGCTGCGCCTTGAACAGTTACTGGTGCAAGTCATGGCCAGCAAGCTGCAAGTGCTGGATGCCCCACGCCTGCGCCAGCAGTTGGAGGAGCGCAAGATCCGTTTTATGCCGCACCAGTCACCTTACTGCTGGGCTTATCAGTTGATTGCCCGCGGTGCGCGGGTGATTTCCAGGCTCGATGCCTATGGCCTGGCGCTGCTGCCGGAGTTTCGCGAGCGGCACCTGGCGGATTTGCGCGATGCGATTGACCGGGAGTTTTTCCTGTTGTCAGAGGCGCATTACCAGCGCTACATCGCGCCGCAGTTTTTGCGTGAGGCGTTTGGGCCGGCGTTGATTGCCACTCTCTAAAACACACCGAAAAACCCTGTAGGAGCGGGCTTGTGTGGGAGCGGGCTTGCTCGCGAAAGCGGTGGGTCAGTTGGTGCATAGGTGACTGACCCA
>NZ_CVTS01000014.1:0-22083 GCF_900004755.1 Pseudomonas sp. 25 R 14 | reverse complement strand
GCCACCGCTGCCGCCGCGATCCAGCCCGGCCAGCCACTGTTGGACGCCAATGGCCAGCAGATCATGGACCCGGCCACCGGCCAACCGATGCTCGCGCCGTACCCGGCCGACAAGCGTTCGCAATCGACCAAGAACTTCGAACTGGACCGCTCCATCAGCCACACCAAGCAACAGCAAGGGCGCTTGAACCGCCTATCGGTGTCGGTGGTGGTGGATGACCAGGTCAAGATCAACGCCGCCAACGGCGAAACCACCCGTGCGCCGTGGACCGCCGATGAATTGGCGCGCTTCACCCGCCTGGTGCAGGACGCCGTGGGCTTCGATGCCAGCCGTGGCGACAGTGTCAGCGTGATCAACATGCCGTTCTCCCAGGAGCGCGGTGAGGTGATCGCCGATATTGCGTTCTACTCTCAACCCTGGTTCTGGGACATCGTCAAGCAAGTGCTGGGGGTGTTGTTCATCCTGGTGCTGGTGTTTGGCGTGCTGCGCCCTGTGCTCAACAACATCACCGGCCACGGCAAGAAGCAGTTGGCACCGTTCGGTGATGTCGAGTTGGGTGGCATGGGCGGCCTGGATGGCGAACTGGCCAACGACCGCGTCAGCCTTGGCGGCCCGCAGAGCATTCTGCTGCCAAGCCCGAGCGAAGGGTATGACGCGCAGTTGAATGCAATCAAAAGTCTGGTGGCAGAAGACCCGGGTCGTGTGGCCCAGGTCGTGAAAGAGTGGATCAACGCAGATGAGTGATAATCGAGCCTCTGTTGCCAAGCTGACCAAGGTCGACAAAGCCGCCGTGCTGTTGCTGTCCCTGGGTGAGACTGACGCGGCCCAAGTGCTGCGCCATATGGGCCCCAAGGAAGTGCAACGGGTTGGCGTGGCGATGGCGCAGATGCGCAACGTGCACCGCGAGCAGGTCGAGCAGGTGATGAGCGAGTTCGTCGAAATCGTCGGCGACCAGACCAGCCTGGGCGTCGGCTCCGACAGCTACATCCGCAAGATGCTCACCTCGGCCCTGGGCGAAGACAAGGCCAATGGCCTGATCGACCGTATCCTGCTGGGCGGCAACACCAGCGGCCTCGACAGCCTCAAGTGGATGGAGCCGCGCGCGGTGGCGGACGTGATCCGTTACGAGCACCCGCAGATCCAGGCGATTGTCGTGGCTTATCTGGACCCGGACCAGGCCGGCGAAGTGCTTGGCCATTTCGACCACAAGGTGCGCCTGGACATCATCCTGCGCGTCTCGTCGTTGAACACCGTGCAGCCAGCGGCCTTGAAAGAGTTGAACACGATCTTGGAGAAGCAGTTCTCCGGCAACTCCAACGCAGCACGCACCACCCTGGGCGGTATCAAGCGCGCGGCCGATATCATGAACTTCCTCGACAGCTCGGTCGAAGGCCAGTTGATGGACTCGATCCGCGAAATCGACGATACCTTGTCGGTGCAGATCGAAGACCTGATGTTCGTGTTCAACAACCTGTCCGATGTCGACGACCGTGGCATCCAGGCGTTGCTGCGCGAAGTCTCCTCCGATGTGCTGGTGCTGGCCCTCAAGGGCTCGGACGAGGGCGTCAAGGAAAAGATCTTCAAGAACATGTCCAAGCGCGCTTCCGAACTGTTGCGCGACGACCTCGAAGCCAAGGGCCCGGTGCGCGTCAGCGACGTGGAAACCGCACAGAAAGAAATCCTCACCATTGCCCGCCGTATGGCCGAAGCCGGAGAAATCGTTCTCGGCGGGAAGGGCGGCGAAGAAATGATCTAAGGCGCCGCGCATGTCGAACAAAGATGAGACGCCCAGCGATCTGATTCGCGCCCGGGACGTCGGCGGGTTCGACGTCTGGTCGCTGCCCAGCTTCGACCCGCACCGGCCCGAACCCGAGCCGGAACCCGTGGTAGAAACCCCGGTGGAAATGGAAGAAGTGCCGCTGGAGGAAGTCCAGCCACTGACCCTCGAAGAGCTCGAAAGCATCCGCCAGGAGGCTTACAACGAAGGCTTTGCCACGGGCGAGAAAGAGGGGTTCCACAGCACCACCCTCAAGGTTCGCCAGGAAGCTGACGCGGCCCTTGTTGTGAAGCTGGCCAGCCTCGAACGGCTGATGGGCAACCTGTTTGCGCCGATCGCCGAGCAGGACTCGCAGTTGGAAAAGGCCATGGTGGATCTGGTGCAGCACATCACCCGCCAGGTCATCCAACGTGAACTGGTGCTGGACTCCAGCCAGATCGAAAGCGTCATGCGCGAAGCCCTCAAGCTGTTGCCCCTGGGCGTCGGCAATGTGCGGTTGTACATCAACCCGCAGGATTTCGAGCAGGTCAAAGCCCTGCGCGAGCGCCACGAGGAAACCTGGCGCATCGTCGAGGATGCCGCGTTGCAGCCCGGTGGTTGCCGGGTCGAGACCGAGCACAGCCGCATCGATGCCACCGTCGAAACCCGCATCACGCAGATCATGGCCAAGTTGTTCGACCAGCTCCATGAACAGGCGCTGCACCCGGCGGCGCCGGACCTGAATATTGACTTGGACACGCCGGATGCGCCTTGACCGCACCAGCTTTGCCAAGCGCCTGGGCGGTTATATCGAAGCCACCGAGTTGCCCGGCCAGCCGATCCTCGAAGGTCGCCTGCTGCGCATGGTCGGCCTGACCCTGGAAGCCGAAGGCCTGCGCGCGGCCATGGGCAGCCGCTGCCTGGTGATCAACGACGACAGCTACCACCCGGTGCAGGTGGAAGCCGAAGTCATGGGCTTTTCCGGCAGCAAGATCTTCCTGATGCCCGTGGGCAGCCTCGCCGGTATTGCGCCGGGCGCACGCGTGGTGCCGCTGGCTGACACCGGGCGCCTGCCGATGGGCATGAGCATGCTCGGCCGCGTGCTGGATGGCGCCGGCCGTGCGCTGGACGGCAAGGGCGGGATGAAGGCCGAAGACTGGGTGCCGATGGACGGCCCGACCATCAACCCGCTCAAGCGCAACCCGATCAGCCAGCCGCTGGACGTGGGTATTCGTTGCATCAACGGTTTATTGACGGTCGGTCGCGGCCAGCGCCTGGGCCTGTTCGCCGGTACCGGCGTGGGCAAGAGTGTGCTGCTGGGCATGATGACGCGCTTTACCGAGGCCGACATCATCGTGGTCGGCCTGATCGGTGAGCGGGGCCGTGAGGTGAAGGAATTCATCGAGCACATCCTGGGTGAAGAAGGCCTCAAGCGTTCCGTGGTGGTGGCGTCGCCGGCGGACGATGCGCCATTGATGCGCCTGCGTGCCGCCATGTACTGCACGCGGATTGCCGAATATTTCCGCGACAAGGGCAAGAATGTCCTGTTGCTGATGGACTCCCTCACGCGTTTCGCCCAGGCCCAGCGGGAAATCGCCCTGGCCATTGGCGAGCCGCCCGCGACCAAAGGCTATCCGCCATCGGTCTTCGCCAAGCTGCCCAAGCTGGTGGAGCGCGCCGGCAATGCCGAGGCCGGTGGTGGCTCGATCACGGCGTTCTACACCGTGCTGTCCGAAGGCGATGACCAGCAGGACCCGATTGCCGACTCGGCGCGGGGCGTGCTTGACGGGCACATCGTGCTGTCCCGGCGCCTGGCCGAGGAAGGGCATTACCCGGCCATCGATATCGAAGCGTCCATCAGCCGGGTCATGCCGTCGGTGGTCAGCGCCGAGCACATGGTCCGCGCCCAACAGTTCAAGCAGTTGTGGTCGCGTTACCAGCAGAGCCGTGATCTGATCAGCGTCGGCGCCTATGTCGCCGGTGGCGACCGCGAGACCGACCTGGCGATTGCCCTGCAACCGCAACTGGTGACCTACCTGCGCCAGGGGCTGAACGACAACATCAGCATGGCCGAAAGCGAAGCGCACCTGGCGTCGGTGTTTGCACCAGCGCCTGGCGGTTAACCCCTGATGGCCAGCAGTCGCGCCGCGCGTCTTGCTCCGGTGGTGGAGATGGCCGAAAGCGCCGAACGCACCGCCGCCCAGCGCCTGGGGCATTTCCAGGGCCAGGTGCGCCTGGCCGAGAGCAAACTGGGCGACCTGGAGCGCTTTCGCGGCGAATACCAGCAGCAGTGGATCGATCGCGGCAGCAAGGGCGTTTCCGGGCAGTGGCTGATGAACTACCAGCACTTTCTCAACCAACTGGAAAGCGCCGTCGGCCAGCAGCGCCAAAGCCTGGCCTGGCACCAGAACAACCTCGACAAGGCCCGCGAAGGCTGGCAACAGGCCTACGCCCGGGTCGAAGGCCTGCGCAAGCTGGTGCAGCGTTACATCGACGAAGCGCGCGCTCTGGAAGACAAGCGCGAACAGAAGCTGCTCGATGAACTGTCCCAGCGCCTGCCGCGCCAGGATCAATACTAACTACCCGCGCCCGCCCCTGTAGGAGCGAGCTTGCTCGCGAAAAACTGGCGGGCACAGCGGGGCGTCAAGTTTCCCGCGTCATCGTTGACGACCTTCGCGAGCAAGCTCGCTCCTACAGGGGCGGGCGTGAGCAGTTCCGCCAAGGCAAGGTTGCCCACTCTGTGATCACCTGCTACACCTTGTTGCACATGCCCACGACAAGGAAGCAGTCGTATGTCGGTTGAATCAGAAGTATCCCTGGATGGGACGAAGTTGACGATCGCAGTCAAAGGCCGGTTCGATTTCGGCAGTCACCAGGCTTTTCGCGATTCCTACGAGCGGTTCTATAAGGTCCCTGATATCTATGTGGTGGACTTGAAGGAGGCCACCTACCTCGACAGCTCGGCCCTGGGCATGCTGTTGTTGCTGCGTGATCATGCCGGAAGCGATGACGCCGATGTGCGGGTGATCAACAGCAGCTCCGATGTGCGCAAGATCCTCGCCATCTCCAATTTCGACAAGTTGTTTGATATCTCTTGAGCCTGCTGACGGTCCTGATCGCCGAAGACAGCGCTGCCGATCTGTTGTTGCTATCGACCATTGTGCGGCGCCAGGGCCATCGGGTGCTCACCGCGACTAACGGTCAGCAAGCGCTGGAGGTGTTCGCCCGCGAACGCCCGCAGTTGGTATTGATGGATGCCTTGATGCCGGTGATGGACGGCTTTGAAGCCGCCCGGCAGATCAAGCAGCTGGCGGGCGAGACGCTGGTGCCGATCATCTTCCTGACGTCCCTGAGTGGCAGCCAGGCCCTGGCCCGTTGCCTGGATGCCGGTGGCGATGACTTCCTGGCCAAGCCCTACAACCCGATCATTCTCGCGGCGAAGATCAACGCCATGGACCGCCTGCGCCGGCTGCAGGCCACGGTGTTGCAGCAGCGCGACCAGATCGCCCGCCATCATGAGTACCTGCTGCATGAACAGCGGGTGGCCAAGGCGGTGTTCGATAAGGTCGCCCATTCCGGCTGCCTGAACGCCGCGCGTAATATCCGTTACCTGCAATCGCCTTATGCGCTGTTCAACGGCGACTTGTTGCTGGCGGCCTACACGCCGTCGGGCGACATGCATGTGCTGCTCGGTGACTTCACCGGCCATGGCTTGCCAGCAGCCGTTGGCGCAATGCCGCTGGCCGAGGTGTTCTACGGCATGACCGCCAAGGGGTACGGCCTGGCGCAGACCCTGCGGGAGATGAACGCCAAGCTCAAGCGCATCCTGCCGGTGGACATGTTCTGTTGTGCGACGCTGTTGTGTCTCAGCGCCCAGCGTCGGGTGGTGGAGGTGTGGAACGGCGGGATGCCCGACGGCTACGTCCATGAAGTGGCCACGGGCAGGCGCACGCCGCTGGTGTCGCGGCATCTGCCCTTGGGTGTGCTGGCGCCCGAGGTTTTTGACGACTGCACGCAAGTCTGGCCGATGGCCCTGGGCGATCGGGTGTTCCTGTTGTCCGATGGGGTGATTGATACGGCGGATGCCAATGAGCAATTGTTTGGCGTGGAGCGTTTGCTCCAGGTGTTTGCCGCCAACCGTGAGCCTGAGCGCCTGTTTGAGGACATCGAACAAGCCCTTGCCGGCTTTCGCGGCGAGGTGCGTGATGATGTCAGCCTGGTGGAAATCAGCCTGCTGCCTGAGCAGGCTCTGCATGCGTCGGCTATTCAGTACACCGACAGCGGCCAATCCTGCCCGCTGGACTGGTCGGTGAGTTTCGAGTTTCGTGCCGAGACACTCAAGCGTTACAACCCGTTACCGTATTTGCTGCAATTGCTCCTGGAAATCCACGGCCTGCGCGGCCAGAGTGGGGCGTTGTACAGCGTGATGGCCGAGCTGTATTCCAACGCCCTGGAGCATGGGGTGCTGGGCCTGGATTCACGGCTCAAGCGCGATGTGCAGGGTTTTGCCGACTATTATCGCCAGCGCAATGAGCGCCTGGCCTTGTTGAGTAACGGCTATATCCGTGTGCATATCGATGTCTTGCCGACAGGTGCAGGCGGTTGCCTGAGCCTGCGGATCGAAGACAGTGGCGCGGGTTTTGATGTGGAAACAGTCCTGGCGCGGCCGCTGGATATCGACCGTCTGTCCGGGCGCGGGCTGAACCTGGTCCGGCAACTGAGCAGCCATGTACGCTGGTCCGATGGCGGGCGCAGTGTGTGCGTGGAGTTTTGCTGGGAGGCTCTGGCATAATCCGCCGATTCTTGATCAAGGAGCGAACAAGTGACGCAGATACATATGGACCCTGAAGTGTTGATGGGTTTGCAGGAAGTCATGGAAGGCGAATACCCCCATTTGCTCGACACCTTCCTCGATGACTCGCAAAAGCGCGTCGAAGCGTTGCGCCAGGCGCGAGATGATGCCAAGGCGCTTGGGCAGATTGCCCATAGTTTCAAAGGCAGCAGCGGCAACCTGGGGGCCGTGCGTCTGGCGCGGTTGTGCCAGCGCCTGGAGGCCGAGTCGGCCAAGGCGCAGGTCGCCGACCTGGGCAAGCTGGTGGACCAGATCGATCATGAGTTCGCCCTGGTCAAGCCGATGTATGAGTCGGAGCGCCAGCGCTTCTAGGGTTCAATGGGCCGGTTGGCAAAGCTGGCCCGACTTTTGCTCTATCTCTGCTGACTGCGCCCTCGACCCTGCGCAGCGGAGACCAGACCTATGCCTCTCGCCCCTAACTCGCTCCTGCAGGCCGCCCCCGCGGTCAAGCCTCAGGCTTCCTCCGTCAATGCCCAGGCAGTGGCCGTGGACGCGCGGGCCAAAGCGCCAGGCTTTGCCCAGGTGTTCGCCAAGGAGTCCAGCGTTGCGCCTGCCAAGGCCACCGATATGGCGCCCAAGCCAAGCCGTGACAAGCCGGCGGATGTCAGTGCCAAGAAAGAGGTGGGCAACGACAAGCCTGCCGCTGGCACCCCAGCGGTTGCCGATAGCGGCAAGACCTTGCCTGCCAGCCCGCAGGTCAAGGACGACAAGACGGCCAGCCGCGATGACGAGACAAGCACCGGCAAGGATCCGGCATTGGCTGTACAGCCGGTGGCCGATCCGGTGGTTGACCCGGCGCTGATCGCGGCGGTCACGCCGGCTCCGGTTGCTGTCCCGGCCGCCGTGGTGGATGACGCCGTGGCGCCGTTGCTCGTGACCACCGCGCCGGTCACCGAAGAGGTTGCGCCAACCTTCGACCCCGAGGCCGATCCATTGGATGCATTGCCGGCCGTGCGCCTGGCGATGGAGCAGGGCGGGCATGTCTCCGCCAGCAGCCAGGCAGCGCAAAAAGCCGCGCCGACCCAGGCTGAGCCTACCGCCGCGCAGAACTTCACTAACGGCCTGGCGGCGATGGTCGATCAGCAAGCGGCCAAGGACAGTACCGACCAGGGGGGCGAGAAGGCTTTCAGCGGCCTGATCGAAGAGGGCCTCAAGGATTTGAAGGGCGCGAGCAGCGACACCCGCGTCGATGACTTTGCCAATCGCCTGGCCGCCCTGACCCAGGCCGCCACGCCCAAGACCGCCAACGCCTTGCCGCTCAATAACCAGCCGCTGGCCATGCATCAGAGTGGCTGGACCGAGGAAGTGGTGAACCGGGTCATGTACCTGTCCAGCATCAACCTCAAGTCCGCCGATATCCAATTACAGCCTGCCGAGTTGGGCCGCCTGGATATCCGCGTGAACATGACCGCTGACCAGCAGGCCCAGGTCAACTTCATGAGCGGCCACGCCGCCGTGCGCGAGGCCCTGGAAAGCCAGTCCGGGCGCCTGCGGGAAATGTTCGCCCAGCAGGGCATGGGCCAGGTTGACGTGAATGTCTCCGACCAGTCCCGTGGCTGGCAGGGCCAGGGTCAGGAGCAACAGCAGAACCAGGCGCGGGGAGTCAGCGGCAGCGGTGGGCACAACGATGGGCATGACACCGGCCTTGCCGGCGAAGCCACCGAAGTGGCGGCGCCGATAGCCCAATCCGTCATCGGCTCCAGCGCCGTGGACTACTACGCCTGAAACCTGACCTCTGTGGGAGCTGGCTTGCCTGCGATAGCGGTGGGTCAGCAATATAGCTCGTGCCTGACACACCGCTATCGCAGGCAAGCCAGCTCCCACACTGGTTTTGTAGCGTTGCTGAAATCCGTGACAACTCTGGCATAACACTTGCTCTTGCCTTCCCGTGGATCTATGAAACCCCGAATAGTGACGGATTATTGGCATGGCGAAGAGTGACGACGCAGCAACAGCACCTGCAGGCAAGAGCAAGCTCAAGATGATCCTGTTGATCGTCGTAGCCTTGTTATTGGCCATCGGCGTGTCGGTGGGCGCTACCTGGTACTTCATGCACAGCGCCCAGAGCAAGCCTGCACCTGCGGCCGAGACCGCGACCAACGTCAAGCAACCGGCAATCTTCGAGCAGATGCTTCCGGCCTTTGTCGCCAACTACAACCAGAACGGTCGGCAACGCTACCTGCAGGTGAGCATTTCCCTGCTGGCGCGCAACCAGGCGGACCTGGATGCCCTCAAGGTGCATATGCCGGTGATCCGCAACAACCTGGTGATGCTGTTCTCCGGGCAGAGTTTCGACAGCCTGGCCACCCCGGTGGGCCAGGAAATGCTGCGCCAGAAGGTCACTGCCAGCGTGCAGGAAGTGGCCCAGAAAGAACTGGGCAAAGTCGTGGTCGAGCAGGCGCTCTTCACTAATTTCGTATTGCAGTAGGATCACGACATGGCCGTGCAAGACCTGCTGTCCCAGGATGAAATCGACGCCCTGTTACATGGCGTCGACGATGGTCTGGTACAGACCGAAATGGCTGCCGAGCCCGGCAGCGTCAAAAGTTATGACCTGACCAGCCAGGATCGCATCGTCCGTGGACGCATGCCGACCCTGGAAATGATCAACGAGCGTTTCGCCCGCTACACCCGGATCAGCATGTTCAACATGCTGCGCCGTTCGGCAGACGTAGCGGTGGGCGGCGTGCAGGTGATGAAGTTCGGTGAATACGTGCACTCGCTGTACGTGCCCACCAGCCTCAACCTGGTCAAGATCAAGCCGCTGCGCGGTACCGCGCTGTTCATCCTCGACGCCAAGCTGGTGTTCAAGCTGGTGGACAACTTCTTCGGTGGTGACGGCCGTCACGCCAAGATCGAAGGCCGCGAATTCACCCCCACCGAATTGCGCGTAGTGCGCATGGTGCTGGAGCAGGCCTTCGTCGACTTGAAAGAAGCCTGGCAGGCGATCATGGAAGTCAATTTCGAGTACATCAACTCGGAAGTGAACCCGGCCATGGCCAACATCGTCGGGCCCAGCGAAGCCATTGTGGTCTCCACTTTCCATATCGAACTCGATGGCGGGGGCGGCGACCTGCACGTGACCATGCCGTACTCGATGATCGAACCGGTGCGCGAGATGCTCGATGCGGGCTTCCAGTCCGACCTCGACGACCAGGACGAACGCTGGGTCAAGGCCCTGCGCGAAGACCTGCTGGATGTCGATGTGCCGCTGAGCGCCACCGTGGCGCGTCGCCAGTTGCGCCTGCGGGACATTTTGCATATGCAGCCGGGGGATGTGATCCCTGTCGAGTTGCCAGACGAATTGATCATGCGCGCCAACGGCGTGCCGTCGTTCAAGGTCAAGCTCGGTTCCCACAAAGGCAACCTGGCGTTGCAAGTGGTCGAGCCGATCAACCGTCGCTGATTCCCCTCTAACTCCTGTTTTTTGCTGCGCCGAGGACATGTAATGGCTACCGAACACGAAAATACTTCCGCCGAAGACCAGGCCCTGGCCGATGAATGGGCCGCTGCCCTGGAAGAAACCGGCGATGTAGGCCAGGACGATATCGACGCTTTGCTGGCGGCCGATGCTGCCACTGCACCGGTGGGCAACCGCTTGCCCATGGAAGAGTTCGGCAGCGTGCCGAAGAACCATGAGCCGGTATCGCTCGATGGTCCGAACCTGGACGTGATCCTCGATATCCCGGTATCGATCTCCATGGAAGTGGGCAGCACTGAAATCAACATCCGCAACCTGCTGCAACTCAACCAGGGTTCGGTGATCGAGCTTGACCGCCTGGCCGGCGAGCCGCTGGATGTGTTGGTCAACGGCACGCTGATCGCCCATGGCGAAGTGGTGGTGGTCAACGAAAAGTTCGGCATCCGCCTGACTGACGTGATCAGCCCCAGCGAACGCATCAAGAAGCTGCGCTGAGATGAGTCGCTGGGTGGTGGGACTGTTGTGGGCGCTGCCACTGGGCGCATTCGCGGCTGAGCCGGTGGCCTTGGCCGCTGCGCCGGCCGTCGGTGGCAATGTGGCCGGGCAACTGACTCAGTTGGTGCTCGGCCTGCTGCTGGTGGTGGGGTTGATCTTCGTCCTCGCCTGGCTGTTGCGCCGGGTGCAGCGGATCGGCCCGGGCAATGCCCAGGTCATCGAGCTGGTGGGTTCGCGGGCCTTGGGCGCACGGGATCGCCTGGTGCTGGTGCAGGTGGGCGAAGAGCAGATCCTGCTCGGCCTGACGCCTGGTCGTATTACCCCGCTGCACGTGCTCAAGCATCCGGTGAGCGTGGCCCAGACCGAGGCCGCCACCCCGGAGTTCGCCCAGCGCCTGATGGAGCTGATGGGCAAGGACCAGAAGGATAAGAAGTAATGCGCGTTCTATTGGCGCTCATGCTGTTACTGGCCGCGCCCCTGGCGTTCGGCGCCGACCCGTTGTCGATCCCGGCGATCACCCTGGGCACCAACGCGGCCGGGGCCCAGGAATATTCGGTCAGCCTGCAGATCCTGCTGATCATGACGGCGCTGAGTTTTATCCCGGCGTTCGTCATGCTCATGACCAGCTTCACTCGCATCATCATTGTGTTCTCGATTCTGCGTCAGGCCCTGGGTTTGCAGCAGACGCCGTCGAACCAGATCCTCACCGGCATGGCCCTGTTCCTGACGTTGTTCATCATGGCGCCGGTGTTTGACAAGGTGAACCAGCAAGCCCTGCAACCCTACCTGGCCGAGAAGCTCACAGCCCAGGACGCGGTGGACAAGGCCCAAGGCCCGATCAAGGACTTCATGCTATCGCAGACCCGCTCCAGCGATCTGGAGCTGTTTGTACGCCTGTCCAAGCGTACCGATATTGCCAGCCCCGACCAGGCGCCGTTGACCATCCTGGTGCCGGCGTTCGTGACCTCGGAGCTCAAGACTGCATTCCAGATCGGCTTCATGATCTTCATCCCGTTCCTGATCATCGACCTGGTGGTGGCCAGTGTGCTGATGGCCATGGGTATGATGATGCTGTCGCCGCTGATCATTTCGTTGCCGTTCAAGATCATGCTGTTTGTGCTGGTGGATGGTTGGGCGCTGATTATCGGCACCCTCGCCGGCAGTTTCGGAGGGGTATAGCGCCATGACTCCGGAAGTCGCCGTCGACCTGTTTCGCGAAGCACTGTGGCTGACCACCCTGATGGTCGCGGTGCTGGTGGTGCCCAGCCTGTTGGTGGGTTTGCTGGTGGCGATGTTCCAGGCTGCCACGCAGATCAACGAACAGACCTTGAGCTTCCTCCCGCGTTTGTTGGTGATGCTGGTCACGCTGATCGTTGCCGGGCCCTGGCTGGTGCAGACCTTCATGGAATACATCCTGCAGCTGTACGGCAGTATTCCGCAGTTGATCGGCTGACCTGATGCAGTCCTTGCTGGCATTGACCGACACCCAGATCAGCACGTGGGTGGCCGCGTTCATCCTGCCGCTGTTTCGCGTGGGCGCGATGCTGATGACCATGCCGGTGATCGGCACGACCCTGGTGCCCAAGCGTGTGCGCCTGTTCTTCACCGTGGCGATCACTGTGGTCATTGTGCCGACATTGCCGGCGATGCCACCGGTCAATGCCCTGGACCTCAGTGCATTGCTGCTGATTGCCGAACAAATCCTGATTGGCGCCTTGATGGGCTTCTCCTTGACCCTGTTCTTCCAGGCGTTTGTGATTGCCGGGCAAATCGTCTCGATCCAGATGGGCATGGGCTTCGCGTCCATGGTCGACCCCACCAACGGCGTGTCGGTGGCGGTGATCGGGCAATTTCTGACCATGCTGGTGACCCTGCTGTTTTTGGCCATGAACGGCCATCTGGTGGCCTTCGAAATCCTCACCGAGAGCTTCACCACCTTGC
This sequence comes from Pseudomonas sp. 25 R 14, assembly GCF_900004755.1. Classification (NCBI taxonomy): domain Bacteria; kingdom Pseudomonadati; phylum Pseudomonadota; class Gammaproteobacteria; order Pseudomonadales; family Pseudomonadaceae; genus Pseudomonas; species Pseudomonas sp. 25 R 14. The sequence goes on along the minus strand of NZ_CVTS01000014.1, from coordinate 9,618 downwards.
CGGTAGGCGAGGGCTTGATCGTCAACCACTTCTGGGAAGTGGTCGGGCGCCTCAGTTGGGTGCTGGGCGCGTCATTGTTGCTGGTGTTGCCGGCGATCACTGCGCTGCTGGTGGTCAACATTGCCTTCGGCGTGATGACCCGTGCCGCGCCGCAGTTGAACATCTTTGCTATTGGTTTCCCGCTGACCCTGGTGTTGGGCCTGGGGATTTTCTGGATCGGCCTGGCCGACATTCTCAATCAGTATCAACCGCTGGCCAGTGATGCCCTGCAGTTCTTACGTGATCTGGCACGGGCGCGCTGAGCCATGGCCGAGAGCGAGAGTGGTCAGGACAAAACAGAAGACCCCACGGAGAAACGGAAAAAGGACTCCAGGGAAAAGGGCGAGATTGCCCGTTCCAAAGAGCTCAACACCCTGGCGGTGATGCTCGCCGGGGCCGGCGGCCTGTTGATCTACGGCGGCGGCCTGGCCCAGGACCTGATGGAGATCATGAAGCACAGCTTTTCCCTGCCCCGGGAAGTGCTGCTTGACCCGCGCGCCATGGGCATCTACCTGCTGCACTCGGGGAAGATAGCGATCCTGGCCTCGCAACCGGTGCTGATCACCTTGCTGCTGGCAGCGCTGATTGGGCCGATTTCCCTCGGTGGCTGGTTGTTCGCGGCCGGCAGCCTGGCGCCCAAGTTCAGCCGCATGAACCCGGCGGCCGGGATCAAGCGCATGTTCTCGGCCAAGGCCGTGGTGGAGCTGCTCAAGGCATTGGCGAAGTTCTTCATCATCTTGTTTGTGGCGTTGGTGGTGCTCAAGTCGGATATCGACGACTTGTTGCGCATCGCCCATGAACCGCTGGAGCTGGCAATCATTCATAGCGTGCAACTGGTGGGGTGGAGTGCGTTGTGGATGGCCTGCGGGCTGATCCTGATTGCGGCGGTGGATGCGCCGATCCAGCTGTGGGAAAGCCACAAGAAGCTGCTGATGACCAAGCAAGAAGTGCGTGACGAGCACAAGGATCAGGAAGGCAAGCCGGAAGTGAAGCAGCGTATCCGTCAGCTGCAACGCGAGATGTCCCAGCGCAAGATGATGGCTTCGGTACCGGATGCCGATGTGGTCATTACCAACCCGACCCACTATGCCGTGGCGCTCAAGTACGACGCCGAGAAGGGCGGCGCACCGATGTTGCTGGCCAAGGGCAGCGACTTTACCGCCTTGAAAATCCGCGAAATCGCCCAGGCCAACGACATTTTGCTGCTGGAGTCGCCGGCGCTGGCGCGTTCGATCTTCTACTCCACCGACCTTGAACAAGAGATCCCGGCCGGGCTGTACCTGGCGGTGGCGCAGGTGTTGGCCTATGTCTATCAGATTCGCCAATACCGTGCGGGCAAGGGCAAGCGGCCGGATCCGCTCAAGGATTTGCCGATTCCGCCGGATTTGCAGCGCGATTCCTGAGTTTTGATGTGCTTGTTCGGACGCCATCGCGGGCAAGCCCGGCTCCCACAGTTGATCTCGGTCAAATGTGGGAGCCGGGCTTGCCCGCGATGGCGTCCGAACAGGTAGCAAGCGCCAATGCCTGGCAACTAGCATCGCTTGCCTCTCATGTCTACCTGTCAACTCTGACAGTAGCCACCGCCTCTGCTTCGCGGTTTGATGGCGCGCGGATGTTCAAGCAAGGTTCGGGAGAAGGGCAATGGCAACGGGCACTGTGAAGTGGTTCAACGACTCAAAAGGCTTCGGGTTCATCACGCAGGACGGTGGGGGAGAGGATCTGTTTGTGCACTTCTCGACTATTCAAAGCGGCGGATTCAAGTCCCTGGCGGAGGGTCAGAAGGTGCAGTACGAAGTCGTCGAGGGTCCAAAAGGCAAGCAGGCAGCAAACGTCCAGCCACTCTAGCGGCTAACAATAATCCTCCCCCGGTATGCCTCAAGCAAAAGTTGGAAGGCTTCTTGCACAAGCCCCTCCAAGTCGCCTCCTGGCGTCAAAGTTTTGCTTCAAGGCAACGAGGAATACCGGTGGTGGATCGCTCTCAAATGCTCAACAACGCCCGTGGCACCCTGACGGACCTCTCGCGAGGCAACCTGGGTGTGCCGTTGTTGCTGTTGGTCATGCTGGCAATGATGATGTTGCCGATGCCGCCGTTCCTGTTGGACGTGTTCTTCACCTTCAACATTGCCCTGTCCATCGTGGTGCTGCTGGTGTGTGTATACGCGCTGCGGCCTTTGGATTTTGCGGTCTTTCCCACCATTTTGCTGGTTGCCACGCTGCTGCGCCTGGCCCTTAACGTGGCCTCTACGCGGGTGGTGATGCTCCACGGCCAGGACGGTCACGCCGCCGCCGGCAAGGTGATCCAGGCTTTTGGTGAGGTGGTGATCGGCGGCAACTACGTGGTCGGTATCGTGGTGTTCGCGATCCTGATGATCATCAACTTCGTGGTGGTGACCAAGGGCGCCGGGCGGATTTCCGAGGTGAGCGCACGGTTTACCCTCGACGCCATGCCTGGCAAGCAAATGGCGATCGACGCCGACCTCAACGCCGGCCTGATCGACCAGAACCAGGCCAAGGCCCGTCGTTCCGAAGTGGCCCAGGAGGCCGAGTTCTACGGTTCGATGGACGGTGCCAGCAAATTCGTGCGTGGCGACGCCATCGCCGGCCTGCTGATCCTGTTTATCAACCTGATCGGCGGCATGGCGGTGGGGATCTTCCAGCACGGCATGACCTTCGGCGATGCGGGCAAGGTGTACGCCTTGCTGACCATTGGTGACGGTTTAGTGGCGCAATTGCCATCACTGTTGTTATCCACAGCTGCGGCGATCATGGTGACCCGTGCGTCCGGCTCCGAAGACATGGGCAAGCAGATCAACCGCCAGATGTTTTCCTCGCCCAAGGCCCTGGCCGTGGCGGCCGGCATCATGGCGATCATGGGCATTGTGCCGGGCATGCCGCACTTCTCGTTCCTGAGCATGGCTGCCCTGGCCGGCGGCGGTGCGTACCTGTTCTGGAAGAAGCAGAACACGGTCAAGGTCCAGGCCTTGAAAGAGGTGGAACGCCAGCAGGACTTACTGCCGTCGCCGGCCCGCGCCCAGGAAACCAAGGAGTTGGGCTGGGATGACGTGACCCCGATCGACATGATCGGCCTGGAAGTCGGCTATCGCCTGATCCCGCTGGTCGACCGCAACCAGGGCGGCCAGTTGCTGGCGCGGATCAAGGGTGTGCGCAAGAAATTGTCCCAGGACCTGGGCTTCTTGATGCCCACCGTACACATTCGCGACAACCTCGACCTGGCCCCCAGTGCCTACCGTCTGACGCTGATGGGCGTGACCCTGGCCGAAGCCGAGATCTACCCGGACCGCGAGTTGGCGATCAACCCGGGCCAGGTGTTTGGCACCCTGAGCGGCATCACCGCCAAAGATCCGGCTTTTGGCCTGGACGCGGTGTGGATCGAAGTCAGCCAGCGTAGCCAGGCGCAGTCCCTGGGTTACACCGTGGTGGATGCCAGCACGGTGGTCGCCACGCACCTCAACCAGATTCTGTACAAGCACTCCCACGAGTTGATTGGCCACGAAGAAGTCCAGCAACTCATGCAATTGCTGGCCAAGGCCTCGCCAAAGCTGGCCGAAGAGCTGGTGCCGGGCATCCTGTCGTTGTCGCAGTTGCTCAAGGTGTTGCAGGCACTGTTGGCCGAGCAGGTGCCGGTACGCGACATTCGCAGCATTGCCGAGGCCGTCGCCAACAATGCCGCCAAGAGTCAAGATACTGCCGCTCTGGTGGCTGCGGTGCGCGTCGGTTTGTCGCGTGCCATCGTCCAAAGCATTGTCGGGCTTGACTCCGAGCTGCCTGTCATCACCTTGGAACCAAGGTTGGAACAAATATTGCTCAATAGTATCCAGAAGGCAGGACAAGGCCAGGAAGAGGGCGTCCTGCTGGAGCCAAGCATGGCTGAAAAGCTGCAGCGTTCGTTGATCGACGCCGCACAGCGCCAGGAGATGCAGGGCCAACCGGTGATCCTGCTGGTGGCCGGCCCCGTCCGGGCGATGTTGTCGCGGTTTGGACGCCTGGCAGTACCGAATTTGCACGTATTGGCTTATCAGGAAATTCCTGACAACAAGCAAGTGACTATCGTCGCGACAGTAGGGCCCAACGGCTGAGGTAGTGGGTTATGCAAGTAAAGCGTTTTTTCGCCGCCGATATGCGTCAGGCCATGAAGCTGGTTCGTGATGAACTGGGCGCCGACGCGGCTATTATCGGTAACCGTCGCATTGCCGGCGGTGTCGAGCTGACGGCTGCCCTGGATTACAAACCCCAGGCCTTGGCGCCGCGCGTGCCGAACATGGAACTCGAAGACGAGTTGCGCAAGACCGCCTCGCGCATTGTCTCGGCCCAGGCCGAACTGAGCATGCGTGGCGACAGCGATGCGACCACCAACCGCCAATTGTTTGCCGGCCTGCCGCTGACTGCGGCCGAGCCATTGGTTGAGCCGACCTTCGTCGAGCCGCCGCGTCCTGCTGCGCCGGCGCCGGCTGCGGCGGTCGACCAGCGCGTGTTCGACTCGATGCGTTTTGAACTCAATGGCCTGCGCGAACTGTTGGAAGTGCAGTTGGGCTCGCTGGCCTGGAACCAGTTGCAAGGCAGCAAGCCGCAACAGGCCAACCTCTGGCGTCGCCTGCAGCGCATCGGCCTGTCCGGCCCGTTGTCGCGCGACCTGCTGGAGCTGACCACCGGTATCGAAGAACCTCGCCAGGCCTGGCGCATGCTGCTGGCCCACTTGGCGCGGATGATCCAGACCCCGGAAATCGAACCCCTTGAAGAAGGTGGCGTGATTGCCATGGTCGGCCCTGCCGGCATGGGCAAGACCACCACCCTGGCCAAATTGGCCGCCCGTTATGTACTCAAGTACGGCGCGCACAATATTGCGCTGGTGAGCATGGACAGCTACCGCATCGGTGCCCAGGAGCAGCTCAAGACCCTGGGCCGGATCCTCAATGTGCCGGTGACCCATGTCGACCCGGGCCAGTCCCTGGCCAACGCCCTCGACCCGCTGCTGCGCAAACGCGTGGTGCTGATCGACACCGCGGGCCTGCAAGCCAGCGACCCGGCGTTGCGTATGCAGCTGGAAAGCCTGGCCGGACGCGGGATCAAGTCGAAAAATTACCTGGTACTTGCAACAACCAGCCAAAAACAGGTTCTGACTGCTGCGTACCACAGCTACAAGCGTTGCGGGTTGGCCGGTTGCATCCTGACTAAGCTGGATGAAACCGCAAGCCTGGGCGAAGTGTTGAGCCTTGCCATCAGCCATGAATTACCGGTCGCCTACCTGACCGACGGGCCGCGGATCCCGGATGATTTGCATCTGCCGCGCCGTCATCAACTGGTCAGCCGTGCAGTCAGTGTGCAAATGCAGGACGAACCCAGTGAAGAGGCGATGGCGGACATGTTCGCCGACCTCTATCACAACCCAGCCAAGCGGGTCGGCTGAAGGCAACATGAAACACAGTGCAATGTACCTACATCGATGGTCTGCTACCGCGGCCACCCTATGTAGCCTGCGGCTAAGCAAGACAAGGTAAAGAAAGAACATGGGCAGCATGCATCCCGTACAGGTGATCGCGGTGACCGGCGGCAAAGGTGGCGTCGGGAAAACTAACGTGTCAGTGAATTTGTCCCTGGCCCTGGCAGAGCTTGGCCGCCGTGTCATGCTGCTGGATGCCGACCTGGGACTGGCGAACGTTGACGTTCTGCTGGGACTGACCCCCAAACATACCCTGGCCGATGTCATTGAGGGCCGCTGTGAACTGCGCGATGTGCTGTTGCAGGGGCCAGGGGGGATTCGCATCGTCCCGGCCGCCTCCGGCACCCAGAGCATGGTGCATCTGAGCCCGGCGCAGCATGCCGGCCTGATCCAGGCCTTCAGTGATATCGGCGACAACCTCGACGTGCTGGTGATCGATACCGCCGCCGGGATCGGCGAGTCCGTGGTCAGCTTCGTGCGCGCCGCGCAGGAAGTGTTGCTGGTGGTCTGCGACGAACCCACCTCGATCACCGACGCCTACGCCCTGATCAAGCTGCTCAACCGCGACTACGGCATGAACCGCTTCCGCGTGCTGGCCAACATGGCCCAGAGCCCACAGGAAGGGCGCAACCTGTTCGCCAAGTTGACCAAGGTCACGGATCGCTTCCTCGATGTCGCCTTACAATACGTCGGCGCAGTTCCCTATGACGAGTGTGTGCGCAAGGCTGTGCAAAAGCAGCGTGCAGTCTATGAAGCGTTCCCTCGTTCGAAATGCGCGTTGGCGTTCAAGGCAATTGCTCAGAAGGTCGATACCTGGCCACTGCCCGCCAATCCTCGGGGGCATCTGGAGTTTTTCGTCGAGCGATTGGTGCATCAGACGAGTGCAGGACCGGTGCTATGACAGCCAGCGGCTACAACCTTTACAAAAAATCAGCGCGTGACAGCCAGGGCGAATTGATCGAGCGCTATGCGCCTCTGGTCAAGCGCATTGCCTACCACCTGCTGGCACGCCTGCCCGCCAGTGTCCAGGTCGAAGACCTGATCCAGGCGGGGATGATCGGCCTGCTCGAAGTGTCGACCAAGTACGACGCGAGCAAGGGTGCGAGTTTCGAGACGTATGCGGGTATCCGTATCCGTGGTGCGATGCTCGATGAAGTGCGTAAAGGTGATTGGGCGCCGCGTTCGGTTCACCGCAATACCCGGATGGTGAGTGACGCAATTCGCTCAATTGAAGCAAAAACCGGCCGCGACGCTAAAGATCACGAAGTTGCGGCCGAACTCCAATTGAGTCTCGACGATTACTACGGGATTTTGAACGATACCTTGGGCAGCCGCCTGTTCAGTTTCGACGACCTGCTACAGGACGGCGAACATGAAGGGCTGCACGAGGACGGCGCGAGCGCTCACCAGGAGCCTTCACGCGACCTGGAAGATGAACGCTTCCAGGGCGCCCTGGCAGAGGCGATTGCCAATCTGCCGGAACGTGAGCGACTGGTGTTGGCGCTGTACTACGACGAAGAGCTGAACCTCAAGGAAATCGGTGAGGTCCTGGGGGTCAGCGAATCGCGGGTCAGTCAGCTCCATAGCCAATGCGCGGCCCGCTTGCGGGGGCGTTTGGGAGAGTGGCGAGCGCGCTGACAGGCAGTGTGGGGACAGTGCGAGCGATAACCGCCAGGGCGCAAGCCGGGCGGGAGCGACCTGTGGTGTGCCCTAGCAGTCCTTTTTGTGTAATGCCTGTTGAATGATATGGCGCGCCCAGGTGCTGGACGCGTTTAAGACTGCTTGGAGGTCGAATTGGACAAGAACATGAAAATCCTCATCGTTGATGACTTCTCAACGATGCGGCGGATCATAAAAAACCTGTTGCGTGACCTTGGGTTCACTAACACGGTCGAGGCGGATGACGGCATTACGGCGATTCCGATCCTCAACAGCGGGAGCATCGACTTTCTGGTAACCGACTGGAACATGCCTGGCATGACCGGTATCGATCTGCTGCGCCATGTGCGCGCCGATGAAAAACTGCGCAATCTTCCGGTGTTGATGGTGACCGCCGAAGCCAAGCGTGAACAGATCATCGAAGCCGCCCAGGCCGGGGTCAACGGCTACGTGGTCAAGCCATTCACTGCATTGGCCTTGAAAGAGAAGATTGAAAAAATCTTCGAACGCATCGGTCATTGATGCTGCCACGGGGGAGCTATGGAGCATAAAGAATCATCGCAGGCCGACTTTGAATCGACCCTGAAAAAACATGCTCACCAACTCGTCGAAAGCCTGGAAAAAGGCCAGTTCGGCGACGCAGTGCAGTTGATCCATGAGCTCAACCAGACCCGCGACCGCGGCCTGTACCAGGAAGTGGGCAAGCTCACCCGTGAGTTGCACAGTGCGATCGTCAATTTCCAGATCGACCCGCACATGCCCCAGGCCGAGGAAATCTCGCAGATCACTGATGCCACCGAACGCCTGTCCTATGTGGTCAGGCTGACTGAGGCGGCAGCCAATCGCACCATGGACCTGGTGGAAAACGCCACGCCTTTGGTGAACGGCATGGCCAATGAGGCCAAGGCGTTGAGCGCTGACTGGGGGCGTTTCATGCGCCGCGAAGTGGGCGCAGAAGAATTTCGTGAGCTGGCGCGTCGGGTCGAGGGCTTCCTGTCACGCAGCGAGCAGGACAACCGCACGGTTTCCAGCAACCTCAATGACATTCTGCTGGCCCAGGATTACCAGGACCTCACCGGTCAGGTGATCAAGCGCGTGACCCTGTTGGTCACTGAAGTGGAAAGCAACTTGCTCAAACTGGTGCTGATGGCTGGCCAGGTCGACCGTTTTGCCGGCATTGAACATGACCGCGAAGCGATCCTCTCGGAAAAAGATCCACAAAAACACCTCGCCAAGGGTGAAGGTCCGCAGATTCATGCCGATAAACGTGAAGACGTTATGTCAGGTCAAGATGACGTAGACGATTTGCTGTCCAGTTTAGGCTTTTAGGTCCTGATAACGGCAAATGACGGTCGCGCCGCGCCCCGCAAGGCGCAAGACTAGGCATGAGGAGAGAAGTTTGGTTTTTCCAAATGAACGACGAATAACGACGGATTGCGCCTTGCGGGGCGCGGCCCTCCGGGTTGGAGCTGTGAGCGCGCCATGCTGCGTTGCGGAACTTGACAAGGAAACAACCCTTGCCTGCGTTCCGCGCCTTGCCTGGCCCGCTCACAGCTCCAACGCGATCCGCCATTTGCCGTTATCAGGACCTAAAGGAGCACGTATATGAGCTTCGGCGCCGATGAAGAAATCCTTCAGGATTTCCTTGTAGAGGCCGGCGAAATTCTAGAGCAGTTGTCCGAGCAACTGGTCGAGCTGGAAAGCCGACCGGATGATGCGAACCTGCTCAATGCAATTTTTCGCGGTTTTCACACTGTAAAAGGGGGCGCCGGCTTCCTCCAGCTCCATGAGCTGGTGGAGTGCTGCCACATCGCCGAAAACGTGTTCGACATCCTGCGCAAGGGTGAGCGGCACGTTGATTCGGAACTGATGGACGTGATCCTTGAAGCCCTGGACGCGGTCAACGGCATGTTCAATGAAGTGCGCGAACGCGCACCGATTACCGCCGCCACCCCGGAACTGCTGGCCGCCCTGGCGCGCCTGGCAGAGCCTGCTGCCCTGAATGCCGCCCCGGTGGTTGAAGCCGCGCCTGAACCGGTGGCCGAGCCTGACGTTACCGACAGCGAATTCGAACAACTGCTGGACTCCCTCAATGCCGTCAAGGCGCAGGCAGAAGCACCGGCAGCGGCTGCGCCAGCCATGGTGCCGACCAGCGAAGACATTACCGATGCCGAGTTCGAGTCGTTGCTCGATCAGTTGCACGGCAAGGGCCAGTTTGCCCCGGACGCTGTGGCGGCAACGCCGGCGGCTGTGGAGCCTGCCCAGCCGGTCAGCACCGACATCACCGATGACGAATTTGAAGCACTGCTGGATCAGTTGCATGGCAAGGGCTCGTTTGCTGCCGATGCATTGCCGGCAGTTGCAGCGGCGGCTGCACCGGTCGCTGCCCCGCCTGCTGCTGTTGCCCCTGCTGCGGATGGCCTGATTACCGATCACGAATTCGAATCCCTGCTCGACGAGCT
>NZ_CVTS01000042.1:0-49426 GCF_900004755.1 Pseudomonas sp. 25 R 14 | reverse complement strand
TCATCTGCGATCAGCAAATTGCACAAGTGCTCATCAAGCTTTCGCAGGAAAAGGTGCGTCCGTCAGAACCATTACCTAAACCGCGCCATAAAACCCGGCAACCCAATGCGCTTAACTTCGATGTTCGCACCTTGCTCTATCAGTTGGTCGGTGTAGACCTCACGCAAATACATGGCATTGGCCCCTTTTTGGCACTGCGGCTGGTCGCCGAATGTGGTACAGATCTGAGCCGATGGCGCACTTGTCATCATTTCACTTCGTGGCTAACGCTTGCCCCGGGATGTAGGATCAGTGGAGGTAAGGTGCTTTCCGCTCATACTCGGAAAACCAAGAATCGAGTGACCGCCCACCTGCGCTTGGCCGCTGTCACCGTCGGGAGAACGAGTACTGCGCTTGGGGCCTTCTATAGACGCCTTGCAGCTCGAATCGGAAAAGCCAAAGCAGTCACCGCGACCGCCCGAAAAATTGCGATTTTATTCTATAACGCGATGCGTTTCGGTATGAACTATCAGGACCCCGGAGCAGACCAGTACGAGCAGAGATATCGGGAGCGAGTCGTAAAGGGTCTACATCGCCGTGCTGCCGAATTTGGTTTCACTCTTCAGCCAACGGAGGGTGTTTCTTAGGAAGGCCGCCGCGTACTTTGCCAAGGAGTGCGGCTGAAGTACGCCTTTATCAAGCAGCGCGCGGGCGACTATTCGATTCGACGGCTTTGCCTGACGCTGAAAGTCCATCCCAGCGGTTATTACGCCTGGCTGTCTGAGCCGCAATCTGTACGCGCCAAAGACGACCAGCGACTGCTGGGTTTGATCAAGCATTCCTGGCTGGAGAGCGGCGGCGTTTATGGCTATCGCAAAATCCACGACGATCTGCGCGAGGTCGGTGAGGATTGTGGTCGTCATCGTGTGGCGAGGCTGATGCGTCTTGAAGGTCTACGTTCTCAGACAGGTTATCGACGCCGCCCTGGAAAGTACGGCGGTAAGCCAGCGGTCGTCTCACCCAATTTGCTGAAGCGCCAGTTCGATGTTGTGGAACCCAACAAGGTTTGGGTAACCGACATCACGTACATTCGTACGTATGAAGGCTGGTTGTATTTGGCGGTGGTACTGGATCTGTTTTCTCGGCAGGTCGTTGGCTGGTCAATGAAGTCGCAGATGACCAGTGATTTGGCTATTGATGCGTTGTTGATGGCGGTTTGGAGGCGTAAACCGAAGCAAGAGGTGATGGTTCATTCCGACCAAGGCAGCCAGTACAGCAGCTCCGATTGGCGCAGCTTTTTGAAGGCAAACAATTTGGTTGCCAGCATGAGTCGCCGAGGCAACTGTCATGACAACGCCGTGGCCGAGAGCTTTTTCCAGCTTCTGAAACGGGAACGGATCAAGCGAAAAATCTACACCACGCGGGAAGATGCTCGGAGTGATGTGTTTGATTACATCGAGATGTTCTACAACGTAAAACGCCGCCATGGTTTCAACAATCAGCTGTCACCGGTAGAGTTTGAAAAGCGTTACGCAATGAGCTTGCAAGGTGTCTAGAGAATCCGGGGCGATTCATATTGAGGGTGTATTTGATCGGTCTGCCAACAACAAAAATCCAGATTGGGCATAAAAAAGAGCAAAGGCTCGGGTGACCAACACCCACGTGAATGTTCGTCTCCGCCGTAAGATGGCGTTGGACTTTGACCCGACTGCCCCATAAAGCCTTGGAGATGTGACTTGGCGCTTCGTATCCGATGAAATCAGATGCGATGCAAATGGCCGCTCAAGCTCAATGCAAACAGAGGATCAAATGGGTCAGCCGCACATAAGTTCCGGAGCCTTGCTCCCGTAATACTCGGCCATGAAATCGACAAACGCTCGGACCTTCGCAGGCAGGTTGCGAGCATGTGGGTACAGCGCATAGTAATGACGCACACCGAGGGTGTATTCAGGCAGGATCCGCACCAACCGCCCAGCCAGCAGATCATCCTGCACGGTGGCCAGGGTAAACGCGGCAACGCCTCCACCCGCCAGGGCACAGGCGTACAACGCGGTAATAGTGTCGGTATGAAAGGTGCCGTCAGCAGTCACGACAAGTGGCTCGTCGTTGTCGTTCATCAGCGACCACTGATCGGTCGAGGCAAAGGTCAGCAGCCGATGCTCGCTGAGTTCGGTGGTGCTCCGTGGCAGGCCGCACCTGAAGACGTAGGCCGATGATGCGACCATCACCATGGGTGAGACCGTAAGCAAGCGCGCAACCAGACTGCTGTCGGCCAAGGGGCCGCAGATGCGGATGACCACATCGAAGCCATCGGCCACCAGGTCGACAAAAGAATCCGAGCAGGACAGGTCGACGTGTATGTCCGGATACCGCTGCTGGAACGCTGGCAGCCAATGGGCCAGCTCAAGGGTACCGACCACCAAGGGAGCGCTGATGCGTAGCAGTCCAGAGGGGCGCTCCTGCTCCAGAGTGACGGCCTGCGACGCAGCATCGACGCGATCCAGAATGTCCACGCAGGCGGCGTAATAACGTTCACCTGCCGCGGTAAGGCTCATACGCCGGGTATTACGATTGATCAGACGCACGCCAAGCGCGGATTCCAGTTGCTGCAAGTGTCGCGACACCGAGGAGTGGGTGGTGTCCAGCCGCTCGGCGGCGGCTGAAACCCCCTGGGCCTCAACGATGCAACGAAATACACGCATGGCGAGCATCTGATTCATATGGGTTTATCGCACCGGCAACTTGAGGATCTGGGCAGTGGTCATCACGTCACCAAAGGTGTCTTCGATTTCAGCCAGGGCGCCCTTATGCAACGCGTCCTTATCGACCTTGTCGCCATTGACCCGGGTAATCGCGCGGGTCGCCGATGCATCGGAGGCGACCAATACGTTGTAACCCAGTGGGGCGGCGTCACGGGCGGCGCCGGCAACACACGCGTGAGTCATCAGGCCCGTGATAATGAGGTTCTGGATGCCGGCTTTTTTCAAGCGGCTGTCCAGCTCGGTACTGGCGAATACGCTGACGGTGGTCTTTTGCACAACCGTGTCATTGGCGCGCGGCTGCATGTCCGGATGAAACTTCACGGTTTCGCCATCGATGGCAAATACCGCCGAACCGGCCGGTGCAATGTGTTGGACATGATAGACCGGCATGTTGTGATCATCCGCGAATTTGATCAGCTCACGGGTGTTGGCCAGGGCCTTGGCGCCATCGGGGATCGGCATTTTGCCGGTGAAGTATTCATTCTGGAAATCGATAACCAGCAATGCAGATTTGCCGGCCGGCAACTCGCTGACCGGCTTGGCACCGGACATGGCCCGAATGGTGGGATGATCGTCAGCCATGGCTCCAGCACTGGCGACAACACCGGAAAATGCACAAGCGGCGAGAAAACGACGGGTAAAACGTTGCATGGGTATTTCCTTCTTCGTTGAGTGAGTCAGGGAATGTTAGGGAAATACCTAAGACTCGAACACATCACGGCCAGCACATAGTCTGTGCATTTTTAGCACAAGTGTAGCCGTCCAATACGCACTCACCCCTTCCGAGCAAAGTCCGTTGAGGCGCCTGCGATGGGCACTACGCCTCCGGCCTTGTTTAGATTGAATCGCTCCAGAGCCGCACAGGTCATAAAAACGACACAACGCATCAGTACAGTGGTTTGCGCAAAAAAAAATCAACGCCATAGAAGAAAAAATTATCGATAATTTGGGCGCTTAGCCCTTGAAGAAAAACATCAACTTGACATTAATCTGCCCCGAAACAAGGGACAGTCACCGCATGGACGCACAAGTCATTATGGTCATCCAATGTGTACTTGGCGGATCGGCTCCCTCAGATTTGAGGTCGTTGTTATGTACACCCCCAATAGTTGCCATCCTGAGGAAAAAGTCTTTTATCGTCCCATCGATGCGGCGATACGCTGGTGCAATCTGATGGCCCATGAGGCTCAGATTCTTGAGTCAGCCTGGTGTTGCCCTTCGCTGCTGGCCTCAACCTTTCCCCAGTGGCCGTGTCTTCATCTCAACACAGAAAAAATCTTCGACGCTGTGCGAAATCAGGAACTGCCATGCGGTGTGTTAGGGGCCACGGTTGCACCTGGAACGCCCTTCGATTGTCGACTGCTTACCGTCAGGCATATCGACCTTAAGGGGTGGATGCATCATCACTACCCAGACCAACGCCCCGCCTTTCTCTTTGGGACGCCCTCCCCCAACACCGAACACATCAGTTACACCACCTACCTCACACTGCGCGCGGATCGAGATGCACTGCACATACAGCTCAAGGCCCAGGAAGCGGCGCACCGTCAATTGCTGGACGAGCTCAATGCCGCAGGGCTTGAGCGTGAACAATTGCACGCGCTGGCCGACGCCCAGGCCCCGCTGAGCGAGCGCAGCCAGGTAGCCTACAGCAACACCATCGGCGCTTTGGTCGACACCCTGCTGGGCGTCACGCCCGCCGGAAAACCCAACTCGGTGTTCAACAACCAAGCGGCGATTGTGGACTCTATAACGGCACACCATGGGCATGTTTTAGGCTTAAGTAAGCGCTCATTGGATCAGAAGTTTGCTGCGGGCCGGCGCAGTCTTGCCGCCAGTTAAGTGACGCATTGCACTGCAAGGGTAGCGCTTGCAGTGCAATGACTCATGCGGCCATGTGCGATTGAATTCAGGTCACTTCCCACAACGCGTTGATCAACGCCAGGAGTGACCATCATGAGCGCCCCCCTTTCCGACATCGCCCAGCCGCTTCAACCGCCGACTCAACGGCGCATCATGCGCCGTGATGAGGTGGAGCAAAAAACTGGCTTTAAACGGGCTCAACTCTACAGCTTGATGAAGGCCGGAAAATTCCCTCAGCCCAAACGCATTGGACAGCGTGCAGTCGGCTGGGATTCACAGGAGATCGAGCGCTGGGTGGTTGAGCGTCTCGGTCAGCAGGTCTGATGCCATGCGCGTAGTCTCAGTGGTATCGACCAAAGGAGGGGTGGGGAAAACCACCATCGCGGCCAATCTCGGTGGCCTGTTGGCCGACGCCGGCCTGCGTGTGCTGTTGCTTGATCTGGACAGCCAACCCACCCTCTCCAGTTACTACGCCTTGGACCAAAAGGCTAATGCTGGGGTGTACGAGCTCATCGCACACAACCTGACAACGCCCGGCCAAATCATTTCCAGAACGGTGATCGATAGGCTTGACCTGATCCTCTCCAACGACAATCAAAGCCGATTGGGTGCATTGCTGCACGCCGATGATGAGCGTTTACGCCTGCGCAATGTGCTCGAGCCTTTGCGTCCTCGCTATGACCTGTTGTTGATCGACACCCAAGGCGCACGCAGCGTATTGCTGGAGATGGCGATCCTGGCGTGCGATCTTGCGCTGTCTCCGGTCGTACCGGAAATGCTCGCCGCACGCGAACTGTGCCGCGGTACCTTAACACTGCTCAGCGACCTCGAACTACTGCATCACCTGGGGATTAGCCCTCCCCCTCTAAAACTGCTGCTCAACCAGGTCAATGCCAATCAGGTGGACACCCGGATGATCATCCAGGGACTGCGCAAAACCTTTTCCGGCGCCTGCAATGTCTCGGTCCTGGAGACCACTGTCCCCGATCGAGTGGTGTACCTCAATGCCGCCTCCCTGGGCCTGCCTGCCCACCGCATGAGGACGCGCCATTCACCGGGGCGAAGCGCGTCTTCGCCGCTTAAAACCATGCAATCGTTGGCCATCGAGTTGTTTCCTGAATGGCACACAGCCATCGCGGCCGTGACCCGATGTCCGCCGGTGCCATAGGACAACGCGCCAAACGCGCATTGCTCGCCTCTCATGTTGTTTGATCAATCTTGATGCCCCTAACTCGCGCTCGGGAGTTCTTTAATGCTGGATCAACCGCCCACTATCGTTTCCCCACCCCTTAGTCCAGATCCTATTGGATGCGAGGCTTACTGCACCGTGGTCTTTCGACTGCCCGGTGGACGCACCGCCGTCGGTGCCTTACTCCTTGAACTGTCCCGACAAGTGGAAGGCTCAGCGACAGCCGAGATCGTCAAGCTCAGGGTTGGCGACCCCTTGTGCAACCGCTGTTAACGGGGGGGTGATTCGATGAAAAAGCTCAGTCAGGAGGCCATGACTGACAAGCTGCGCCAGGGCCCCTTCCCTCGTGGGTCAACGCATGAGCCGTTGTCTGACCCGCTCACCGACACACCGATGCGGGTCACGCTGGAGCAGCTGCGGCCTTATGAGCACAACCCGCGCTTTTTGCGAAATCCGTTGTATGAAGAGATCAAGGCCTCCATTCGTGAGCGTGGACTGGACCAACCGCCACCCATTACCCGCCGCCCGGGAGAGCCCCACTTCATCATCCGCAACGGCGGCAATACGCGCTTGGCGATTCTGGGCGAGCTGTGGCAGGAAACCCACGACGAGCGTTTTTTTCGCATCCACTGCCTGTTCCGGCCGTGGCGCGATGAGCTCACGGCCCTGCTCGGTCATCTGGCCGAAAGCGACCTGCACGGCCCACTCACCTTTATTGAGCGGGCGTTGGCCATCGCCAAACTCAAATCCATGCTTGAGCCCGATGGGATTGGGCTCTCGCAACGCGAACTGGCGCGGCGCCTCTCGGCTGAGGGCTATCCCGTGTCGCAGTCACACATCAGCCGCATGCTCGACACCCTGGAACACCTGCTGCCGGCGATTCCACAGGTGCTGTATGCAGGATTAGGCAAGCCGCAGATCGAACGCCTGATCGGCCTGCGTCGCCAGGCAGAGCGCACCTGGAACCATTACCCAACGGGTACCACAGCGTTCGCCGAGGTGTGGCTAGAGACCCTGGGTTACTTCGATGCCGAACCTGAGGCCTTCGCGCTTGAGCGCATTCAGGATGAGCTGCTTGAACGCATGAGCCGCCTGCTGGGGCAGCCCCACCGATTATTGGCCCTGGAGTTGAGCGATACACAACGGGTCATTTCAACGTCCAATGCGGTTGTCACTGAGGCCTCAGAGTCCAGCCCCCTGCTAAGGGTTGAGGTTAAAGAAACCGCGACAGGCGAACTCGCCGCCGAGCCCCCTGTCACCGCCGCATTAACGAAGGCCAACCTTCAGACCGTAACAGTACATGAGGCGCTACTCCCCCTTGTCGAAACCGGTGTCACCCCTGCCATCAGCCCTGCCTCACAGGCGCCGATTACTTGCAAGACGCTCTCTGGTGTCACGCAGAGTGTCGAAAGTGGCATGCTCGAGACACTCTGGACCATTGCACCGGCGCAGGACAGTCCCGCCCCCCTGCGCTTGGCTATCGCAGCGCTGGCCCGGGAAATGGCGGCCTATGCCGGCCATCCCGACAGCGTCATCGACCATCCACAGGGGCTGGGCTTTAGCCTGAACCCGGCGCGATTGGATCTGGCAACACCGCGCGCTACCGGCGTTCACCTGCTGCTGTTGGCCCTGCTACGCGCGCACGATGAGGTCAACTGGGACGATCGCCAACAACTGCCTTCTGCCCTGTTCGGCCAACTATTGCTTGGGGTCTACCAACTGCCGCTGACTGACCGTCCCGCCATGGATATCGGGCTGGAGCGACTGCCCGAGCGCTTGCTACTCGTACTCTTTCGTCTGATCCGCTTGGCCCGCCGCCTGATCGACTTAACGCTTGGCGCTGAAGATAACTCACCGGAGAAACGCTCATGAGCGTGTCCTTTAATGTGCTCAATCAGGCCATGTTGGCTCAGGTGCTGCACGAACTGCGCCTGGGTAATCCACTACGCTGCAAGGCGCTAGGCTTGAGTGAGGATGACATTTACCTGCTCCAATCCTTAGCACCCACTACATTGTCGCGCCTGACCCATGCCAGCGTGTCATGGGTCGATGTGAAGATTGATTCGCCGGTGCTACATCGATTGATTGAGCAAGCCGAACGCGATGAGCAGAACGAGCGCTTGATCAACCGTGCACTAAAACTTGGCGCCAGCAGTGCGATCATGTCCCAATGGTTTGGTTTGGCACATTCGGAAACGGCCTTACGCCGGCGCCTGCTCAAAATCGAAACCCGCAAGGGCCGCCCTCAACAGCTGAGCGAGGCCCAGGAACATGCGCTCTGGCAGCGATGGTGCCAGCTGCGCACGCAGGACAGTAGCGAGGATCAGCTGGATGCCATGATGATGCTGGCCGAAGAGCAACAGATCAGCTTGACCAGTGTCTGGCAACAGATCGACCACTACAGCACAGAACCATGAACACCGACCCGCCCAGCCGCTGGCAGCGTGTATTGGCGCAATGCACCCGCCAACTCAATGAACGCGGGCAGCGCCCGTCCCCCGAACAACCCGCCAACCAGGTACTGCAGGCAGGTTTTCTGTTCAGTGGCCAATCGCACGACGTGGTGCCGCGACGCTTGCTCCTGGACGCGCGGCTGACGCCCCTGGAGCGCAACGCGTGGCAGGTGTTTCGCCTGCTGCTACAAGGCCAGGGCCTGGTCATGCCGCGCTATGAGGACCTGCAGCCTTACCTCTCGAGCGTCCCCTACGGTACGTTAGCCTCCCGTGAAACCATTGCTCGGGTCTTGACGATGCTCAGACTCACCGGGTGGCTTAGCTTGGTGAGCCGCGGGCGTGATCCGCTGAGTGGACGTCTGCAAGGCGCTCTGTACGTCCTGCACGATGAACCGTTAACCCCCGCCGAAGCGATCGAGCTGGACCAAAACTACCTCGAACTCGTCGGGCATTGCCTCAGTCATCACACCAAGGCCGTGCGCCTTGTCGCCCAGTATCGAGTGGAAGAGATCTACCAAGACACCGATATCGATCAAGAACGACTGCCGACACGCTTCGAGCGTTGGGGCGATCATTGGGCACAGCAAGGACTGGACCTCACGACCGACAGTGCTGCGCAAGATATCGAACGCGATGGCGATCACCGCGTTCGGCATTCTGCCGCCCCGACTTTGAACTCAGGGCCGGACCTCGGCACTCGTGTTGACAGCACCACTTGCCCTTTGAACACCGCAGATACCGTCTCGAAAAAACCTACGGAAACTGCACCGCACATAACCCCAGCGCCGGCGAACCTGCACTGGCCCGACTCGTTGCATGTAAGCCATAGCGAGCGTCAGGCCATCGCCATGGCGCTCTACAAACTGGCGCCTGCCGACCGTCAAGCAGTGCTCAACGAAGCAGGGGCTCGTTGTACCGCTGGAGGTATTCGTAAACCCGCGGCCTATTTGATGGGCCTGATCCAGCGCGCACTGAAGGGTGACTTTCGCCCATGGGCCAGTCAGACAGCCCTCTCACACGCTATGGACCCACCCAAAAGGGTCCCGTCTCGCCCATCCCTCCGACATCGCGAGCCCGCCTCTGCTCTCGCCCAGGCGTGCCTGAGTGAACTACGTCAACTACGCGGCCGACGCCCAGGACGTTAGTAGATGGGATGCCACCGGCATCACATCTCGTAAAGAGCGATGTGATTCTGCTCAAAAGTATCGGTGTTAACGGGGTAGAGCCCCAAGGTGTTGGTGCCGATCCGCTTTTGACCCCGGGTATCAACGTTAACTGATCCACCTGAACATCCCGCAACCTAGGGAGTAGCAACTGGTTTTGATACCTGAGGTGGTTCAGTGAAATACCGGCGGGGGGGTCAAAAGCAGGCCAGCGTCAACAATCGTTCTTTGAGAAGCCATATGCCTTGCATATGTATACCGGCATTGTTATACAGCACATGCCAGACATATGCAGGAGTGATGTTATGCGCACTGTCTCAATTTTCAAGAACGGCAAGAATCAAGCAATTCGCTTTCCCACTGACATGGCTTATGAGGGTGTCGGGGAACTGGAGATTACGCGCAGCGGCGACACTATTACCCTGCGCCCCGTGCGCCCGAGCTGGCTGTCGCTGGCTGAATTGCCGAAGGCCGATGCGGACTTTCTGCAAGAGCGTCCGAGCATTATCAGCGATGAAGGCAGGTTCAATCTGTGACCACGTACATGCTTGATACCTGCATTTGCTCTTTCATTATGCACGAGCGTCCAGAGTCTGTTTTGCAGCGTTTGGCCGCAGAGGTTGCGCGGAATAACCGGATCGTAATTTCTGCGATTACCTACACCGAAATGCGTTACGGGCAGATTGGTAAGCAGGTATCGCACAAGCACAAAACGCTGCTTGATGAGTTTGTGAAACGTCTGGATGAGGTCTTACCGTGGGATCAAAGCGCGGTTGACGCGACGGTTGAGGTGAAGCTCGAACTCACCAAAGCGGGCTTGATCATTGGCGAGAATGACACCGCTATTGCCGGTCATGCGATAGCTTCGGGTTGTGTGTTGGTCACGAACAATGTGCGTGAATTCAGCCGCGTTTCGGGGCTGCCTTGCGAAGACTGGGTTCACTGAGGAAAAATTAGCATGGACACGAAATTAGCTGAAGAAGAGATGCCCCGTGCGTTGTTCGGTGGTGCCGAGCCAGTTGTGCAGGGCTGCGCGCCCCCGTGCAAAAGCCTCTCCCAGATATCGTGGATACGCAGTCGACGAAGGCACCAGCTAAAAAGAAAGTCGCGAAACCATTCACTCCCAGGCTGAGAGTCACGCTGCGGGTGGGCAATGAATTTGAAGGCAAGACGCATGAGATGGTCCATGAGGTCGATACGTTGAGTACCCTCCTAGCAGAGCAAGACGCTGCCAAGGCGGCTAGGAAAAAATTTCGATTTGTCGAAGTTGTTTCTATCAAATCGATGTAATTCAAGGAAAGTCAGCATGGGTAACGAAAAAATCGAAACTCAGATAGCACGTTTTGAGCGAATCATTAAGGCGGCTACGGTCATGAGCGAACAGGAAAAAATCGCGCTGGCCGAGTGGGAGAAAACGCATGTCACTGGCAGCGGAGATTTTGGCACCCGTGATTGGCCCGGTTGGGAAGCGATTATTTCCCGTATTTTGCATTGATAGGAAATGACAACAATGCCTCGCTCCTTCATCGCTCTGCTCACGCTCACATTGCTCACCGGCTGCGCAGCAATCCCCTACGACAAACCACAAGACCAGTTGAACATCCAGAAAGACTTGTCTGTAAAACCTGAGGAAATTGTCACAATGACCCAGGTGAATTGGTGCTCCTACGCCTATGGAGAAGTGACGCCTTGCCACTCCCAGGAAGCGCTGGCGGTTCAGACTCGGACAAAGCTGATCCTGGCCAGTTACAACAAGCCCCACTACAAAACCATTGTTGAAGTTCAAGCCAGCGATGTCATGTGTGCGCACCTACAAGCGCCGGTAGACACCGCTCCGAATCTGTTTTTATTCACCCACGCTTATGCCGTGCAGATTTGGCCAGTAGAGCCGAGCTCAAAACCGGATATCGCAAAGAAAAAGCTCATCGTGGACACGATGCTCCAAACAGGAAAACGAACCATAGTGGGCACCGAAAAGGATTATATAAGGGACACAGGGCAAGGGAGAACAGGGATGGCGATGATCCCTAACACCGTTATTCCGTATTCAACCCGAACCTCAATTTTGCACCTGATTAATCCTTGTTCGTTTTGAAACGATAAGGGTGTTGGCGCTAATTGAAAACTACCCTACTGGGGGTGCGGCAACAATCTTGAGTCCTTCGGGGTAACGCCGGCCGCTCACCGCAACGCCTAAGTGGCCTCATCTTTGGACTGCCGACGAAACCCGGGGCGACTCACGATTCCGAACGGGGGAAATCTCCACCCCGTTCGGTATCGTGCAGGCCCTCGTTCGGACTCCGAACCGGGCTTGCACGCCCCGATTGACGGCACGGTTCGCCATCCGAACGGCGCCTGTACTGTATCTAAAAAGCGTATGAGTACAGTACCGCGCGCGAGCTCAGCGGTGGATAACCTGAGGCCTCTGTAGAGGTGATGCCAGTGGCATCACCTCTACAGAGGCTGGTGTGAGGTCGCAAACAGCCATACCTGTGCGTGCGATCCCCCCGCTCCCCTGGCAATGCTGTCAGTACCGTCCCAAGCGAGCTTCTACGAGATACCGCCTCACGATCCAAACCGAACAGAGCACCTTCAGCTTTTTGGCTGCCCTCAGGCCTGATTCAGCGCAACGTTCCGTCCAAGCTTATGCGAGGACAACACCGTGGCCGATCACTACCAACTTAACCTGGGTTCATTGCGCAGCAGCATCACCCTGACCTTACACACCCATCACGCGGCGAGGATTTGGCAGGGGCGCAGTGCACGCGAAGGTGCCCACTCGATCATGGGCATGGCCGGTTACATCAGCGTCA
Organism: Pseudomonas sp. 25 R 14; assembly: GCF_900004755.1. Taxonomy (NCBI): domain Bacteria; kingdom Pseudomonadati; phylum Pseudomonadota; class Gammaproteobacteria; order Pseudomonadales; family Pseudomonadaceae; genus Pseudomonas; species Pseudomonas sp. 25 R 14. The sequence continues at coordinate 37,204 of NZ_CVTS01000042.1, read as the reverse complement.
CCAACCTGATTAAACAAACGGCGGCCCAGGACGATCCTTATGCCGACTGGGCCATCGTGCAGCTCGAAGAAAAGCTGATGCAAGCCAAGGCGGGGATGTTGGACCTGGCCCAGCAGTTGGACCGAATCAGGCAAGACCTGCCGCCCCAGATCGACATGGGCGATAACCTCAACATCCACCCAGTTACCCTGCCGCTGTACATTGGCAGCCAGTTGGGGTTTCTCGCCGTCTACCTGCTGACCGACTACGACACCCTGGTACGCCAGACCTTGCTGGCTCACCACACCGCCTTGATTGGCCGCGTGGACATGGAAGCCTGGATCGACGACGGCGCCCACTTGCTGCGCAGCTTGTTCGGTCAAGCGCAGCGCTATCGCCACTCCGGCGTCACCCGCAAGGACATGGCGACCAATAACGCCCGTGCCCAGGCGGCCATCGAAAAATATGGCTTTCCCCCGCTCGATATTCTTGAGGGCATTCGTCGCTCCCAGTTTGCCCCGCCGATCATTCACAGGGACGAGGTCCCCACAACGGACACTGAGCCGCAGCCTGAGGAGACTGAGGAGCCATCTGCAGCCATGGGCGAGACCGAGGATCCAGTATGAATCCGATCAGCCCTGCGCCACCTGAGAGCCTTGAGCTGCTGACACCCGAGGCCTATCGGCACCTCGAACACGCCACCTCCCTAAAAGGCCTTTTAAAGCCCTTTAAGGGTAAGGGGGAGCTCGAACAGCTGGCGCAGGTCGCAAGCGTGATCCAGGTGCAGTTGGGTCAGTTGATGGAGGCGCTGGTGCAGCGGGCCAGTCAACCCCCTTACTCACTGCTGGACATGCGTTTGGTGTTGCAAAACACTCGCGCAGGCAGCCGTTTTTTGCGTTGGCGCACCCGTGATTACGCCCGGATGGGGGTGGTCGTGTGGGAGCGCCAGATCAGCAACCATGCCTTGCCCCAGAGGGTGCGCGAGGGGTTGGGTCATTTCGAATCTGAACGCATAGCACTGAACCTGCAGATGAGCGTGATGCATTCGCTCCACCGCCAGGCCACGAGCTGCGCCACCAAAATGGCCAGTGCCGAACGCCTACTGCGTCTCTTCACCCCCACAGCGGAGGTAACACGATGAGTACTTTTTTTGTCGGCGAAGGCAACATCGGCAGTGCGCCAGAGTTTCTCGAGTTCCCCTCAAACAATGACGAACCACGGCGTCTATTACGACTCAATGTGTACTTCGACAACCCCGTGCCCCGCGAGGGCAGCTATGAGGATCGAGGCGGCTATTGGGCGCCAGTTGAGCTCTGGCACCGCGACGCTGAACAGTGGAGCACCCTGTACCAAACAGGCATGCGCGTACTGGTCGAGGGGCGCACCGTGCGTGAGGAGTGGGAGGACAGCAAAGACAATCCGCGAGTGACCTTCAAGATCGAAGCCCGCCGGATCGGCATCCTGCCACATCGGGTGCAAAGTCTGCTCATGCGGGAGCGCCCCAGTAAGGCGGCAGCCTCTGCAACGCAGGTCGAGCCGTCTATAGACCAGGCCAGCGAACCGATGTCAAAACCTAACAAGCGCAGATAACCCAGTGCCTTACCAGGCGTGGTCATCGGCGCTGTGCCGGTGAGGTCACTACGGCCAGTACGTGAGGTCAACCGCTCTACAATCAACACCACAGTACGACAGATGATCACACTCGATGCACGCATGCGGCCGAAATTCTTGTTTCCGTAACGTTTAGCGTTTAGGCTTTCATCGCTGCGGTCAATCCCGTGGCCGGGCGTCAGAACCTGAAAAACAACCAAGACACGGTGTAGTCATTTCGCACAGCGGATGCTTCGTATGTCCAGCTGCTGCTTTTCTATGGCGAACCGTGCGGGGCAGGCTTCGGCCTGGCCGGGTTCCTTGGTTTCCGGTTTCTGACCCCCGTACGGTTTGCCACCCATACCGAGTCAGAACGGTGGATGGCAATCCTTAATCTAACCAAGGAGATAAGGAAAATGGCCTATCCCCCTTTTACGCTCGCGCACCACCTTGTTTGTCTAACGCTTACTCCCCTCACCCATTGGGGAGGACGTCCTGATGCTTGATCACTCATTGTTGTCTCAGCTCCCCAAACCCAAAGCGATCGACACCTCCTCGTTAAGTCTGGAGGAAGCAGCAGTAACGTTGCGCCGATCCGCCTGTCTTCGCCTCAATGGCGCCCAGAGCCTGGTACTGCATGCCACAGGCGAACAAGATCTGGTGGTTGAACTGCTAGACGATGCCGCCGTGTTGTATGACATGGCCTTCCAACGATTGCTTGGAAACCCACCTGAGCGCGCCAAACAAAAACACAAAGAGTACTGCTCAATACCCGCCGCAGATGGCCAGCCCGGCATACGAACGCCGTGGGGTAGTGACTACGCCCTCGTGATTGATGACGGCGTAAAGTGCGCAACGGACTGGCTGGGCGACGCCTCATCTTTACCCCTCTGGTGGGTACTGTCCCACCATCGCCGACGGCATTGGGCCGGCGATTGTCGCAACGCATTTGAATCAGGGTTTCTGCTACGGGTGCAGCAACGCCTAGCGCAGCTTCACTCGGCCTCACCACCACCTGACCCCGTTACGCCGTAAGTCGCAAAGGGCCAGGTGCTCCTGGCCCTTTGCTGTTTTGCTTAACACCACTTATCGGGATCGGATGCAGCGTTGGGCGATAGCCCTGCTGCTTACGCCTCTGTGCATCGCCTGAAAAGACTTCAAGCTTGACGCACGCCGGTGCGCTCTGCTGTATTAGTGCCGGTGTACCGCCATTGGCGACCCAAGACCGATTCGCTCCGGGTAGTTCGGTTGAACTCATTGAGTTCGGAGCCTTCTCTTCTGCACAATTAAAAACCTTTTCATGCACGACTGATCGCGGTGGCGGATGACCACTGTTGCCCGTAGTTGGCAACAGTGGTCATCCGCTTCGGTGATCGTATTCACCCCCGGAGCCCACCGGGGAAACACGGGGCACCATTTGTGCGCGGATGCGTGCCAGCAATTTCCAGCCCTGGCCACGACACGGGTTGGTTGACCGGTACTCACGCCCTTGAACCCTGCGGTGCCAGATGCGCTTCAAAGGCGTAAGACCGTCAAAGGTGGCTTTTCTCTTCCTTGCCTGACGCCTTGTCGGGCCCCCTTTTCTCTTTTTTGATTCCACTGAAGTCCATAGTGTTCTGCGCCTCAAAAACCGACGATTAGTGCCTTGACGCTCGCCCTCTACTGGCTTATACAAAGGGCGTGGTTTGCTGTCGTTGACAGCCCAGCCCAGGTAGCTTGAACCTTCAAGGCTACGCCACATCCGTGGTGGTTTATCCCAAGTGCGATCAGCGTTCGGAAGCTCGCACGGTTACCGCGTCGCGGTGATGAATGCCGACTCCCCCGTGCCTGCAGACACTCGCCTGCTCAGGCTATTGCCCCACTTATATCGCGTTGATTGCCATCGACTGACCGCTGGCGAATGTTCATCGCGCGCCTTACTTTACCCACCCTGACGGGGACTCACTGCCCCGTCAGGGGTGGCGTGTCGCCGTTTTTCCTTAAAACAGGAGAACCACCATGGCCCACGCCAACTACCCTCAAGAAGGCACCACGTACTTCAACCTGCACACCGTCGGCATCGGTTACCTCAACCGAATCCGTGAAGTCCCTGTCCGCCGCGGCCAGTCATTTATGGCCTGTGATATCTCTGCCCTACACGGTGCTAACGATGCCGTTGAGTACACCCGCTTCGACTGCAAAGTCGTCGGAGGTGAAGCTGAACGTCTGATTCGTTTGTACCTGGACGCCGTCATCCCGGAGAACAAGGTCCTGCTGTCGTTTCGTATTGGTGACATCTGGATCGATCCGTTTCTCTACAAAAAAGGCCTCAAACAAGGCCAACCCGGCGCGGGCCTGAAAGGTCGTTTGCTGTTCATCGACTGGATCAAGGTCAACGGTATGCTCGAGTACAAAGCGCCCGCCAGGCAGGAAGCAACAGCACCTGCTGAGCCAGTACCACACGGTGAGCTTTCCCCACCATCGGCTGAGTCCGACGTTGAGACAGGTGAACCTCTCGTAGAGACAGCGCTTGATGCTGAACCTCGCCCCTCCCCTCGCACGGTTTTCCGTGACGCCATCCGCAGTGCTCAGTCCGTCTGAACCCTGCACGCGGATCCTTAACAAGGCGCTCTTTTGAGCGCCTTTTCTTTCATCAGCACAAGGGCACTGGTATGGAATGCTTCTGGCTTTGCGAGGACTGTGTGTTTGCCCACGCATACGAAGACCACAGCGCGGTATCGCTTTACTGCACCGCCGATGAGAGCGAGCAACGCCTGGCCTTGATGGCGCCCGAACAGGTTCGGTTGCTGCCAATCAGTGCCGACTTCAACGCAGAAGAAGGCCTTGGAATCATCGCGGTTTCTGAATCGCCTTGCGACGCTTGCGGCTCGCGCAGGTGCAGTCAACGCTGCCGCTTTACGCGGCTATAAATCACGAATCATCGGCTATCGCCGACGACGCTTTATCCACCTTAGGGGCCCTCTCCCCTGGGGAGTGCCTCCTGATTATTCCCGACGGAGAAACTCCCATGAACATCCCACTGATGCAGGTCGATACCTCAACGCTTGAGACCGATCGCAGGACCGAAGAAAACCAGGTGATTGATCACGCCTTGCATATCCTGGATCGTCGGTTATTTACCCGCGGCCCGTCCCTAACCTCACCGAATACGGTGGCCGCCTACCTAAAACTTCAGCTGGTGCAGCACGAGCATGAGGTCTTCGGTGTGGTCTTTCTTGATGCCAAGCACCGGGTACTGGCCTTCGAAGTGCTTTTTTACGGCAGTATCGAGGGCGCCAGCGTTTACCCCCGCCAAGTGGTCAAACGGTCTCTGGCCCATAACGCGGCAGCCACCATCTTTGTGCACAACCATCCCTCAGGCTGTACAGCCCCCAGCCAGGCCGATCGTGTTTTGACGGCTCGGTTGAAAGCGGCCCTGGCCTTGATCGACATCCACGTCCTGGACCACTTTATCGTCGGTGAAGGCCCACCGTTGTCCTTTGCCGAATATGGCTGGCTGTAATCGCCAAAGGGCGGCCCTACGTTCGGTTCACCGGACAGCGCTGACCCATGGGGTGATCCCCTGCTTTTTCCTAACAGGATCCGCCTTGAATCAACTTTCTCGCGGTATCGCCCCCGCACCTTATGTCAGGTTCTGCACTGAATCTGACATGAGGTGTTTTTCATGGCGCGTTTTTTCACACTGGCCGCCCTGCTGGGCTTATTAAGCGCCTGCACCGCGCACAGCCCGCTGCAGCCTCAATCCGAAACCCTTCAAGGCGTCGATCAAGTCTCGCCCGCAAAAAACGCTGACAACGCCCCTCAGGCGCTGGCGCTGCGTTATGGACGCTACACACAAGTCAGTACCGCCCCCACCTCGGCGCAACGTGATCTGTTGGCCCAGATCATTGAGGTCAATATCCCCTCCCACCTGAACCCTTCACTGCAAGAGGCGTTGCAATACGTGCTGCAACGCTCCGGGTACACACTGTGCCCTGCCACCGCCTCAATCACCGTCCTTCTGACCCGGCCCCTGCCTGCGGTGCATTACCGGCTCGGCCCGATGGCGCTGCGGGACGCCCTGCACGTACTCGGCGGCCCGGCCTGGCAGCTCACAGCCAATGAAGTTAACCGTTCGGTCTGCTTCGACCCGCAACAAGCCGATCACCGCGCCGCGCTGATCACCACCCTGGCGCACCACCCATCACAGGTGCACCCATGAAAGTTGCAACGTTTCAAACCCTCATTATGGGGCTGTTGTGCCTGGCCGTCGCGGGCCTGAGCGCGGGTATGTATAACCTGTCTCAACGCGTAGCCCACCTGCAGAGCGAAAGCGCTCAAGAGCGCCAGACGCTGAGCCGCCTGCAACAGCAGTCTATCGCCTTCAAGGATGCACACGAGCAGGTGCAGTCCACGCTGAACGCCTTAACACAAAAAGTTGATACCCCTCCGCCCACCCACCCCGATCCTCTGTTGGATCAATGGGCACCCGCGCTACAGGCACTGCGCGACGACCTGACGGGCCGTGCCAGCGTAAACGACATAACCGCGCTCAGCGTACGCCTGGCGCACCTTGAGCAGCAGCTGTTGGCGCTCAAACACACACCACTACCTGTAAGGCCTGCTGCGGCCAATCCGAAACAGCCCGCACCTGCCAAACCGGCCCCGCTCATACCACCGTTCTCGGTGTTAAGCATCGAGTCACGCGGTGAAGAGCGCTTTTTAGCGGTTGCACCATTGGGCAGTCACACGCTGAGCGATGTGCGCCTGCTGCGTCGCGGCGAACAATTCGGTGCCTGGCGCCTAAAAACGTTGGGAACCCACTCTGCCACGTTCGCGGTGGCTGCACGGCCAGACCAAACCGTGCCACTGCCTTGAGAGGCAATCATGAACACAATGCTCTTGTCTGGCGCGGCTTATCTGGCCTCATTGCTGCTCACCGGCGCCGCCATGGCTGAGTCCGTCACGGCCCCCTCACAGGTCCAGGCCACAGAGATGACGCCACTCAGACAGGCTCACACCCAACAGGCAAAAAACTGGGGGCTGACCGAACAGGAGTGGCGCCGCTTTGAGCAGATCCAGGCCGGCCCACGCGGGGTCTGGAGCCCACACCTCGACCCGTTGACCGCACTGGGCGTTGAGGCCCAGACCGATCAAGAACGCCAGCGTTATGCCGAGCTGCAGGTCGCACTGGAAGCCCAGCGCACCGAGCGCGAATTGGCCTACCAAAACGCCTACACCGCCGCCTGGGCCAAGCTGTACCCCGGACTGCTGCCGATCCAGGGCCTGGCCTCCTCCACGCCTGTCAGTTCATTCCTCGCGCCGCGCCCGGCGCTGTTTGTCGAAGACGGCTGCCCTGACTGCACCACCGAAGTACAACGCTTGCAAAGCGCTGATAGCGCGTTTGATCTCTACCTGGTGGGCAGCCAAGGCGAAGATGAACGCCTTCGCCGCTGGGCGCGCCATGCCGGTATCGAGCCTGCCCGGGTGCAACGGCGCCAAATCACCCTAAACCATGATCGGGGACGCTGGTTCGGCTTGGGTGCTCCAGGCCCCTTGCCAGCGTTTTTTCAACAGGTGGACGGACAATGGCAGCGCCTCAATTGAGTGCAGTGGCGCTGATGCTGACGATGCTTAGCGTCCAGGCCGGCGAGCGCGTCCCTGCGGCTTACCAGCAGGCTGCCCACCACACAGGTATACCGCCGACAGTGCTGTTTGCGATTGCCCTGCAAGAAAGCGGAGTGCACCTTCGAGGGCGACGACTGCCCTGGCCTTGGACCCTAAATATTGCGGGAAGCCCCTCTCGCTTTGCCACCCGCCAGAAAGCCTGCCAAGCGCTGCTTCAAGCGCTGAGCCAGTATGACGCCAAGCGAGTGGATGCAGGGCTCGGACAAATCAACCTCGGTTACCACGGGCAACGTTTTTCCAGCCCCTGCGCCGCCCTTGATCCCGAACTTAATCTCGCCGTTACCGCCGTGCTGCTGCAGGCGCATCACACCGCCACCGGTGATTGGGTGGCGGCCGCCGGACGCTATCACCGTCCTGCAGGCGGCCTGCCCGCCGCCCGTTACCGCGTCGCGTTTTCTCGGCAACTGCACCAGTTGCAGGTCGCCTTTACCCAGGACCCCGTGCCATGAAAAATAGCCTTTGCATCGGCTATCTTCTCGCGCTACTGACACCCGTCACCCAGGCCGCAACCACCCTCACCTGGGATGCAACTGAAGCCGCACAGCACAATGCCTTACCCTCAGGTCTGGCGTCGCCTCACCGGCAGATGGCTGACGGGACTGTGCGTAGAGAGTTGCCCATACGCGGCGATGAAACCTGGGTACTGCCGGTGCACAGTGCACGTCTAAGCCCCGGCCAGGTCATACCACGCGCCTTGAACATGCCGGGCTTACAACCGTTTTTCCTGGTCGGTGGTGACCCCTTATCCTTGGTCTGGTTGCGTCAACGCGTCGACGAACTAAACAACATGGGCGCTATAGGCCTGGCCGTCGAGGTCCCTGACAACCACACATTGGCCTTGATTCGAGCCGCCGCGCCGGGCCTTACCATCCTACCGGTCAGTGGCGATGACATCGCCACCCGCCTGCGGATCGAGCATTACCCCGTCTTGATTACCGCCACGTCGCTGGCACAGTGACTCCAGGCCATGCCCACGCAGGCCATGGAGTCCAAGCTGCGGCCTGCCGTGGAACTGTACAGCGTGGCCGTCTGCACAGCGGCGGCGCTGCTGTGCGTGTGCGCGCCTTGGGCTGTGGCCCTGTCACCTGAATTCGGTCTGCTGACCGCACTGGCCTATGCCCTGTTCGGGCTAATACGTCTGCGACAAGCCTGGGCCGTGCTGCGTTATCGACGCAATGTCCGCCGGCTGCCACGCTACGCACTGACCAGTCGGCAGATCCCGGTCAGCCGTACACGTCTGTTTATGGGGCGCGGCTTTCGCTGGACCGGCCTGCACACTCAGCGCTTGGTCGAAGCCCAAGATCCTGCGGTGGCCCACTATGTCCTGCCACCCCCTCACTACCGACTGGCCCGTGAACTCGAACGCCGCCTGGAACACGCACCCTTCCCGCTCTCGACACTGGCACGCCTCACGGCTTGGGACAGTGCGTTTAATCCGTTACGCCCACTGCCTCCGGTAGGCGGCTCGCCCCTGCTGCACGGGATCGAGCCTGATGAGACGGAGGTCAGCCTGCCGCTCGGCGAACGGGTCGGGCATACCCTGGTGCTGGGCGCGACGCGGGTGGGCAAGACACGGCTCGCCGAGGTGTACATCACCCAAGACATCCACCGCGTCGAACACGAGGTAGTGATTGTCTTCGATCCAAAGGGCGATGCCGACCTGCTCAAACGCATGTACGTCGAGGCCAAACGCGCCGGCCGGGAACAGGAGTTCTATGTGTTTCACCTGGGCTGGCCGGAAATCTCGGCACGCTACAACGCGGTAGGCCGTTTTGGGCGCATTTCGGAGGTGGCCTCGCGCATTGCCGGCCAACTGAGCGGCGCCGGCAACTCGGCGGCCTTTCGCGAGTTTGCCTGGCGGTTTGTCAACATCATCGCCCGCGCCCTGATCGAGCTGGGTCGACGCCCGGACTACCTGCAAATCCAACGGCACGTGGTCAACATCGATGCGCTATTTATCGAATACGCCCAGCATTTTTTTGCCAAGAACGATCCCTCCGCCTGGGACGCGATCGTCCAACTGGAAGCCAAGCTCACCGAGAAAAACATTCCCCGGCATATGGCAGGACGCGATAAGCGCGTGGTGGCCATCGAGCAATACCTGGCGCTAAAACGGGTCTTTGACCCGGTGCTCGATGGGCTGCGTTCAGCCGTGCGTTATGACCGCACCTATTTCGATAAAATCGTCGCCTCCTTACTGCCGCTGCTGGAGAAACTCACCACCGGCAAGACCGCCCAGTTACTGGCGCCCAACTACACTGACCTAGAAGATCCGCGGCCCATCTTCGACTGGATGCAGATCATCCGTAAACGCGGAATCGTCTACGTCGGCCTGGATGCGCTGACAGACCCTGAAGTCGCCGCTGCGGTGGGCAACTCGATGTTCGCGGACCTGGTCTCGGTCGCCGGCCACATTTACAAACATGGCGTCGATCATGGCCTGCCGCCCTCGGGCAGCAGCCGCGATAAACTTCCAATCAACCTGCACGCCGATGAGTTCAACGAGCTGATGGGGGATGAGTTTATTCCACTGATCAACAAAGGCGGTGGCGCCGGCATCCAGGTGACGGCCTACACCCAAACCCTCAGCGATATCGAAGCGCGCCTTGGCAACCGTGCCAAGGCCGGCCAAGTAATCGGTAATTTCAACACCCTGCAACTGCTGCGCGTGCGCGAGACTGCCACCGCAGAACTGCTCACCCGCCAGTTGCCCACGGTCAACGTGCTGAGCAAAACCTTAGTGTCGGGGGCCACAGACACATCAGATCCTACGGCAAACACCGACTTCACCTCCTCCTCACAAGACCGGATTAGCAGCACCAGCGTGCCGCTGATCCAACCGGCGCATATTGTCAGTTTGCCCAAAGGGCAAATGTTCTCCTTCCAGTCCGGAGGCCAACTCTGGAAAGTGCGCATGCCCCTGCCACAACCGGCCAATGATGACGTCATGCCCAAAGACCTGCTGGAACTGACTCAACGAATGCGGGCCGCTTACAACGAGCAGGCAGGCCCATGGTGGAGCGCAAGCGGTGGCGGCCCAACCCTCAATTTCGACCTGGACCGATTGGGCTAACCCCGACCGCGGGATTTGATTCAACCACACAGCGCTGTGCAACAAGGTGAACCATGGCAACGCCCTCCCAACACTCAGCCCCACATCCCCCCCAGCGCCCAGGTTTAATTGCCTCAGCCATAGGCGGGGTGTTACGCCTTATCGGTTGGCTAATCGCCTCGTTATTGTTCTCGATACTGATCGAGTTCAGCGGCCTGCTGCTGTGGTGGGAGGATCAAGGCTGGCGACACAGCCAGGCCATGTTCAGTCACGAGTTGGGCTGGCTCAGCGAGTACTTCAAGTCATCACTGTTGATCCCGCAGCCTGGACCCACCCTTGTTCAGTGGCTGGACGCTCTTAATCAGTGGCTGCTGATCAACACGGGTATTGCAGATTTTGCCCAGCAGGCACGCCCGGCGAGCCAGGGCAACGGCTTATGGGGTGGGATCAACCAGTTCTACGTGAGTATCGAGGACTTTGTGCTGGCGGCGGTGTACGTGACCTTTACCTTCGCGGTGCGTTTGAGCATTTTGGTGCTGGCCACACCGCTGTTTGTGCTGGCCATGCTCACCGGTTTTGTGGATGGATTGATACGCCGTGACCTGCGCAAATTTGGAGCGGGCCGCGAGAGCAGTTTTGTCTATCACCGCGCTAAGCGTGCAGTCATTCCACTGCTGTTTGTGCCCTGTATTCTCTACCTATCTCTGCCCTTTTCGCTTAATCCTCTGGCGATTCTTTTACCTTGCGCCATCGTACTGGGCGCAACCATCGCAATCACTGCAAGCACATTCAAAAAATACCTCTAGCCACTGTATAGGTGCCCAATCACACCCACTTTCGTCAAAACACCTGAGCTTTTGTCACAAAACAGCCGAGTATCGTTGATAGGTTCATATCAGGTATCACGTCAACAAAGGCACTGATTATGAACGCCTCATACCTGTTAATGCTGGGAACCCTGGGCCTGACACTTTCACCCTTGATCTACGCCACGTCCGAGGCTGATGCAGAGGAAAAAAGTCAGTTAAGGAAACTCTTGTGTGAGTCAAAGGGTGGCGCTGATGTGACAGCACAAGGCGAGCTGAAAAAGGGTGACGAGGTCGGTGCCGTAGTGGTGTGCAGGCTCCCCCCGTCCCCCACAACCGTGGTCGAAAACCAAGCAGTCTCGACCCGCGCCCTGTTGCCACTGACGCCTATTACGGCGGCACTCTCGCCACCGTCGGGGGTGTACAAGCTTGATCCAGGCGCCGCATCCGTTAACACCTCCTGCTCGGCCAACATCGCCATTGCAAAATGGGCAGGTTTTCCGGACACCAGCAATGGCAACGCCACGTTGAACTGTCGCGGGTACAATGCTGGCCCTGCAGAAAGTTCGCTGGGCTGCCGAGTTGAGTGGACCGGGCCGGCTCAAATTGCCGTTGGGGCTATTCCTTACGGAGGCCAGGTCATGGTGAATTTCACCTGCCTTGCTAGGCAATACGGGGTCATCGGTACCGTCATCGAATTCAGCTACGCCGACCCACTGTATTCACGGATTCGTTATGGCTCTACCCGAGCCACCGCAAGCATGACAATTACTCAGTGAGGGTGACCATGAGGTACGTGCCCGGTATGATTAAAACAGTCACAAGAACAACTGTATTGCTGACAACGATAGCGTTGTACCTGTCTGGCTGCGCTCAAGAACCACCCAAGGCAACACACCAAGAATACATTCGACGAGTATCCGTGGTTTGCTCCAGCAACATCCCCACAGACGCTACCCCGTGTAAGCAAAAAGCCGAATCGGTCTGTCAGGGTGACGTGAAATTACATTCCGTCAAACCGCCCACCAAAGTCATCATCGCAGAAGGCATCTCCCAGCATCCATTAACGGTTGCCTACACCTATGACACGGTTTATCTCTGCGCAAACTCACCGTAAGCACGCAGTGACACGATGCGTTTAGACATAAAGACCCACCTCTGATTTAACGCCTCCGCCACCGATACCATCAGCGTATCTTCTTATTCCGACGCCCTCGCTCATGCAACGAGCGCCTGCCCAGTCAGCCACCCTGCAGCCCCTTCAGTCCATCACTCGAAAAAGCGACGGATCCTCCCTCAGGTTTTCGACTGACGCCATCGCCTCCTTACGTGATGCTACCTCCAGCCTCCTATGGATCCGCATCATGCTCATGACCCTCTTTCGCCACGTGTTACTGCTCTTGCTGGTCATCGTTCACGGCGCCAGCTACGCCGCATCGCCTTATGAACAAAGCCAACTGAGCCTTATTCAGCGCCAACTCGACACGATGGTGATCTCAGCCCGTAAGGCCGAAACGTCCAGTGTTGCTGAACCCCAGGCGCGCTATCGCTTCGACTACCCCCAACTGAACCGGGATGTTCAGCGCATTCGTCAGGGTGTTCAGGACTACCTCTCGCCCTCGCGCGCGCAGCCTCACGATCCCGGTGAGCTGGTCGGTGATTACCGCCTCGACACTTCGTCCATGGAGTCTTCGCCATGAGCATGAGCGGCGCTCAAGTCTCAGCGTTTCAAAATGCCTCAGGTTTCTCAGCACAGAGCAGTTCCACGTTGTGGATTTCCCTGACGTTGGTGCTGGCGTTGCTCTGGTGCGCCTGGACGATGTGGACGGCGTATCGCGGATGGGCAATAGGCAGCGTGCGTTTTGGCGCTTTTGCCGGCAGCGCCGCCCGCGTCTTGCTTGCCCTCTTGGTTCTGATGTTCTTCACCCTGGCCTAACGCAGGAGATCGCCACCATGCTCAAGTGCTTTATCCCCCTAAAAAACAACCTGCGAGCGCGTACCAATCAACGTCTGATCGGCTTGCTTTGGGTGCTTGCACCAACGCTGGTGTTTGCCGATCTGCCGACCATGGAAGCGCCTTCACGCGGTGAAGGCTCGGGGTTGATCGATACGATTAAAAACTACGCCTACGACGGCGGCATCCTGCTTGGCCTGCTGATCGCCCTGCTCGCCTTCTTGGGCGTCGCCTGGCACTCCCTGACCGTCTACGCCGACGTGCAAAACCAGCGCAAAACCTGGAAGGATTTGGGTGCGGTCGTAGGCATTGGCGCGATTCTGGTGGTGATCATCATTTGGTTCCTGACCAAGGCTGCTGACATTCTGTGAGGCTGCGATGAACGACACCCTCGAACGCCTGACTGACCAGACATTGGCCTTTGTGCCGGAGCGACTCAACCGTGACCCGGCGGTATTGCGCGGTTTGACCAATGACGAGATGTGGATCGCACTCGGCAGCGGCGCGTTTATCGGTCTGATCGTGGGCATTCCCCTGGCCATTGCCAGCGCCTCAATTGCCGTGGCACCAACCAGCATGATCGCGAGCATGGCGCTGGTGGTGTTGGCCGGCGGCACGCTGCTGCGCCGGGCCAAGCGGGCCCGCCCCGACACCTGGCTGTACCGCAAACTCGAATGGACACTCGCCCGCCATTGGCGACTCGGTCGCAGCCATCTGATCCTGCACTCTGGTGTTTGGACGGTACGCCGCTCCCGCCGCATTCGTCCTGCCCTGTCTCGGTGTCAGCCATGAGCCGGTTTCGAAACAAGGTGGACGCCCAGCAGGCGCATATCTTCAGCCTGCGTTTGGCGGTCATCACGCTCGCCCTGCTCTGTGGCGGGCTCTGGTATGGCTGGCACGCAGCCCCCAGCGAGCTGACGGTGCATGTCCCCCCGGATTTGCGCTCAGGCAGCACCCGCAAATGGTGGGACATCCCCCCAGAAAATGTCTATGCCTTCGCCTTGTACATCTTTGGCCAACTGAACCGCTGGCCCTCGGATGGCGAACAGGACTATCGCCGCGCCATCTATGGTTTGCAGGCTTACCTGACCCCCGCCTGCCAGGCCTTTCTCGACGGCGACTACGCCTACCGCAAGGCCGCCGGCGAACTGCGCCAGCGGGTGCGGGGCGTCTATGAAATTTTGGGCCGAGGCTACAGCGAAGATCCACCGCTTAGGGTCAAGCAACTGGACCGCAACAGTTGGCAGGTCGTGCTCGACCTCAACGCCGATGAGTACTACGCCGCCGAACCGGTAAAGCGGGTGGTGGTGCGTTATCCACTGCGCGTCGTACGTTTTGACCTGGACCCCGAGCGCAATAAGTGGGGGCTGGCATTGGACTGTTATCAGGGTACGCCGCAAAAAATCGACTTGCCTGAAGGAGCGCCATGAAATACCTGTCCACCCTGACACTCGCCGTAGCGCTGTTGCTGTGGGGAGCAACGGCGCCAGCCATCGAGTTGATGCGCTGGGAACGCTTACCCCTCACCCTCTCGTTGGTAATTGATCAGGAGCGGGTCATTTTTGTCGATGAGGCGATTCGCGTCGGTGTGCCCTCAAGCCTGGCCGGCAAGCTGCGTGTGCAATCAACTGGCGGGGCGCTGTACCTGCGCGCGTTGGAAGCCATTGCACCGACCCGGCTGCAACTGCAATCGGTCACGACAGGCGACATTGTCCTACTGGATATTGTCACGACCCCTGGCGATCAACCACTGGAACCCGTGCGTATTCTCAAGCATGCTCAGCGCCACACTGACGAGTCGGATACCGGTCAGACTGCCTCTGCTGAACGTACGCCAATCCCTGTTGCATTGACGCGTTACGCCGCACAAAACCTGTATGCACCACTGCGTACGGTCGAGTCCCTGCCCGGGGTACGCCGCGTTACGCTCAAACTGCACACCGAACTGCCCAACCTGCTGCCCACCGAACACCTGAGCAGCACCCCGCTTGCGAGCTGGCGACTCGATCAATTTTGGGTGACTGCGGTGATATTGCGTAATCGCGGCTCAGAAACCGTACGCCTCGATCCGCGCAGAGTTGAGGCCAACCTGTACGCTGCAAGCTTCCAACATGCGTTTCTCGGGCCTGCTGGCAGTGCTGAAGACACCACAATCGCCTACCTGGTCACCCGCGGCGCGGGTCTTGAGCACGCCTTGCTGCTGCCGGTCGCACAAGGGGATGATTGATGAAGGCCAATGCCTTGCTCAAATGGCTGGTGCCGGCGGCGTTGCTGGTGGTGGCGTTGATCATTGTGAAAACCTGGGTAACCGGTGCCAGCCCACCAGCCCCCAACAGCCCGGAGGATCCAGGCAGCATTCAGCTATCCGCTGAGCAAGCCAAGTCCCTCGGTATTGCCGGCGATACGCCGCGTGACACGGTCGCGACCCTGGTCGGTCAGGTTAAGGCGATGCGCAGCGATATGCTCAGCTTGAAAAAACACAATGACGCACTGCAAACCGACAACCAGCGCCTACGCGAGCGAGAAAACAGCGTCGATTCACGTATTCGGACAGCGCTGGGCAGCGTGACCCAGCAGGTTGACGAAGGCCGTCGACACGCCGACGAGGCGCGGCTCAAAACAGAACAAGACAATCGACAGGCCCGCGGTCTGTTGACGCAATTACAAGCACAGCTATCGGGGCTGACCCGCCAAGATAAAGACCTGCCGATTGGCTTGGGGCTTGAGCCAGGCGACGAGGCCCAGTTTGAAGGGCGCCGTGCGGTCAATGATGCGCTGCAGTGGATTGAACCTTTAGATGTACCCTCCACCACCGTCCGCTCCCCCCTCAGCGGCGCCTCCGTGTCGAGCCTGCCGAACGCCTTTCACTCCCTGAAAAACCTACAAGATCAGGCCAATGATCGCAGCCAGCATCCGCTACAGGCCGCCGTTCAGGGCGAGCGCAAACTGACGCCCCCCCGTGATCGTACTGAGGGCGCTAAACCGGTCTACACCCTGCCTGAAAACACCACGTTGATGGGGTCGGTGGCCATGACCGCCCTGATTGGCCGAGTGCCAGTGGACGGCACGGTCAACGACCCCTACCCCTTCAAAGTACTGGTGGGGCCTGAAAACCTGACCGCCAACGGCATCGACTTGCCAGACGTCGCAGGCGCCGTGATGAGCGGCACCGCCTCAGGCGACTGGACCTTGTCTTGCGTGCGCGGGCAAGTGGAGTCCATTACCTTTGTGTTTACCGATGGCACCATTCGCACCATGCCTGAACCCAAAACCGTTGCCAGCCGTAATGCCTCCACTCCCCAACGTTCGAACACCGACAAGATTCGCGGTGGCCTTGGTTACCTGTCCGATCCCTATGGCATTCCTTGCATTGCCGGTGAGCGTCGCTCAAACGCCCAGCAGTACCTGGCCAGCCAAAGCTTGATCACCGCCGTCGGCGCAGGCGTCGCCGCCTTGCTTGGGGATGAGCGCAACAACAGCAGTGTGGTCAGTTCGGGCGCAAGCACGCTTGGGGTCACCAACAGTCGTGGCAATAGCGCCCTCAACTCAATACTCAGTGGCGGCGTCAGTGATATCCGCGAGTGGGTCAACAAGCTGTATGGCGAAGCCTTTGCAGCCGTGTACGTGCCGCCGGCGGCGCAGGTTGCCCTGCACCTGGACCATGAGATCACCCTCGACTACGAACCCAACGGCCGGAGCGTCCGCCATGAAAAAGACCCCTTCTTACTGCCTGACCTGGATTAGCGCGTTCTGCTGCGTCCTGACGGGCTGCTCCACCGATAAGGAGGCCCTTCTACCCCATGGTGAAAACACCATGCTGGACATCTGGAATGCTGCCGGCTCACCAGGCACTCAGCCGTTGCTACAGGCTCGCCAACAGCTACGCCGTCCGTTGGCTGAGCCAGAGGCCTTAGCCGCTGTGCAGGAGCCCTACACACGCACTGCGCTCAACGAGATCCACAATCTATTCCCTCGTCTGCCCAATCCTGATCTGGTGCTGTACGTGTACCCGCACCTGAGCGGCACCGAGCAAGCACCGGTGCCGGGGTATTCAACGGTCTTCCCATTTTACCAACGCGTGCAGTACGCATTGCCGGGCGAACGCCAGGACGACTTGTAATGCATACCGGCGATTCGAACTCACGCCCACCCAGGTGGAGAGCCTGGCGCCACCCCTTCCGCCCTCGCGCCACCTTGGCTGATGAGGCCGCAGGTTATGCCCATCACCCAAGCTTCACTGACCACTTGCCTTGGGTCGAATACCTCGACACCGAGCAGTGTTTTCTGCTCGATGACAATCGTTCGGTGGCCGGCGTATTCGAGTTACTGCCCATTGGCACAGAGGGGCGCGAACCCGATTGGTTGATGGCTGCACGCGATGCCCTCGAAGATGCCTTGCAGGACAGTTTTGATGAGCGGGATCAGGCGCCTTGGGTGGTGCAGTTTTTCTGCCAGGACGACAACGACTTCAGCCCCTACCTGAACCGGTTGACTGGCTATATTCGAGACAACGCGCGAGGCACCGTCTTTACCGAGGCGTATTTGGCGCTCAGCCGTCGTCATCTGAGGGCCGTCGCCAAGACCGGCGGACTGTTCGAGGATCAAGTGGTGACGCGCCTACCCTGGCGTGGCAATAACCGGCGGGTGCGTCTGGTGATTTATCGCTGGCTGGAGTCTGACCATGAGGAGACGGGACTCACGCCGGTGCAAGCCCTGCAACACGCGTGCGAGCGAATCGCGGCATCGTTACAGGCGTGTGGCGTGCAATCAGCGCGTATCGATGGTCGCGATTTTTATGCCTGGTTATTGCCCTGGTTCAATCCAGCCCCCACGCTCACCCAAGGCACGCCCGAAACGCTCTACCGCCAAGTGGCCTACCCAGCGTCAGGTGACGGTGATTCGCTGGAGTTGCCCTTTGATCACGACTTTGCCGAACGCCTGTTCTTCAATGAGCCGCGTTCAGATACGCAACGCGGGCTCTGGTATTTCGATGATCAGCCCCATCGGGTCATGGTGGTGGACAAGCTGCGACGGGCACCAACGATTGGCCAAGTCACCGGCGAGACCCGTAAGGGCGATGCCATAAACGCCCTGTTCGACCAGTTGCCCGAAGGTACGGTGATGAGCCTGACCCTGGTGGTCAAGCCTCAGGATGTACTCGAAGACCAATTAAACCGCCTGACCCGCAAAGCCATCGGTGAAAACCTGGCCTCAACCCAAACCCGCCAGGATGTCGAACAAGCGCGTGCGATCATCGGTCGTCAACACAAGCTGTACCGAGGCGCCCTGGCCTTTTACCTGCGCGGTCGCGATGAGCCGCAATTGCACCAACACTCGATCAGCCTGGCCAATGCATTGCTCGGTGCCGGCCTGCAACCGGTCCGTGAAGGCGATGAAGTCGCCGCCTGCAACAGCTACCTACGTTGGTTGCCCATGACGTACAACCCGGCCCGCGACCCACGCAACTGGTACACCCGGCTGATGTTTGCGCAACACCTGGCGAACCTGGCCCCTGTCTGGGGCCGAAGCACAGGCACAGGTCAGCCTGGCATCACCGTGTTCAACCGGGGTGGCTCGCCACTGAGCTTTGATCCGTTGTCCCCACTGGACCGGGCCATGAACGGACATTTGCTGTTGTTCGGACCCACCGGTGCTGGCAAATCGGCCACGCTGGTTACCCTGCTGATGCAGGTCATGGCGGTGTACCGCCCACGGCTATTTATCGTCGAGGCTGGCAATTCATTCGGCTTGCAGGGCGATTATTTTTCGACACTGGGACTCTCGGTTAACAAGGTCCCATTAAAACCTGGCACCTCGGTCAGCCTCGCGCCCTTTGTCGAGGCCCGACGCCTGGTTGAGCAACCGGGTCAGGTGGGTAGTTTGTCGCTCGATGAGTGGGATGATGAAGGCACAGTGCCTGATGAGGCTCAGCGCGATATTCTCGGCGAATTGGAAATCACCGCGCGCTTGATGATTACTGGCGGTGAATCCAAGGAAGAAGCCCGTCTGAGCCGCGCCGATCGCAGCCTGATTCGCGAGTGCATCCTTGAGGCCGCGCAGACCTGCACGTCGGCAGGTCGTCAGGTACTGACCCGCGATGTGCGCAACGCCTTATTGCGCGTCGCCACTGACCCGCATTTGCCGGGAAAACGTCGCGAGCGCGCTCAGGAAATGGGCGAGTCCATCGATCTATTCTGCCAGGGTTTCGAAGGCGAACTCTTCGACCGCCAGGGTACACCCTGGCCTGAAAGCGATGTCACTATCGTCGATTTGGCCACCTACGCCCGCGAAGGTTATGAGGCGCAGATGTCCATCAGCTATATCAGTCTGATGAACACCGTGAACAACCTGGCCGAGCGCGACCAATACCTGGGGCGGCCTATCATCATGGTCACCGATGAGGGCCATATCATCACCAAAAACCCACTGTTGGCACCGTTCGTGGTCAAAGGCACAAAAATGTGGCGCAAACTGGGTGCCTGGTTTTGGATGGCGACGCAGAACCTTGCCGACTTTCCCGCTAGCGCACAGACCATGCTCAACATGATCGAGTGGTGGATTTGCTTGAACATGCCGCCGGCTGAAATCGAAGAGATCGCGCGCTTCAAGAGGCTCACCCCGGCGCAAAAGGCTCTATTGCTCTCTGCAAGCAAGGAGTCAGGTAAATACACCGAGGGAGTGGTGCTGTCGAAAAAGCTCGAAACGTTGTTTCGAGCAGTGCCCCCCAGCCTTTACCTTGCCCTGGCCATGACCGAGCCCGAGGAAAAAGCCGAGCGCTGGGCACTGATGCAGGACACTGGCTGCTCAGAGCTGGAAGCGGCTTACCGGATCGCTGAGCGGATCGATAGAGCGCGAGGAATAGAGCCGACATAGGCAAATCTATGCTGGGTAAGTTTTAGAACGTGGAAAATAAAGTACGCCATGCAAGGTATTGCAATCATGGGCAAGAGCCAGAAGGCGCTAAGCTCGCCGGGCCTCCAATGTCGTCACGTAGTCTTGCCCGCCGTAGAAGATCCCGCTATGCCAAGCTCTATGCGGGTGCCCACTCGATAACTGTCCCATCATGCTGCGTGCTTCCCTACTGGCCAATGCAGAGATTTTGCCGTAGGCCAGACAGGGGAGCTACTTTTTCAACAGAATCGACCAAAAACAGACACTCGCTTTTTGGCCTATCACTTCACTGAACAACCGTCGGCACATGCTCCGAGAGATACCCAACAAACGCAGATACTGAGGGAAGCAAGCCCCGACGAGACGGCATCAGCACGGTCAGCGTCGACAGGTCGGCAATCCACTGAGGTAACACGCGAACTAACTGGCCCTGCTCTACCTCAGCCGCTCCGACAAAACCGGGTAACGCGACAATACCCAAACCTTCGCATGCAGCAGTTTTGAGTGTCGTCATGTCATCGCTCACAAGATTGGGCGTAAACGGCTGCACGACGACAGGCGCACCGGGATGTCCCTCACGCAGGCGCCATGCGTAACTCTCCTGCGCACTGCCGAGTGCAATCCCGTCGTGTTCCGACAACGCATTGGGTTCGCCAGGCATGCCCTTGCGGTCCACATAGGTGGGACTCGCGAACAAATACCAAGACGTCCGGGCAATCGAGCGTTGAACCAACGAAGAGTCCGGCAAGGGTTCGGTGTGCGCCCGTAGGCAAAGGTCGAAACCCTCCTGCACGGGGTCCACACAGCGATTCGTGGCGTGCTGCACGATGCGGACTCGCGGGTAAGCGGCCATGAAGCGAGGAATCAGTTTGGCCAGCACCAACTGCGCATAGGACACCGAGCAGGTGAAGCGGATGGTACCGCTGGGCTCAGCGGCGCGACGCCGAACCACGCTTTCCGCCGCCTCGGCCTCCACCAGCATGGCCAGTGCGTGGCGATGGAACTCGGCGCCAATCTCCGTCACGACAAAACGTCGGGACGTACGCTGAATCAGCCGTACTCCCAGCGACGCCTCCAACGCAAGAATGCGCCGGCTGATGCTGGACTTTGGTACGTCAAGTGCCCGAGCCGCCGCCGTAATGCCCCGGTGTTCGACTACCTGAACGTAGAAATAAACGTCATTAAGATCGAGCATCACCAACCCCCTGCTGCAAGAGGCCGGCGTATTGCACGGACTCATCGTCCCATTATGTAGACGATAGTTCCCATTTTGCCTAATTGTTTCAAGACCGTCCCAATTCTAATCTGAAGGTGTTCCAACCCACCCTGAAGAGCCTTGCCATGAACCCGTTCATGCCCGAGTGCTTTCCAGTGTTCACCTTCAGAAGGAATCAAGACATGAGCAAGAAGAGCTATACCCAAACCCGCTTCAGCGCAGACGATTCTGCACTGGTCCTGATTGACCATCAATCGGGGATCATGCAACTGGTACGTGACTACACCCCTGCTGAGTTTCGTAATAACGTGGTGGCCCTGGCCAAAGTCGGCAAGGTCTTCAATCTGCCAACCGTCCTGACCTCCAGTTACAGCCAAGGCCCCAATGGCCCGCTCTTGCCGGAAATCGTGAAAATGCATCCGGACGCACCACTGATCGATCGCCCCGGCATTATCAGCGCATGGGACGATCCCAACTTCGTCGCAGCAATCGAAAAAACTGGCCGCAAAAACCTGATCATGGCCGGCACCACGGTTGACATTTGCCTGGCCTTCGCCGCCATGCAGGCGGTTGATGCGGGCTACAACGTCTACGGCGTGATTGATGCATCAGGGGGTTATGAGGTGAGCGTTCGCGAAAACGCCGTCGCCCGGATGCTCGACCATGGGATTATTCCCGTTAACTGGACCACCATTGCGGCCGAGCTGCAGCGCAATTGGACATGGGCAACAGGCCAGGACATGGTGAAGGTTTTCCACGAACACTACCCACCTTATGGCCTCTTGATCGACAGTCTTGAGGGCACGATGGCGGCTCAGAAAGCATCCTGACTCCTGCACCCGACCCCATACGGGGTCGGGGCGGACGGTGGACCCAGTGTCGGTAAATGGGTAACGTTACCTGGGCGGCCTTCGAATCCCGAATGCCGCCGGAGTGAGATCATTCTTATCGTATTACTCTGAGCACTATCACCTGAGCCAAAAGGGAGTTTGCATCATGACCGACGACACAAAAACAAAGGAGCCTGCGTCGTACTTCCCCTCAATTGAAAAAAAGTATGGGCAGCCAACTACTCACTGGCAGGACCTGCTCAAGACCGTCAGCGGCAAGAAGCATATGGAACTGTGAATCGCCCCTACTTTTGTAGAGACACAGAATGACTGCTATTGGCCGTTCCTTGCCGATCGTCACTACCGTGCGTGCTGGTCAGTGGTTATACAACTGAGTGGTCAAGTCCATGCAATTACGCAATCGCAGATGTTTGTGTCCAGCATAAACTTGAACATCAAAACGATTCCCGCTCTTGATCGGTGGACTGCTCACGATCTGCCATGAAATCCGCAGTAACACCTTCACCATCAAACCAACTGTCCCAGGACTCACCCGCCGGGGTAAGAGTTCGGGCTCTGCCAATGACGATCACATCGACACGCTTAACATCGTCGGGGAACGCAGCGGCCTTGGGTAAGCGCACGGCCTGAGAGCGATTACTTAGAAATACTGAACCTTGTTCCATGCTGCACCTCTATGGATATACAAGCTATGTTTCGTGATTTTCTTGCCTTCGAGTTAGACAGTGGTGACAGGTGAAAAAAGACCCGAAGGCAGACTCACGTTACCCGCTCATTAACAGACTGGAGCCAGGGGCGACCCTTATTCACCTTTTCAGGGAGATGTCTGCGAGCCAGCACACTGAGTCTCAGGCAACCCTCTCATTGCCATGCAAATCCGTGTAAACCGACAACAGCACCTTCGACTTTATCACTGACGGTGTGCGCTCCATGGTTGAACCTGTCCAGGCCGTTATCCCAAAGAGTCTGGACCATGCCTGCCGTATGCCCGCCCCCCAGAAACTATGACCGTTAGCACTCAGTATCCTGCTTGCGTGCGGGCCTAGCCTGGCCCTGGATACCACCAGTATCACCGCCTCAGTGCTTTCACCCCATTGCCTTGCATATCAGATTGTCGGCATTTGCTTCTGGCGCCTCTGCACGCCTTTTGGCTGTACGGTCAAAACCTCGACCAAGGTCCGCCATTTCATTTCTGAACTGGTGGCGTCTAGCTACGCCACCGCCGGCAGCAATCCATGGGCCGAGATGGCCCCCCCTCTCAAGCCCTCTTGTCGGCGCGGAAGGTGGCGGCAACCTGATCACACCGAACCTGCACCGCGACAACCTGCCCCGTTTCAAGAACGTCGATGCCATCAGCCATCCAGGCGACTGGGCTGCAACACAACTGGCTTCGCAATCCGGCTACGCGTGCGCCAGTCGCACGACAGCGCTTATGCCCTATTACCTGAACACCCTGAACACCCTGAACACCCTGGGCTCACTGGCCTGGCACCATGGCCTACCGGAAAGTCTTTACCCTAATGCGCTGATGCCGAGGGTTCGTGAAGTTGGCAGGGTTTAATGAACTGTTTATGGACACAGGTGACCGATGAAGTATGATGGTGGCTAAAGGTATTACCTTTAACTATTCGAGGCTATTTATGGCAAATGCAACGTCTATCAAGATCGACGACGAGCTGAAAGGACGGATCCAACATTTGGCCCAAGCCCGTCGCAGGTCGGCACATTGGATTATGCGCGAGGCTATTGAGCAGTATGTCGAACGTGAAGAAAAGCACGAAGCATTTCGACAAGATGCGCTTAAGGCATGGGATGAGTACCAGGCAACAGGCTTGCACGCCACAAGTGAAGAGGTCGATAGGTGGCTTTCAAGCTGGGGAACTGAAAACGAACTGCCGGCGCCCGTATGCCACAAGTGATTTTTTCACCGGCTGCAATTTGTGATTTGCAGCGGCTGCGGGATTTTTTGCACCTAAAAAATTCTGACGCCGCGAAGCGTGCCGCTGAAACTATTAAGCAGAGTTTGCGGATACTGAGTGTGCAACCTCGTATTGGCCGACCCGTCGAGAACCTACCGAACGAATATCACGAGTTGTTAATTGACTTCGGTGATAGCGGCTATGTCGCGCGTTATCGAGTCGATGCCGAAATTGTGACGGTTTTGGCCGTTCGTCACCAGAAGGAGGTAGGTTATTAAATGGTCATTTGGACGATGTAGCATGAGCAGTGCCAAGCTTGAAAATCCGTTTGGACATAAGGGTGTGCGGTTGACTCAGGGCCGAGAAACGAATTCAGCTGCACGAGAGGGTTCGATTGCCCGTGGTCTGACAGACGTTGATACGGAGCGCCCGTGCAAAGTCGTACCGACGGCGCAGTAAAGAACATGGGCTACTTGCCCCAAACCCCGTCAGAGGCCTGCGGCCACAAACTGGAAGCAAACCCGACTACCGCGTAACAGCCAATCTAAACTGCCCTGACCTGGCCTCCAGCCTCCCTAAGAGCGCTAAGACCCGAATAAATCGCCTCAGGACGACAAGCCACCCTAAACCTCAACCCTCTTATTGCCCTGCAAATCCGTGTAAACCGACAACAGTACATTCGGTTTTATCACTGACGGTGCGCACGCCATCATTGAACCTGTCCGGGCCTTACCCCAAAGAGTCTGGACCATGCCTGCCGTATGCCCGCCCCCCCAGAAATTACGACCGTTGACACTCAGTATCCTGCTTGCGTGCGGACCTAGCCTGGCCCTGGATACCACCAGTATCACCGCCTCAGTGCTTTCACCCCATTGCCTTGCCTATCAGATTGTCGGCATTTGCTTCTGGCGCCTCTGCACGCCTTTTGGCTGTACGGTCAAAACCTCGACCAAGGTCCGCCATTTCATTCCTGAACTGGTGGTGTCGAGCTACACCACCACCGGCAGCAATCCATGGGCCGAGATGGCCCCTCTCTCAAGCCCTCTTAGCGGTGCAGAAGGTGGCGGCAACCTGATCACGCCGAACCTGCACCGCGACAACCTGCCCCGTTTCAAGAACGTCGATGCCATTGGCCATCCAGGCGGTTGGGCCGCCACACAACTGGCCTCGCAATCCGGTTACGCGTGCGCCAGCGGCGCGACAGCGCTTGTGCCCTACTACCTGAGCACCCTGGACTCACTGGCCTGGCGTCATGGACTACCGGAAAGCCTATACCCTGAGGCGCTGATGCCAGGGGTCCGTGAAATCGGCAGTCAAGCCTCAGCAAATATGTGGGGTAACGTTTACCCCCGACAGGGGTTTCTGGTACAGCCTGATGACTTCAAGGCCGCCGCCGTCATGGCGCAACGGGCCGGCGATGTCATCACCCGAAGCGGACAGGCGCATGTGTATTTAGCGCTCACGCCCAGCCAACGTGATGGTTACTGGCCGCCAGGCCCGATTGTTGAAAACGACGCCTCAACCCACACGTGGCAATTGCTCGCCCCTGAGGTTCAGACCACGTGCTCGATTTTCCCCAGTAATCCGGTGCAGAGCGCAGATGGCGGCTATACCTGGTCACTGTGGCGACCTTACAGCTGCTGCAAACGTGAAGGGCAGACCTTCTTGTTCAGTATCGACTTCGAGGAAGGCGCGTCATGACTCGGCGTTTCTCACTCCCCCGACGGAACAAGGCGTTCCTGCTGCTCTGCGCACTGCTGCTGTCGGTTACTCATGTGCACTCTGCGGATAACGATTACCGTCTGGGCACTCAAGGCGAAGTACTCGATGACCGGGTGATGTATACCCTCGGTGGCGGCTCCGCGGTCGGTTCACCCAGCTCGCTCTACCGTCCCAGTGGCCTCGGCGCCGGCGTGTCCTGGCGAGCCAACATGCTGTGTGGAAACATGAGCCTCAGCAACACCCTGCAAAACCAGTTGAACGGCGTCACCGAAGGTTTCCAACAAATCATGGGCAGCATTGTGCAGAACGCGACCCAGGCGGTGATGTCGCTGCCGGCCTTGATCATCCAACGCGCCAACCCTGGTCTCTATGAGTTGTTGAGCAACGGGGTGATGCAGGGTCGTATCGATTTTGATCGCTCCAAACTGACTTGCCAGGCCATGGCCGAGAAAATGGCCGATAAGGTCGATCAAGCCGGCTGGGGGGCACTGGCCAAGAACCAAGCCATGCAGGGCAATCTGGAGCACACCGGCGGTGACGCGGTGGCGGCGGTGAAAAACACCGAAACCCATAACGGGAATCAGGGACTGTCCTGGGTCGGCGGCACCAAAGCCGGCGGCGATGCTCAGCCACCGATTCGGGTCACGGCCGACGTGGTACGCGCAGGCTACAACTTGCTGCATAACCGCTCGGTGGAAGACAGTGCCTCAGTCTCCAACAGCGAATGCCTAGGCGGAGGTATTTGCCAGACCTGGGGATCACCCCAAGCAGCCTCGGAATGGGCGGTTCGTGTATTGGGCGAAACCGAAGTCGCCACCTGTGACGCCTGTGAGACCCTACGAGCCACCGCCGGCAGCGGACTGACGCCGTTGATCCAGGAAGCCTATAGCGAACAGCTCAAGGCCCTGCAGGGGCTACTGTCAGGTGCCCTTCCCCCCTCCCCCGATAATCTAGTCAATGCCTCCAGCCCGATGCTGCCTGTCACCCGGGGCGTGGTCGAAGCCCTGCGCGATGATCCCGACCAGGCGCTGCTAGCACGGCGCCTGGCCAGTGAGACCGCCCTGTCCAGCGTACTCGATAAGGCGCTGCTGCTACTGCGCACGTTGCTGGCAGGCAGTCACGAACCGAACATCGCCTCCGCGGAACCTGCCCAAACCGCCTTGACGAAAAACATCGACGCCCTTGAGCGCGAAATTCGCCTGCTGCAGACCGAACTTCAAATCCGGCAGATGTTGGCCACCAACACCGCAAGCCTGGTGCTCGATCGGCATGCTGGTGGCGCCGATGCATCGCGCAGTATCGAACAAGGCGATCCTGAACTCGGTCGGCTTCATGACGCTAACACCGAGCGCAAATAGACCTATGAAACGCTTAGGGTTGTTCCGGCTGCTTTCAGGTCTAGGGATTGCCACGGTGATGATCCTGACCGCCCTGGTATCGGCCTGGATGGGGGGCACGCTGGCGGGCAGCCTTGGCTCCTGGCAACACACACTTGAATCCGCACGGCCCTATCTGCGCGGATGGCGCGCCTTGCTCTATGGCACCCTCTGTGTGCTCTGGTGGGACCTGCTACAGCGCTACCGACACCGTTCACAGGATCAGCATCACCTAAAACGTCTCGGGGTTTTAGGGCTTGTGCTCGTGATCTGCGTCGAACTCACTCGACTGTGAGGTAAGCACCATGCTTATGAGCACTAACAGCTACCTGGAGTTTTACCTTTCTTTACTGGCCTGGATCATCAACAACGGCCTCTGGAGCGTTCTTTGCGACACAGGTCTGTTCGCCGCGCCCTTCGGTGCGATCATCCTCCAAGAGTGGCTGTCGGCCCGCCAGCAAGGTGCAGATGAGGGCAACAAAGGGCTGTTGTCGGTGCCACGGATCGAAAACCGGCTGTGGCTGGCCTACACCGTTGTCTTGTTTGGCTGCGCACCGGTCTTTCCAGTGAGCCTTACCTCGATGGTGTTCGATGATGCCGCCAGCCAGCGCTGCGGGGTCAGCGTGGCCCAGCCGACAGAAACAGCCTGGGGTACAACCTTCAATACCATAGGAGAACGCTCTGCCAATGTCCCGATCTGGTGGTTTCTGGTTCACGCCTTGAGCAAAGGGGTCACCGCATCGGCCACCGCGTCTATCCCTTGCGCACCGGATATCCGCCAGATGCGCATGGCGATCGACAGCTCGCGCATCGACAGTCAGGTATTGCTACAGGAAGTCGCCGATTTCACCCGCGACTGCTACGGCTATTCGCGCTCTCGGCTGTTCACTCAGCGCCCGCAACTGAGCAAATCACAAAGTCATGATGCGGCCTGGATTGGCTCAAGCTACTTGCTCGACACCCCCGGCTATTACGACACGGATCGCTCACGCACCCCGCGTATCAGCTGGCCGTACAACGAACGCCGCGATGTATCCTTGCCTCAACTTGAGACAGGGGCCGGCTACCCTACCTGCAAGCAATGGTGGAGCGACAGCGGTATCGGATTGCGCGAACGCTTGATCCAGCAGCTCGATCCTTCGTTACTGACTCAGCTTCACGGTTGGCTGACGGGCCGTTCGAGCAACGAGATTGAGGATGCCACTCTGCGTGAGTTGGTCAGTCCGCGTCAGCAATCAATGTCCATGTCGCCCGGTCAGGTGTACCAGGACTATGGCTCAAGTGCCCGCGGTGGCTCGATCAATCAGGGACTCAACAACCTGGCCACCAATACCGGGCTGGCCCTTGGCTCGTTTAGTAATTTTCCGGCGATGAATGCGTTGCGCGCCGCCCTGCCGATGGTCCAGGCGTTCCTGATCATGGGCACCATCATCAGCTTGCCACTGATTCTGTTGGTCAGTACTTACCAGCTGAAGACGGTTATGACGGTGACATTTGCACTGTTCACCCTGCACATGCTGACCTTCTGGTGGGAACTGGCCCGCTGGGTCGACTCAAGCATGCTCGACACCCTGTACAACCAGGTTTCAGCATCCAATCAGTTGCTGTTATCGCTTCCCACATCCGGGTTTATGGAGGGTACAGTCACCGCGCAAGTAATCGAGTATGTGATGGGAGCAATGTTTATCGTGCTTCCAATGATATTTTTGGCTGCGATGAGTTGGGCAGGATTTAGTGTCGGCTCAATAGCCGATGGAATGCTAAGTAAAGGAGTAGCTCAAGCTCAGGACGCAGGGGCAAAAGGTGCCGGGGCACTGCTGTCTGCTGGAAAAGCCTTGAAGTAGGACTGATCAATATGACTAAAGATCTTTTAAGTCAGGCTGACCGGGCGCACGACCAAATTCATACTCGCCATATGGATCGCCATATGCCTTATATCGAAGAGCGTCCTTAGGCTTGATAAAAGTACCATTAGCAATTGCCCAACACAAAACCATGAGAATCATCACGGATACCGCTAGCCATAAACTAACAATCAGTAGCCCAGTAGCGACCATCAACTTGGCAACGAGAAAGCCCCCACGCACGAGCCACTTACCTGCAGGCATACCGGCCTTAACCGCCCGCTCAGCAACGTAGGATTCAAAAGCTTTCACCTTACGATAACCACGTTTTATCGACATGCCACAGGTGTATGCCCAGCGATGAGCGCGGGAAACCTGACCAGGGTTTTGCGTTGGCATGATCTCACCCCTTTTTAAGCACACTCATGGTTGATACAGAAATAACAGCCTACTACTGAAAGCTATCCATGCATGACCATTGATCAGTTTTTCCGGCTGAAAAAACCTCAGTGGAAGCCAGTGGACTCACCCTCCAAAAGTCTCCCTCAACAACGGTTGACCCAGACAAGTCGGCCGGATAAATACAAGGTATGGAACGCTGTGATTAACAGCACCCAGCCCAGGTAGTCAGCGCCTTAAAGACTACGTCACTTCGGTGATGGCGCTTCCCAAGTGCGATAAGCGTTCGGTGGCTCGCACGGTAACCGCTTTCGCGGTGATGAACGCCTACTGCTCAGTTGAGCACCTATCGAGCGCTGCTCGCCAGGTAACCCATCCTGTTTTTCTTCAACCCACTGCGGGGAAACCCTTTCCCGCAGGGGACAGGTTTGTTCGCGTTTTAAACGGAGCCATACCATGTCCGACTCATTTAACCCTGATGCACTGAATCCCCGTCAATTACCCATTGTGTTCACCCCGGGCGCTTGGCAATACGCAACAGGGCTCGAACACTCACCTCATCCAGAGGCACTGCAGCTCAGTCAACTGAGTGAAGTCTTGCG
Source organism: Pseudomonas sp. 25 R 14 (assembly GCF_900004755.1). Classification (NCBI taxonomy): domain Bacteria; kingdom Pseudomonadati; phylum Pseudomonadota; class Gammaproteobacteria; order Pseudomonadales; family Pseudomonadaceae; genus Pseudomonas; species Pseudomonas sp. 25 R 14. The sequence goes on along the minus strand of NZ_CVTS01000042.1, from coordinate 7,336 downwards.
CGCAGCTTTCAAAGCTCACCAGACCTCTCCACACCAGCGCTATGTGGTGTTCGAAGCCCCACATTCACACCACGCCCCGCGGTTGCAACTGAGCCTACACTTGCTCCTTGAGCAGGATCAGCCTGATGCGTTACTTATAGCGTTGGTCGGAGAGTACCCATGCTAGGCGTTGAACTGCCCGACACCAGCCGCTAACTGCACGATCAAAGTGCTCTCAATAGACGTTCCGCCCCCTCGGCGAGGATGGCATACCCAGGCCCAGGAAAATGCTTTGCGTGCATTTCCCTGGGCTTTTTTGTGCAATACGATCTGCGATGCAGCGTCTTCGGTAGGGGCTTGGTATAACCGGGCTTGGCCAGTACAAGCTCCGATATTGCGGTATAAATTGCAGGTAATTCGGTACGTAGGTTCCCTGTCCTACCGAGCCGAATAACATCGACGACGCGCCAGATACGCCTATGATCATTAAGCAATAACGTGTCGGGCGAACGCCCCATATGCCTGATCCTGATCACAAAGAGCGCTCTTGCTAGGACGCCCAACAAAAGCGCGGTGTTTTGCTTGCAGTGCTACCAACTCCCCAGTCCCTCAAAGAATCAGATCCAGATGTTCAGCCAGCTAACTGTTGGCACAATCAATCTTGATAAGGCTGCCGCTTTCTATGACGCGGTTCTAATCCAGCAAGATCTGTGCCGCCGTCGGCATGCTGGGTAACACCTGATCAGATGCTGCCGCGTTTTTACGTGTGTCCCCCTTATGATGGCCTGCAAGCCGGCGTGGTAAATGGCAGTATGATGGCGTTCTCTGCCCTCTCTTCGAAAGCCGTGGACTGGTTAATTTTTAAGCTCGCCGTCCCCATTGCGGGCTTTTCTTTGCCTGCTAAACTGACGCCATCCTCGAATGGAATCGACACCATGCCAAGCCAATATTCGCTCCCGGATGTACTCGAGAAAATCTACGAAAACCAGCTGGCTTTAGAGGCCGCGATCATGGAACTGACGCTTGCCATTGAACGCGAGGGCCACCCAAACGTTGGTGAAAACACCCGTGGTGCGCTGTACACGATCGGAGAAAATACTGGGCACATAAGGCAGGGTTTGGCGAAACTCAGATCAGGCACTTGCGACACATAAAAACCAAGCAAAACAAGCGTTTACCCCCCTTACACTTCGTCACCACCGAGTTGATCAGTAATCGTTTGCAATGAAGCCTGCGAAGGCTGAAGGAACCACGCTCATTCGACGATAAAGCTGAATCCATACAGCCACTGATTATTTCAGCCTATGAGCCCTCCCTCGCTGGTATCTAGCCATACCACATGACGATCTCCTTCCCCCCATTACTCAAAGCGCTCAACGAAAACCACCTAGCATTGGCCGCAGCGGTCAAAGAACTGACCAAATGGGTCGGTGATCGCGGCGCTGTAGAGACTGTCAGGAACGCGCACGGAGCGCTTGAAACGCTCACCCATAACCAGGCGTTTATAGACCTGAGCATCGCGTTGATCAGTGAACAGAACTGAAAAACTCGTTGACGCCGCGTGAGGCCTTTTTATTCTGACCTACCCGCCGCAGCTCGAACTTGAGCGTGTGGAAAAAGCACCTTTCAAGCCCGAGGATTCAGAGCAAGGGCGCCGCCTATTTTTCAACGAACGTGACTGCCGGACATCGGTACTGCCCCCCCGCTTGAATTGCACTGAAGCAGGCCAATCAATTACATCGACACTCAGATTGACCCAATCGAGTTCGTCGATAAAGACCTCGACTGCGCGCACAGGTGTTGTGCACGCGACGTAATCATCGAAGCACTCAGGTACCCACCGCGACACTGAGAGTGTGCAGACCTGTATAAGTCGTCACGTCTTCAGGCTCTCGACCAAGCAATCCACCACTTTGAGGGGGTGGCGGCTGTCAATTACTTTGTAGATCGGCCCACGTTTACTGCGGGGCATTTTTTTGCCCCCCCTGGCTGAACCCCTCTCAGCAGCTCCCCCTTCCTGCCAAGCCTGCTCGCGATGATGTTGTACGGCTTGCACTGGATGCCCGCTAATCGGCTACGAAAGAATCAAAGCCCGTTGGCGCTTCCTCGCAGAGGTACCGAGACCGATTCTATTGCGCGCCTGAGCACTGAACTCGAGACTTTGATCCTGACGCCTCATCAAAAATGTGGTTCACAGCACTACAGACCTGGCCGATTGCGCCTCCCCCATCGCAACGTGGGGTGTTGAGGTGTTAAACAATGAAGTGCCTCTCTCCTATGCCTGTCCGGAGGACCTGCGCCAGGAGCAGTATGACTTCGCCAAGCCAAAACTTACTGGCCTGAATCGTGCTCGCCTTAGCACCGAGTATGTCGACGCACACACTGCACCAGCCCGTCCAGTGCCTGCGACTTCACAGGCGCCAACACGCAGACCGTATGCTTACGTTCGCCTTCCGTCACCGTCAGGGTGTAATGCACCTGGCCGCGATTGCTGGCTTCTGGAAGCGTGCTTTGCGGCAAATGAAAGAAGTCTGCCGCCTCAATCAGTTGCCGCAACTCTTGTTGGTCCTGCTCGGGCAGCGCGTCCAGTTCGACGCTACGAGGTTTGACCAAGCCCGGAAAAAACGCCGGACCGCCGTTTTCCTTGAGCGAAATTCGCATGGTTCTTCCTCACTGCACTGGCAGTGCTGTCAGACCTTAATACCCACCGCTTCCCAACCTTTTTTGACCGCCTTCTGCTCATTCTTGTTCACACCGTACAGCCGACCGGCGATGTCGTAGGTGATACGCGCAAAACGCAAGAACCCTGAGTTCGGTCGCAGCCTCGTATCCCGTAAAGCGTCGTACCATATACGCCCTGCGCGCTCCCAGGCGAACCCGCCTATCTTTGTGGCCACCTGATAGAACGCATGATTGGGAATGCCGGAATTGATATGCACCCCGCCATTGTCGTCATAGGTTTGCACAAAATCATCCATATGCCCCGGCTGAGGGTCCTTGCCCAACAGCTTGTCGTCAAACGCGGTCCCCGGCGCCTTCATAGAGCGCAGGGCAGTGCCTTTGATCTTTTTGGTGAATAGCCCTTTGCCGATCAACCAGTCGGCGTCTTGCGCCGTTTGCTGCAACGCGTACTGCTTGATCAATGAGCCGAACACGTCCGACAGCGACTCGTTCAACGCACCGGACTGATTGAAATACATCAGCTTGGCCTCATCCTCGGTCACGCCATGGGCCAATTCATGGCCAATCACGTCGAGGGCCACGGTGAACCGGTTGAATAACTGCTGATCGCCATCACCAAACACCATCTGGGTCGAATTCCAGAACGCATTGTTGTAGTCCTGGCCAAAGTGAACGGTGGCGTCCAGCGCCATGCCCGCATCATCAATGGAGTTGCGGTCGAACACCTGGTCGAAAAAGTCAAACGTCGCGCCCAACCCGTCGTAGGCTTCGTCCACCGCCGCGTCACGGCTGGCGGGCTGCCCTTCGCCACGGATCAGCTTCCCAGGCAGGCTGTCGGTGCCTTCGGCGCTGTAGATCGACCGCCGTTTCTCGGCCCCCATCGCCCGAACCATATGAGCAGGGCCTTGGGTTGGCACAGCAAGCATGCGCAACGAACGGAACGTACTGTCCTTGGCGCGTGTCCGTAACGCGACTTCCCGCTGGGTTTTATCGCCGTGGCGTACAATCTGATCGAGCATGTACGGTGGGATTAGGCAGAAAATCGGATTGCGATGATGTTGGCGAACACACATTGGCTGGCTCCAGTTGGCGAGTGGTGAACGTCCGGGCGACCGTTTTAGGATCGCCGCCGTGGATTAGCGCGACATCAATTGTCATCAACCTATGTTGCAGTCATGTTTATTCAACGCCCGCGAGGAATGTCCGATGCCAGCACGTAAAGCCAAAGTCGACCTTTCATACCGCCCCCGGCTCGCCGACCTGCGGCCGTTACTCGCGGCCAGCCCTGCCCTTATAGAGGCACGAGCGGCGACGCTGCGGGTCACTCCCGCCAAGGACCTGAAAAACCGGCACGGCTACGCTGAGGATTTTCTCAACAGCTTCGTGGTGCCATGGCCCACAGTGGATGAAGCACTGGCAGCTGACGTGCAGCCGTTGAAGAGCGGCGGCGAGCGCCTGGACTACACGCATTTCTCCATAACGATGTCGCGCTCGCGACGATTGGCGCTTTATGTAGGGGTCAATATCGACGGCGGCCGGCCTGTGGATATTGTCCGCGGCAACGACGTGTGGGCCTACGATGGCCGCCTGCCCACCAGCGCGCAGGTGGGCGAAGACCTCTATGCCAGCAATGGGCTGGATCGTGGCCACCTGGTACGACGCCAGGATCCTAATTGGGGTGACGAGGCCGAAATCGCCAACGTCGACACGTTCCATTTCACCAATTGCTCGCCGCAGATGAGCGGCTTCAACCAAAAAACCTGGCTAGAACTCGAAGACTATATCCTCGGCAACACTCAACGCTGGAAAGCCCGAGCAACGGTGTTCACCGGCCCGGTGTTCGCCGAAGATGACCGTATTTACCGTGGCGTTAAAATCCCCAAGGCGTTCTGGAAAGTGGTCGCCTACCTCAGCGACGACGGCAAGCCCTCCGCCAGTGCCTACATGATAGACCAAAGCCGTGAACTAGGGCAGCTTGACCTGTTGTTTGGCCAGCTCAGAACCTACCAGCGCAGTGTGATTCAGATCGAACGGTTGACCGGCATTCGTTTCGGCAACCTGGCCGATTACGACGGATTCAGCAACGAAGAGCGCGCCACCGGGACGCGTATTGAAGCACTAATCCAGGGGCCTGAAGATATTCGCCTTTGACCGAGAGCCCCGGGATTTCGCTTTAACATCAAAAGAGAGGCGCCAGGAGGAAAAGGCGTCTAAGTGTTGTTGCACTGGCTCCTTATTGCCTAACCGATTGTTGCCTCGCGAGTTGCACCTGGACTGCTGCGACTGCCTCAAGAACTCTCTGCACCCAGTGCTCATCCTGCGGATGAACCACTACAACATGAAAACCATAATCATTACCTTCAACCTGCACACCCTCGAAATCATCGACGTGCAAGTCGATATCGAATGCAGGCGGAAATTTCGAGGGGATCTTCGAAAGTCCATGCACCGTCAAGGCATGGTTGGTTATGCCGAACACTGTTGCCGACACCATCAACGTGGATACCGTAGAGTAATAACCAATGCCTGATGTAGGACGGTGTCCGACCCGACGACGTGTAGACCCAGATACTGCATCCCTGGCGGCGTAACTCTCGGGCAACGGTTCGCCCAGCCAACGATGCACAAATGCAGGTAGCCGGCCTGGGCTGAGGCAGGCCAACGTGCCGTCGATATCAAACGCTGGACGCCTTCCCATCATGCTCTCCCCTGATAGGCGGACAATGGTTTGCCGCTCAGAAAAAACTCTATTGGGTCTGGAGCCTGTGACTCCAAAAAGGCGGCATATCTTTTCTCGATCTTGGGCAATTCGTACAACGCCCTTACACCAGGCTTGGCGGAATTACGTATGACCAATGATGGGTTGAAGTAGCCCTCAGCGTTGTCGAGCGTCAACACGAACGACGGCTGCCCCGCGCGCATCAGCAAATAGCTGACGATGAGCGACCCACTGCGATGGTTGCCTTCAATGAACAGTTGAAGCTTAACGACTGTATCAAAGTCTTCAAGCACATGGTTTGTGGCGTGCGGGCCTACTGCTGTCTAAGAATCAAGGTCGCCTTCTCTGGGAATCCGTAAAGAGCCTTTTTTACCCACAGCCCAACAACCTTCAGAGACTGAGAACACCCGCCCCCCTTTCCAATTAGCGCAGTTCATCCAGCAGCCCTCTCCATCTCCCTGGCCAATGGCTGACGTTTTGATGGACTCCCACGCGCTATTCGAAAACAGAAACCATCAGCGCATTGTCGACAATATAGATTTTTTCTTTGACTAAAAGAGTGGTATTGGCTAGTTTTTGTCGACTTACACTTAAAGGTGTCGACAATATGCCGAATCAGTTCGATCCTCCCACCGTGATGCAGGACGATTCGCAAACCTTGTTCGAAAACGTCTTCAGATACATTCCAGCGGCCATCGTCAAGGGGGAAAGCGCCCCAGGCAGCAAGATGTGCGAGCCGGAACTGGCGCGTACCTACGGCATCCGCCGAGGCCCGCTGCGCGAGGCGATCCACCTGCTGATGCGGGCGCCCCATGTCGAGGCGCAGGTGGTGTCCCTGAGCTATACCGAGCTGATCGCGCTCTACGAAATCCGCGAGCCCCTGGAAGGCATGGCCTGCCGCCTGGCCGCCGAGCGCATGACCGATGCCGAAATCCAGGAACTGCGCGAGGTATTGCACACCCACGAGCGCGACGAAGCGTTCCAGGCCGGTGTCGGCTACTACCAGCAGGGAGGCGACTTCGCTTTTCATTGCCGGATCATTCAAGGCGCCCGTAACCGCACCTTGACCCAAATGCTCTGCGGCGAGCTGTACCAATTGGTGCGCCTGTACCGCATCCAGTTCTCCGCCACCCCCAATCGCCCGCACCAGACGTTTGCCGAGCACCAGCGCATTCTCGACGCGATTGCCGATCGCGACGGCGAACTGGCCGAGTTGTTGATGCGCCGGCACATCGGCGCTTCCAAACGCAACATCGCCCGTCACTTCCCGGACGGCACTCCCCAATAAAAGAGGTGAGTCATGAGTTCCACAAACAAGAGCACCCCAGGCCAGCGTTTTCGTGACGCGGTCGCCAGCGAACAGCCGTTGCAAGTGGTTGGCGCGATCAACGCCAACCATGCCCTGCTGGCCAAACGCGCCGGTTTCAAGGCCATTTACCTGTCCGGTGGCGGTGTTGCTGCGGGCTCCCTCGGTGTGCCGGACCTGGGCATCACCGGCCTGGACGATGTGTTGACCGATGTGCGCCGTATTACCGACGTGTGCGACCTGCCGCTGCTGGTGGATGTGGACACCGGTTTCGGTTCCTCGGCCTTCAACGTGGCGCGCACCGTCAAGTCGATGATCAAGTTCGGTGCTGCCGCGATCCATATCGAGGACCAGGTGGGCGCCAAGCGCTGCGGTCATCGCCCGAACAAAGAAATCGTGTCCCAGCAGGAAATGGTCGACCGCATCAAGGCCGCCGTGGATGCCCGTACCGATGACAGCTTCGTGATCATGGCGCGCACCGACGCCCTGGCCGTGGAAGGCCTGGAGTCCGCGCTGGAGCGTGCCGCCGCGTGCATCGAGGCCGGTGCCGACATGGTCTTCCCCGAAGCCATTACCGAGCTTGAGATGTACAAGTTGTTCGCTTCGCGCGTGAAAGCGCCAATCCTGGCCAACATCACCGAGTTCGGCGC
>NZ_CVTS01000047.1:0-109146 GCF_900004755.1 Pseudomonas sp. 25 R 14 | reverse complement strand
ATCTGCGACAGGCGACGGTTGGCGATGAATTTGAGGTAGTCCTCCATCATCGCCGCGTTCATGCCCAGCACGCCGCGCGGCATGGTGTCGCGTGCGTATTCGATCTCCAACTGGGTCCCTTGCAGGATCATTTGGGTCGCTTCTTCCTTCATCTCGGCATCCCACAAATGTGGGTTTTCGATTTTGATCTGGTTGATCACGTCGATACCGAAGTTCAGGTGCATCGACTCATCGCGCAGGATGTACTGGAACTGCTCGGCCACTCCGGTCATTTTGTTGCGACGGCCCATGGACAGGATCTGGGTGAAGCCGCAGTAGAAGAAGATGCCTTCCAGTACGCAGTAGTAGGCGACGAGGTTGCGCAGCAGTTCCTTGTCGGTGTCGACGGTGCCGGTTTCGAACTTCGGATCGGAGATCGAACGGGTGTACTTCAGGCCCCAGGCGGCTTTTTTAGCGACCGATGGGATCTCGTGGTACATGTTGAAGATCTCGCCTTCATCCATGGCCAGCGATTCGATGCAGTACTGGTAGGCGTGGGTGTGGATCGCCTCTTCGAAGGCCTGGCGCAGGATGTACTGGCGGCACTCCGGGTTGGTGATCAGGCGGTATACGGCCAGGACCAGGTTGTTGGCGACCAGGGAGTCGGCGGTGGAGAAGAAGCCCAGGTTGCGCATGACGATGCGACGTTCGTCGTCGGTCAGGCCCTCGGGGTTTTTCCACAGGGCGATGTCGGCGGTCATGTTGACCTCTTGCGGCATCCAGTGGTTGGCGCAGCCGTCGAGGTATTTCTGCCAGGCCCAGTCGTACTTGAACGGCACGAGTTGGTTGAGGTCGGCGCGGCAGTTGATCATGCGCTTTTCGTCAACGGCGACACGGGCGCTGGCGCCTTCGAGCTCGGCGAGGCCTTCGGCGACGTCGAGTTTGTCCAGGGCAGCCTTGGCCCGCACGATGGCGGCGGAGTCATTGGCGGTGACGGCGCGGGCTTCGATGGCGGCGGCAGCGCCGGCACCGTCGAGGCGGTCCATGTTGGCTTCGGTGGCGTGGCCGGCGTTGGCGCCTTTAGCGGCTACTTCGCCTTCTTCTTCTTTGTCGAATTCGTCCCAGCTCAGCATGACGTGTCGTCTCCTGCGTGAGGGCCAATGGTGCCCGTGTGAAACCGGATGGTTGGGTGTTCACACGGCCCAGGGGCCGCGGTGGATCTTTAAGGAATCGTTTGTTGCAACAGCTCGCGCAGGCATTAAACGCAATGGGCTACGGGTGTTCTGCTTGAGGCCTGAGGGGCGGAGCGACGGTGTCGTACTCCTGCGGGGCCTCAGGTCTGGCTCGTGATCCCATGTAAAGGGATATTGCAGGCCCGATTTACCCGCGCATTATAGGGAAAAATTTGGCTTTGTGTTGCGGCGGATGGCCTCAGTCGAAGGTCAAAATGACGGCATTTGAGGCCAGAGCGCGAGTTTACGGGGGTTTATCAGGCTAGGATTTTTTTGACAGGCGATAGCCGGCGTTTCTGAAGGCCCGGCCTTAAACAATCGGAGTGTGGATTGGACACAAAGTCCTTGCGCCAAACGGCGCAAGGAGCGGGCGGCCAACGCTACTGGGCAGCCGCTTTGATACTGGCAAACAGCTGGCTGCCCGCTTTGGCCGGATCGGCGTTTTTGTCGCTCATAAAATGGCTGATCACATCGAAGACCGCGCCTTGCACAGCCTGCGAGGTAGACATATTGAATGCCATGCTGGGCGCCAGGGTGCCGGCTTTTTCAGCGTCGGCAAAATCCTTGGCCGAAGCCTGGGCGCAGCTATCGAACTGGCTCATGTCCAGGCCCTTGACCACTGGGATAGAGCCTTTGTTCTGATTGAAGATGTACTGGAATTGCGGCTCCAGCGCGATCTTGGCCAAGTCATCGCGCGCAGCATTATTGCCGGGCGTGTCATTTTTGCTCGACAGCTTGAACATGGCCAGCGAGTCGATGGTGTAGCTGTAGACCCCTTGTGAACCGGGGAAGGGCACGCATTCGTAGTCGATGCCAGCCTTTTTGCCGGCCGCCGTCCATTCACTCTTGGCCCAGTCGCCCATGATCTGCATGCCGGCCCGACCGTTGATGACTTTGGCCGTTTCGAGATTCCAGTCCTGCCCGGCGCCGTCGGGGTCCATATAGGACTTCAATCTGCGCAGGGCGCTAAACACGTCTGTCATTTTTGCGCCGGTCAATGTGGCTTCGTCATGGTCAATGAAGGCTTTCTTGAAGCCGTCTGCGCCGAGGATACTCAGCACCAACCCTTCAAATACCGTGGTGTCCTGCCAGGGTTGGCCACCATGGGCAATCGCAATGAAGCCCGCTGCCTTGAGCTTATCGCCCGCGGCATACAGCTCTTCCAGAGTGGTGGGGGCTTTGGCGACCCCGGCTTTTCTGAGTACCTCGGGGTTGGTCCATAGCCAATTGATGCGGTGGATATTCAGCGGCACGGCAACATAGTGCCCGTCATATTTCATGAGACTGGCGATGCTTTCGGGCAGCAGGCTATTCCAGTTGTTCGCCTTGGCCACCTCGTCGATGCTGGCCAGCAAGCCCAAGTTGCCCCATTCCTGGATATCCGGGCCCTTGATCTGCGCGGCAGAGGGCGGGTTGCCGGACACGGCGCGGGTCTTGAGTACGGTCATGGCGGCTGCACCACCGCCACCGGCCACGGCACTGTTTTGCCAGGTGAAACCATCTTTTTCGATCAGTTGCTTGAGCACGTCCGCCGATTTGGCTTCCCCGCCCGAGGTCCAGTAATGCACGACTTCAACGCTGCCTTTGCTCTCGGCGCCATGGGCGGCGAATGTGCAGAGGCTGGCGAGGGAGATGGCAACGGCAAGGTGATTGAGGGTTTTCATGGGGTGACCCTTTTTGTTTTTGTGGTGAGAAGGAGGAGGTTATTCCAGCCCCAGTCCTTTGCGGCCAAAGGCGTTCAGTTGCGATTTCATGAAGCGATCGTTCCAGTGTTTTTCGTAGTCCTCACGGGGGAAGTCATCTGGCGAGATGCCTTGCTCGAATGTCCGCAGTACATCCTTGGCATAACGCAGGTTTTTCGGACACATGGGTGCGGCGGGTACGTACATCACGTTGCCCCAACCCTGTTGGTTTTCAACGGGGGCGACGCTGTGGACTACATCGCAGTGCCACCACACCGAATCGCCGGCCTGCACGTCCGGGATTGGCGTCATGCCCTGGACCAGCAGCGGGTGCCATTGCTCCAGGATGGGCAGCACCTTGCCCGGCGCAACGCCGCACAGTTCATCTTCGGGGACGTCTTCGAGCAGTGGGCGCAGCAGCAAGTAGGCCATGGCCTTGGGGATCGGCAGGGTATGCAGCACGCCCTGATCGGCGCTCATGTCACACAACGCGGTCCAGCCCTGGAAGGTACGGAAGGCCGAACATTTGGTGCCCGGGTAGGCATATTCATCGACTTCGGTGCGATAAGCGGCGTCCCACGGGTCGTAGGACTTGAAGTCGTTGTGGTAAATCTTTTCGAACACTTTCAGGTAGGCCGGGTGCAGCCAGCGTTCCAGCGCTCCGGAATCGGTGTGCGGGCCCAGGCCCTTGGACGTGGTGCCGGGCGGGCGACGTCGTACGCGATCCGGATACAGGGCGTTGGTATCTGGGTCGAACCACTGCTGGCCGTGGGAGTCGACCGTCCACAGGCGGTTCAGGAATGACTGGGCGCTGCCCATGCGTTCGTGCTGGCGCAGTTGCATCTGGGCGTCGGACCAGTAGATCGGGAAAATTTCCGGGCGCGAGGCCTCAAGGTTGCCGAAAAAATTATCGGCAGGCCCGCGGTAAACCGCGTCGAACAGGTTGTTATCCAGGTAGTCCAGCAGGCTTTTGTCCCACCCCAGCACTTGCTGCCTGGGGAAATGATTGCGGATAACCAGGCAGCCTCGGCGCTTGATCAGCGCGCGTTGTGCTTCGCTGACCTGGCCGTTGGCGATGGTGGCGAAGTCGAGTTCGGGCCAGGCGGAGCCGGTCAGGGCTTGCTGGGCCTTGATCGAAGCAATTTCCGTGGCGATAAAGGTGCTGACTTCGGCAAATAGCGCCGGCACGTCGCCGATCTGCGCGCGCAGCGCCTTTTTCATGGCGACGATGTTGCGCTTGTGGTCGGCTGGCAGTTCGGCGCTTGCGAAGGTCTGGTAGTTGCTCATGGGCTGGCCTGCATTTTTATTATTCATGCAGGTATGGAATCACTTTGGCCTGCCTGGGCGGCAGCCTCATTTGCAGCGTTGAGTAATACGATTGTGGCGTTTATTTAAGGTGAGGCAGAAGAATCAGGCTGGTCCGCTGTTACTGGAAGTGATGCCCGTGCCGGCCACGGAAGTCTGAAGGTGTCATGCCTTTGTGGGCCTTGAACTGCCGGTTGAACAGGGCCTGGGACGCGTAACCCACCTGTTCGGCGATGGTGCTGACGGCCAGGTTGCCTTGCATCAGTAGGGCACAGGCGTGTCCGATGCGTAGCCGGACGATGTAGTCCAAAGCTGTGCATCGTGTGTGTCGACGGAACATGCGATGGAAGGCCGAAACGCTGACGCAGGCCATTTGTGCCAGCTCAGGAATGCTCAGGGGCTGGGCATAGTGGCCGTGCAGGTAGTCCAGGACCCGGCGGATGCGCGCATCTTCAATAATATGAGGCGTGTTTTGCACGGCGATACGCTGCGCTGCGACATCCCGCGACAGGGTGTTGAGCACGGTCAACAGCGAGATCAGGCGCTGGGAAGCATCTTGCTCCACCATGGCCTCGATCACCGGGCGCAGTGCGCGCGAGGTAGCGTCACTGAAACTCAGTGCATGCTGCGCGGCCGTGAGCAAGGCACGGGTCGCGGCCATTTCCGGGAACAGTTTCACCAATGAATCGGCCCAGGCTTCGGAAAACCAGATGACCAGGGCGATGTGCGGTTTGGCCGGGTCGATCGTCTCGGCCGAAGACCAGCTATGGGGAACGTTCGGACCCACCAGTACCAGGTCGCCATCATCGTACAGCGCCACGTCATTGCTGATATAGCGGTGCCCACGGCTGTTGAGGGTGAGGGTCAGTTCGTACTCGGGGTGGTGATGCCATTCAAACGGGATCGCCTGTGCCAGGCGCCTGTTCAACAGGGTCCAGGAGGTATTGGCCTCGGTGGGGATTTTCTCGAAACTGGCTCTCATGAACCTATCCTGCCTTGCGGCGGAGGTGGCAACGCCACAATCGTAGCATTCGGTTCAAGCGAGAGGGGAGGAGCGAATACCTGACTTTGCCGCAAGAACGATTCCTTGCGGCGAACAGTGCCTGGATAGTTTTTAACTAACTAAGTCATTAACCGTTAGAGCAACCATTGCCCATGACTTTGTAATTAAGAATATGCCGCTGGCCTTGGTGGTCTTCATATTCCATGCGAGCTGGAACAACTTCGCAGACATTCGGGATGGAACTCATGGACACGACCTTGGCAATATCCAGGTCAGTGGTGTAGGTGTATTCCTCAACAATAGCGGTGCTCTGGCTGGCTACGTCAGTCGGGATCTCGTCGGCCAGGGCTGCGGTAGCGCACAGGCTGGCAAGGGCCATAACTAATAAAGCTTTCATTTCCAATTTACCTTTTTACAGTCGAAGGGGGGGGCACGGGGCCCTTGTGAGGCCACGTGTGTAACTTGAGTAGAGAGTTCGGATTAACGTGCCTTCGTGGGGGCTGTAACTTGGTTAATCGCGGTGCCTGGTTGGCGAGGTTGATTTTAGGCGCCTGGGTTATATTCATATACCCGTACTTTTGATAAACACTTTTGGTGGTTTTCGTAACAATCCACGACAGAGGTTTTTTCCTGCACAGCAAAACGCGCTACAGGCCACGGGCCAGAGCGTTTAAAGGGCATATCAGGGCAATTTGTAGGGGCTTGTTACTACCATCGTCGAATGGTTCTATAGGCCTGCCCCGGCTACAACAGGGCCATACAACAACAACTATAGTCACCGAGGTAAGAAAGATGAGTGCGGCTTCCCTGTACCCCGTTCGCCCCGAAGTAGCAGCCAACACGCTGACTGACGAGGCGACCTACAAGGCCATGTACCAGCAGTCGGTGGTCAACCCCGACGGCTTCTGGCGCGAACAAGCCAAGCGCCTTGACTGGATCAAGCCTTTCACCACGGTCAAGCAGACCTCGTTCGACGACCACCATGTCGATATCAAGTGGTTTGCTGACGGCACCCTCAACGTTTCCTACAACTGTCTGGACCGTCACCTCGCCGAGCGCGGCGACCAGGCAGCGATCATCTGGGAGGGCGACGACCCTTCCGAGAGCCGCACCATCACCTACCGCGAGCTGCATGAACAAGTCTGCAAGTTCGCCAACGCCCTGCGTGGCCAGGATGTGCATCGCGGCGACGTGGTGACCATCTATATGCCGATGATTCCCGAAGCCGTGGTCGCCATGCTGGCCTGTACCCGCATCGGTGCGATTCACTCGGTGGTGTTTGGCGGTTTCTCGCCAGAGGCCCTGGCCGGTCGCATCATCGACTGCAAATCCAAAGTGGTGATCACCGCCGACGAAGGTATTCGTGCTGGCAAGAAGGTGCCGCTCAAGGCCAACGTCGACGACGCGCTGACCAACCCGGAAACCAGCAGCATTCAGAAAGTCATCGTGTGCAAGCGCACCAATGGCCAGATCAAGTGGAACCAGCATCGCGACATCTGGTACGAAGACCTGATGAAAGTGGCGGGCACCGTCTGCGCGCCAAAAGAGATGGGCGCCGAAGAAGCGTTGTTCATCCTTTATACCTCCGGTTCCACCGGCAAGCCCAAGGGTGTGCAGCACACCACCGGCGGCTACCTGTTGTACGCGGCCCTGACCCACGAGCGCGTGTTCGACTACCGCCCGGGCGAAGTCTACTGGTGCACCGCCGACGTCGGCTGGGTCACTGGCCACACCTATATCGTCTACGGCCCGCTGGCCAATGGCGCGACCACGCTGCTGTTCGAAGGTGTGCCGAACTACCCGGATATCACGCGGGTGGGGAAAATCGTCGATAAGCACAAGGTCAACATCCTCTACACCGCACCGACCGCGATCCGCGCGATGATGGCTTCCGGCACCGCCGCCTGCGAAGGCACCGATGGCAGCAGCTTGCGCCTGTTGGGTTCGGTGGGTGAGCCGATTAACCCGGAAGCGTGGGACTGGTACTACAAGAACGTCGGCCAATCCCGTTGCCCGATTGTCGATACCTGGTGGCAGACCGAAACCGGCGCAACCCTGATGAGCCCATTGCCGGGGGCCCACGCCCTCAAGCCGGGTTCGGCGGCACGTCCGTTCTTCGGCGTGGTACCGGCGTTGGTGGATAACCTGGGCAACATCATCGAGGGCGCCGCCGAAGGCAACCTGGTGATCCTCGATTCGTGGCCGGGCCAGGCGCGTACGTTGTATGGAGACCATGACCGGTTCGTCGACACCTACTTCAAGACCTTCCGCGGTATGTATTTCACTGGCGACGGTGCGCGTCGCGACGAAGATGGCTACTGGTGGATCACCGGCCGCGTGGATGACGTGCTCAACGTTTCCGGGCACCGCATGGGCACCGCCGAGATCGAAAGCGCCATGGTTGCCCACCCGAAAGTCACCGAAGCGGCCGTGGTCGGTGTGCCGCACGACATCAAGGGCCAGGGCATCTATGTGTATGTCACCCTGAAAAACGGTGAGGAGCCGACCGAAGCGCTGCGCCTGGAACTGAAGAACTGGGTGCGCAAGGAGATCGGCCCGATTGCTTCGCCGGATGTGATCCAGTGGGCGCCCGGTTTGCCGAAGACCCGTTCGGGGAAAATCATGCGCCGCATACTGCGCAAGATTGCCACCGCCGAGTATGACGGGTTGGGTGATATCTCCACCTTGGCCGATCCAAGCGTGGTGCAGCATTTGATTGATACCCACAAGACCATGAACGTCGCGTAAGCGGGTTTGTGGGACCAAGCCCCATTCGGTGTAGGCCGGGTGGGGCTTTTTTGTGGGAATTTGAATATGAAATAGGATCGATGTGGGAGCTGGCTTACCTGCGATAGCGGTGGGTCAGTTTCAAATGGGGTGGGGTAGCTGACAGACCGCTCTCAGCGCCAAGCCAATAAATATCGGTTTATCTCGTAGGGCATTTCTGAATGTTACCCAGCGGTGCAAATGTGTAACCTTGCGCCCAAACATGAGGCAAAGTGCTACATCAGCGCCCTGAAAACACCCGTTTTAGACACCCGGCAAAATAAGATCAAACGCTACACTTGCCGGAATAGAAGGGTTTGCGAATAATAGGCCCGCAATTTGCAGCGTTAATAGGTTTAATATCTTTTGTCTCTGCATAAAAAGCAGAGGCTGTCAATGTGTTGGAGTCGCTTTCTCGGTGCTTCTGTAAATTGTTGTCGCATTGAGGAAATATCGGCTTCCGGCCTGTCGTTAGAATGCCGATCACTCGCTCGTCGTCGCCGTGTTGAACTGGTGTAGGACGCAGCACCGCTATTCGGTTTCACTCAGTCGCATCGTGGGCCATGGCTCATACTGCTGTTTTTGTCCTATACCGATGGAGTCCCAAGATGAAGAAACTCGTGCTGTTGGGCGCCCTGGCGCTGTCCGTGCTGTCCATGCAGGCCTTCGCTGAAGAGAAGCCGCTGAAAATTGGTATCGAAGCAGCCTACCCTCCGTTTGCCTCGAAGGCGCCGGACGGCAACATCGTCGGTTTTGACTACGACATCGGCAACGCCCTGTGCGAAGAGATGAAGGTCAAGTGCACCTGGGTCGAGCAAGAATTCGACGGCCTGATCCCGGCCCTCAAGGTGCGCAAGATCGACGCGATCCTGTCGTCCATGTCCATCACTGATGACCGCAAGAAGTCCGTGGACTTCACCAACCGCTACTACCTGACCCCGGCACGCCTGGTGATGAAGGACAGCGTGACCGTCAGCGACAGCCTGGTTGAGCTCAAGGACAAGAAGATCGGCGTACAGCGCGGTTCGATCCACGATCGTTTCGCCAAGGAAGTCCTGGCGCCTAAAGGTGCGACCATCGTTCCTTACAGCACGCAGAACGAAATCTACCTGGACGTGGCTGCCGGTCGCCTTGATGGCACCGTGGCTGATGCGACCCTGCTCGAAGACGGTTTCCTGAAGACCGACTCAGGCAAGGGCTACGCGTTCGTAGGTCCTGCGTTCACCGACGCCAAATACTTCGGCGACGGCATCGGTATCGCGGTACGTAAAGGCGACAAGGTCAACCTGGACCGCATCAACGCGGCCATCGCCGCGATCCGCGCCAATGGCAAGTACAAAGAAATCGAGAAAAAGTATTTCAACTTCGATATTTACGGCGCTGACGCCAAGTAAACCTTCGCAGTTGTCTGTCCAGAATGGCGCAAGCACCAGGGTCTCTGAAGTTTGCGCCATTTTTTCATCCGCCTTTTCGAGGACCTGAATCATGTTGAAAGGCTACGGGGCCGTTATCCTCGATGGCGCATGGTTGACGCTTCAGCTCGCCTTGTCGTCCATGGCCTTGGCCATTGTTCTGGGTCTGATCGGGGTCGCATTGCGCCTGTCGCCGGTACGCTGGCTGGCTTGGCTGGGTGACCTGTACTCCACGGTGATCCGCGGGATCCCCGACCTGGTGCTGATCCTGCTGATTTTCTACGGCGGCCAGGACCTGCTCAACCGCGTCGCGCCGCTACTGGGCTACGATGACTATATTGACTTGAACCCCTTGGCCGCCGGTATCGGCACCCTGGGTTTCATCTTTGGCGCGTACCTGTCGGAAACCTTCCGTGGTGCGTTCATGGCCATCCCCAAGGGCCAGGCCGAAGCGGGCATGGCCTATGGCATGAGCCCGTTCCAGGTGTTTTTCCAGGTGATGGTGCCGCAGATGATTCGGCTGGCAATCCCCGGTTTTACCAACAACTGGCTGGTATTGACCAAGGCCACTGCGCTGATTTCGGTGGTGGGCCTGCAAGACATGATGTTCAAGGCCAAGCAGGCGGCAGATGCCACCCGCGAACCTTTTACCTTCTTCCTCGCGGTGGCGGCGATGTACCTGGTGATCACCAGCGTCTCGTTGCTGGCCCTGCGTTATCTTGAGAAGCGCTACTCGGTAGGCGTAAAGGCGGCTGATCTATGATCTTCGACTACAACGTCATCTGGGAGGCCATGCCGCTGTACCTTGGCGGCCTGCTGACCACCCTCAAATTGCTGTTGATCTCGCTGTTCTTCGGCCTGCTCGCCGCCGTGCCCCTGGGGCTGATGCGGGTTTCCAAGCAGCCTTTGATCAATGGCGCGGCCTGGCTCTATACCTACGTGATCCGCGGCACGCCGATGCTGGTGCAGTTGTTCTTGATCTACTACGGCCTGGCCCAGTTCGAAGCGGTGCGCGAGAGTTTCCTCTGGCCATGGCTGTCCAGCGCGACCTTCTGTGCGTGCTTGGCCTTTGCCATCAACACCAGCGCCTACACCGCCGAAATCATCGCCGGCAGCCTCAAGGCCACGCCCCATGGCGAGATTGAAGCAGCCAAGGCCATGGGCATGTCGCGCTACAAGCTGTATCGCCGGATCCTGCTGCCATCGGCCCTGCGCCGGGCGCTGCCGCAGTACAGCAACGAAGTGATCATGATGTTGCAGACCACCAGCCTGGCCTCCATCGTCACCCTGATCGACATCACCGGCGCCGCGCGTACAGTGAACGCGCAGTACTACTTGCCGTTCGAAGCCTATATCACCGCCGGCGTGTTCTACCTGTGCCTGACGTTCATCCTGGTGCGCCTGTTCAAGCTGGCCGAGCGTCGCTGGTTGAGCTACCTGGCGCCACGGAAGCATTGATATGGAACGCATCGATCACGTACTGCCCTGGGGGCACCTGGGTTGCGAGCGCCAGCTGACGGTATTCCGTTTCGGTCACGGCGAGCGCAAGGCGTATATCCAGGCCAGCCTGCATGCCGATGAGTTGCCGGGGATGCGCGCGGCCTGGGAGCTGAAAAAACGCCTGGCCGAACTGGAGCAGCAGGGTGCCCTCAACGGGGTGATCGAGCTGGTGCCGGTGGCCAACCCGATGGGCCTGGGCCAGTTGCTGCAAGGCGCGCACCAGGGGCGTTTCGAGGTGGGCACGGGCAAGAACTTCAACCGCGATTTCGTTGAGTTGAGCGAGCCGGTTGCACGACTGCTCGAAGGCCGCCTGGGCGATGATCCCCACGCCAATGTGCGCATGATCCGCCAGGCAATGACCGATACGCTCAATGCACTGCCCGAGCCGAGCAGCCAACTGCAAGGCATGCAGCGGGTATTGCTCGGCCATGCCTGTACTGCCGATATCGTCCTCGACTTGCACTGCGACGCCGAAGCCGCGCTGCACATGTACGCGCTGCCCCAGCACTGGCCGCAGTGGCGTTCGTTGTCGGCGCATTTGCATGTGAAAGTCGGCCTCTTGGCGGAAGACTCGGGCGGCAGCTCGTTTGATGAGGCTTGCTCGCTGCCATGGCTGCGCCTGTCTCGGGCGTTCCCTGGGGCGCAGGTTCCCCTGGCGTGCCTGGCGACGACCCTGGAGCTGGGTGGCCAGGCCGATACGGGCCGCGATGAGGCGATCTTCCACGCCGAAGGCATTCTTGCGTTCCTTGCCGAGCAAGGCCTGATCCGTGGTGAGTGGCCGGCACCGCAACACGAGCCCTGCGAAGGCGTGCCCTTCGAAGGCACTGAGCTGCTGTTTGCACCCCACGCCGGGGTGATCAGTTACCTGCGTAAAGCGGGTGACTGGGTAGAAACCGGCGAGCCGATTTTTGAAGTGATTGATCCCCTGGCCGACCGCGTCAGCATCGTCTGCGCCGGCACGTCGGGGGTGTTGTTTGCCGTTGAACGGCTACGTTATGCCCAAGCGGGTTTCTGGCTGGCCAAGGTGGCGGGGCGCGAAGCGCTGCGTCACGGGCGCTTGCTCAACGACTGACCAACTGTTTTTGTGAGAACCGACCGCATGTACAAACTTGAAGTCCAAGACCTGCATAAACGCTATGGCAGTCATGAAGTGCTCAAAGGGGTGTCCCTGGCCGCCGCGGCCGGTGATGTGATCAGCATCATCGGCTCCAGTGGTTCGGGCAAAAGTACCTTTTTGCGCTGCATCAACCTGCTGGAGCAGCCGCATGCCGGCAAGATCCTGCTCAATAACGAAGAGCTGAAGCTGGTGGCCAACAAGGACGGTGCCATGAAGGCTGCCGATCCGAAACAGCTGCAGCGTATGCGTTCGCGCCTGTCGATGGTGTTCCAGCATTTCAACCTGTGGTCGCACATGACTGCGCTGGAAAACGTCATGGAAGCACCCGTGCATGTGTTGGGTATGTCGAAAAAAGACGCCCGTGAGAAGGCCGAGCACTACCTGGCCAAAGTTGGCGTGGCCCATCGCAAGGATGCGTTCCCCGGCCATATGTCCGGTGGCGAGCAGCAGCGTGTGGCGATTGCCCGTGCGTTGGCGATGGAGCCTGAGGTGATGCTGTTTGACGAGCCAACCTCGGCCCTTGACCCGGAGCTGGTCGGCGAAGTTTTGAAAGTCATGCAGGACCTGGCCCTGGAAGGTCGGACCATGGTGGTAGTTACCCACGAAATGGGCTTTGCCCGTGAAGTGTCCAACCAGTTGGTGTTCCTGCACAAAGGCATTGTCGAAGAGCGAGGCAACCCGCGCGAAGTGCTGGTCAACCCGCAGTCCGAGCGGTTGCAGCAGTTCCTGTCCGGTAGCTTGAAATAACCAGCGCTGCTTTTGCGCACTGAAATAGTGCATGCTTCACCCCCCTGTAGGAGCGAGCTTGCTCGCGAAGAGCGTTAACGATAATGCGGGGCGCCTGATACCCCGTGGCGGTCTTGGGTTTTTCGCGAGCAAGCTCGCTCCTGCAGTGGATTATGTTTGTTTACGGGCTAGCATTGGCCCTTGTCTTCATTGCCGTTTTTCGTTTCGGATAGCCTTCCATGACAGCCCATCGCATCGGTTTCCTGATTTGGCCCAGCACTAAAGCCCTGACGCTTGCGCTGGCTGAGGAGGCCTTGCGCGTTGCCCAGCGGGTGCATCCGGATGTGGTCTACGAGGTGTCGTTCCTGCAAGCCGAGCCACCGATCGAGGGTGAGTGGAAATTGCCTGGCGAACCCTGGGCCGGCAAGCTGGAAGGTTTTCAGAAACTGTTCCTGCTGGCCGATGAGCCGCCTACCGTCATCGCCTCGCAACTCGGTTCCGCCCTCAAGCAACTGGTGCGTGCCGGGTGTGTCATTGGTGGTTTGTCGGCCGGGGTCTACCCGTTGGCGCAGCTGGGTCTGCTCGATGGTTATCGCGCCGCCGTGCACTGGCGCTGGCAGGACGACTTTGCCGAGCGCTTTCCCAAGGTCATCGCCACCAGTCATCTGTTTGATTGGGACCGTGACCGCCTGAGCGCCTGCGGCGGCATGTCGGTACTCGACCTGTTGCTGGCGGTCCTGGCCCGTGATCACGGCGCCGAACTGGCCGGCGCGGTCTCCGAAGAGCTGGTGGTGGAGCGCATCCGAGAAGGCGGCGAGCGCCAGCGTATTCCGCTGCAAAACCGCCTGGGCTCCAGCCATCCGAAGCTGACCCAGGCGGTGTTGCTGATGGAAGCCAATATCGAAGAGCCGCTGACCACCGACGAAATTGCCCAGCATGTGTGCGTGTCGCGACGCCAACTGGAGCGAATCTTCAAGCAATACCTCAACCGCGTTCCCAGCCAGTACTACCTGGAACTGCGCCTGAACAAGGCCCGCCAGATGCTCATGCAAACCAGCAAGTCGATCATCCAGATTGGTCTGTCATGCGGCTTCTCCTCGGGGCCGCATTTCTCCAGTGCCTACCGCAACTTCTTTGGCGCCACGCCACGGGAAGATCGCAACCAGCGACGCAGCAGTAGCCCGTTTGAATTGTCGTCGGTGCCGTCCGAGCGCGGCTAAGCCCTTGGTTTGCCCATTGGGCGAAAAATCCCACGGCACTGCCGCAAACCCCTGTCATCTGTTTAAACTGCGCCTTTGCGAAGCTATTTGTCGCATTGGCGTAAACCCGCGAAAAACGCGGGTTGGCGCTATAAGAAGTTGTCGCTTGGCGGCAAGGCCGCGCTGAAAACTGTCCTTACAATCCCTGCATCGCCCGCCAGTTCCAGGCAGGCGTTCCTCTTCAGGAGACTCCGATGTCCGTTGAGCAAGCCCCGGTGCAACGTGCCGATTTCGACCAAGTCATGGTGCCCAACTACGCACCTGCCGCATTCATCCCTGTGCGTGGCGAAGGTTCGCGCGTGTGGGACCAGGCGGGTCGCGAGCTGATCGACTTTGCCGGCGGCATCGCAGTTAACGTGCTGGGCCATGCCCACCCGGCGCTGGTGGGTGCACTGACCGCACAGGCCAACAAACTGTGGCACGTCTCCAACGTCTTCACCAACGAGCCGGCCCTGCGCCTGGCCCATAAGCTGATCGACGCCACCTTTGCCGAGCGTGTGTTCTTCTGCAACTCCGGCGCCGAAGCCAACGAGGCCGCCTTCAAGCTGGCCCGTCGCGTGGCGTTCGACCGTTTCGGCAGTGAGAAATACGAGATCATCGCCGCGCTCAACAGCTTCCACGGCCGTACCCTGTTCACCGTCAACGTGGGTGGCCAGTCCAAGTACTCCGATGGCTTCGGTCCTAAAATCACCGGCATTACCCACGTTCCTTACAACGACCTGGCTGCGCTGAAAGCCGCCGTGTCGGACAAGACCTGCGCCGTGGTGCTGGAACCGATCCAGGGCGAGGGCGGCGTACTGCCGGCAGAGCTTGAGTACCTGCAAGGTGCTCGCGATCTGTGCGATGCCAACAATGCGTTGCTGGTGTTCGACGAAGTGCAGACCGGCATGGGCCGTACTGGCAACCTGTTTGCTTATCAGCATTACGGCGTGGTGCCGGACATCCTCACCAGCGCCAAGAGCCTGGGCGGTGGTTTCCCGATTGCGGCGATGTTGACCACTGAGGCACTGGCCAAGCACCTGGTGGTCGGTACGCACGGCACCACCTATGGCGGTAACCCGCTGGCGTGTGCCGTGGGCGAAGCGGTGATCGACGTGATCAACACCCCTGAGGTGCTGGCCGGCGTCAATGCCAAGCACGACCTGTTCAAGGCGCGCCTGGAGCAGATTGGCGAGAAATACGGCATCTTCACCCAGGTACGTGGCATGGGCCTGTTGATTGGCTGCGTATTGAGCGATGCCTTCAAAGGCAAGGCCAAGGACGTGTTCAACGCCTGTGAGCGTGAAAACCTGATGATCCTGCAAGCCGGCCCGGACGTGGTGCGTTTTGCCCCGAGCCTGGTGGTGGAAGATGCGGATATCACTGAAGGCCTGGATCGTTTTGAACGTGCTGTAAAAACACTCACGCAAGCCTGATTTGCCCTTCTGTAGGAGCGAGCTTGCTCGCGAAAATCGTTAACGATAACGCGGGGCACGTGATGCCCCGCGGTGTTCTTGGGGTCTTCGCGAGCAAGCTCGCTCCTACAGAGGTTTTGAGCCCCCCTGTTTTTAATTATGGATTTTAAGGAGTGACACCATGCTGGTGATGCGCCCCGCGCAAATGGCTGATCTGGGCGAGGTACAGCGTCTGGCTGCGGACAGCCCGATTGGTGTCACTTCCTTGCCGGATGATGTCGAGCGCCTGAGCGACAAGATTGCGGCAAGCGAAGCATCCTTCGCCGCCGAAGTGAGTTTCAACGGTGAAGAAAGCTATTTCTTTGTCCTTGAAGACACGGTTGCCGGCAAGCTGGTGGGCTGTTCGGCCATCGTTGCCTCTGCGGGTTATTCCGAGCCGTTCTACAGCTTTCGCAACGAGACCTTCGTCCATGCGTCCCGCGAACTGAAGATCCACAACAAGATCCACGTCCTGTCCCAGTGCCATGACCTGACCGGCAACAGCTTGCTGACCAGTTTCTATGTGGTGCCGGAGCTGGTGGGGTCGGCCTGGTCCGAGCTCAACTCCCGTGGCCGCCTGTTGTTTGTCGCCAGCCACCCCGAGCGCTTTGCCGACTCGGTGGTGACCGAGATTGTCGGCTATAGCGACGAGAATGGCGATTCGCCGTTCTGGGACGCCATCGGCCGCAATTTCTTCGATCTCAACTACGCCGCCGCCGAGCGCCTGTGCGGGTTGAAGAGCCGGACCTTCCTCGCCGAACTGATGCCCCATTACCCGATCTACGTGCCGCTGCTGCCGGACGAAGCCCAGGAAGCCATGGGCCAGGTACACCCGCGAGCGCAGATCACCTTCGACATCCTGATGCGCGAAGGCTTTGAGACTGACCACTACATCGACATCTTCGATGGCGGCCCGACGCTGCATGCACGGGTCTCGGGGATTCGCTCGATTGCCCAGAGCCGCGTGGTGCCGGTGAAGATCGGCGAGATGGTCAAGGGCGTGGGCCGCCAGTACCTGGTGAGCAACGCGCAGTTGCAGGATTACCGTGCGGTAATGCTGGAACTGGACTACGCGCCAGGCAAGCCAGTGACCCTGGACCTGGAAGCAGCCGAAGCCCTGGGCGTCGGCGAAGGCGCCAGTGTGCGTCTGGTAGCGGTTTAAAAAGCAGAGTTTCGCGGGTGGCTGGAACCAGCGGCCCGTCTGAGGAGATAGCATGATCGTTCGTCCTGTACGCAGCAGCGATTTACCGGCCCTGATTGAGTTGGCGCGCAGCACCGGCACCGGTCTCACCACTTTGCCGGCCAACGAAGAGCGCCTGACCCACCGGGTGGGCTGGGCTGAAAAGACCTTTCGCGGCGAAGCCGGGCGTGGTGATGCCGACTACCTGTTCGTGCTGGAAAACGACGAAGGCCGCGTGGTGGGGATTTCCGCCATTGCCGGCGCCGTCGGCCTGCGTGAGCCGTGGTACAACTTCCGGGTCGGTTTGACGGTCAGCGCCTCCCAGGAGCTGAACATCTATCGCGAGATCCCTACGCTGTTCCTGGCCAACGACCTGACCGGCAACTCCGAGCTGTGCTCGTTGTTCCTGCATGCTGACTACCGCAACGGCCTCAACGGACGCATGTTGGCCAAGGCGCGGATGCTGTTCATTGCCGAGTTCCCGCAGTTGTTCGGCAGCAAGATCATTGCCGAGATGCGCGGCGTGTCCAACGATGCCGGGCGCTCGCCGTTCTGGGAAAGCCTGGGCCGGCACTTCTTCAAGATGGAGTTCAGCCAGGCCGACTACCTCACCGGTGTAGGCAACAAGGCGTTTATCGCTGAGCTGATGCCCAAGTTCCCGCTGTACACCTGCTTCTTGTCCGAGGACGCGCGCAACGTGATCGGCAAGGTCCACCCGGACACCGAGCCGGCCTTGAGCATGCTCAAGAGCGAAGGCTTCAGCTACCAGGGTTACGTCGATATCTTCGACGCGGGCCCTGCGGTGGAATGTGAGACCAGCAAGATCCGCGCGGTGCGTGACAGCCAGGCACTGGTGCTGGCCATCGGCACGCCGGGGGACGACGCCACGCCGTTCCTGATGCATAACCGTAAACGTGAAGAGTGCCGCATCACCGCCGCACCGGCGCGCCTGGCTGCCGGCACCCTGGTGGTCGATCCGCTGACCGCCAAGCGCCTGCAACTGGTGGCGGGTGATCAAGTGCGTGCCGTACCGTTGTCTGCTGCCCGGGAGTCGAAATAATGAATTCGTTGTATATCGCAGGGAACTGGCTGGCGGGTCAGGGGGAGCATTTTGAGTCGCTGAACCCAGTAACCCAGCAAGTGATCTGGGCCGGCAATGGCGCCACTGTCGAGCAGGTTGAGTCCGCCGTGCAGGCCGCCCGCCAGGCATTCCCGGCCTGGGCCACGCGCTCGCTGGACGAACGCATCAGCGTGCTGGAAACCTTTGCCGCGACCTTGAAAAGCCGCGCCGAAGAAATCGCCCGTTGCATCGGCGAGGAAACCGGCAAGCCGCTGTGGGAATCGGCCACCGAAGTCACCAGCATGGCCAATAAAATCGCGATCTCGGTGCAGAGCTACCGTGAACGTACCGGCGAGAAGAGCGGCCCGTTGGGCGACGCCACCGCCGTGTTGCGCCACAAGCCCCATGGCGTGGTCGCGGTGTTCGGCCCTTATAACTTCCCTGGCCACTTGCCTAACGGGCATATCGTCCCGGCGTTGCTGGCGGGTAATACCGTGTTGTTCAAACCGAGCGAGCTGACCCCTAAAGTGGCCGAGCTGACGGTGCAGTGCTGGGTCGAAGCCGGCCTGCCTGCGGGCGTGTTGAACCTGCTGCAAGGCGCGCGGGAGACCGGGATTGCCCTGGCTTCCAACCCGGGCATCGACGGTCTGTTCTTCACCGGCTCCAGCCGCACCGGCAACCACCTGCACCAGCAATTCGCCGGGCGTCCGGACAAGATCCTGGCGCTGGAGATGGGCGGCAACAATCCGCTGGTGGTGGATGAAGTGGCGGATGTTGACGCGGCGGTCTACACCATCATTCAGTCTGCGTTCATCTCTGCCGGCCAGCGCTGCACCTGTGCCCGGCGCCTGTTGGTGCCGGAAGGCGCCTGGGGTGATGCCCTGCTGGCGCGCCTGGTTGCTGTCAGCGCGACGATTGCAGTGGGTGCATTCGACCAGCAGCCGCCGCCGTTCATGGGCTCGGTGATCTCCCTGGCTGCGGCCAAGGCCTTGATGGATGCCCAGGAACTGATGCTGGCCAACGGTGCCGTGGCGCTGCTGGAAATGACCCAGCCCCAGGCGCAGGCGGCGTTGTTGACGCCGGGCATTATCGACGTGACGGCTGTGACCGAACGCGAAGACGAAGAGTTGTTCGGCCCGTTGCTGCAAGTGGTTCGCTACGCCGGTTTTGAAGCGGCGATTGCCGAGGCCAACAACACCCAATACGGTCTGGCCGCGGGTCTGTTGTCGGACTCCGAGGCGCGCTACCAGCAGTTCTGGCTGCAAAGCCGTGCCGGTATCGTCAACTGGAACAAACAACTGACCGGCGCGGCGAGCACTGCGCCATTTGGTGGGGTCGGGGCGTCGGGCAATCATCGCGCCAGTGCTTATTACGCGGCGGACTACTGCGCGTACCCGGTGGCGTCGTTGGAGACCCCGAGTTTGGTGCTGCCAGCAACCCTCACCCCTGGCATTACGCTGATCTAAAAATGTGGGAGCGGGCTTGCTCGCGAATGCGGTCTGTCAGTTGATAGATTAGGTAACTGGTCCGCCGCCTTCGCGAGCAAGCCCGCTCCCACATTCGATCTGTGGTGTGATGAAGATTGTTTATAAAAACAGATGTTCGTGGAGCCTCGCCGATGAAATCCTGTGAAGTCAATTTTGACGGTCTCGTGGGGCCGACCCATAACTACGGCGGTCTGTCCTACGGCAACGTCGCATCCCAGAGCAACAGCCAGCAGTCTTCCAACCCCAGGGAGGCGGCGCTGCAGGGCCTGGCGAAAATGAAAGCCCTGATGGAAATGGGGTTTGTGCAAGGCGTGCTCGCCCCCCAGGAACGTCCTGACGTCGCCGCACTGCGCAGCCTTGGCTTTGCCGGTACCGACGCCCAGGTGATCCAGCAGGCGGCGAAGCACGCCATGCCGTTGCTGGTGGCCAGTTGCTCGGCATCGAGCATGTGGGTGGCCAACGCCGCGACCGTCAGCCCGAGTGCCGACACAGCGGATGGCCGCGTGCATTTCACCGCCGCCAACCTCAACTGCAAATACCATCGCAGCATCGAACACCCGACCACCAGCCGCGTGCTGGGGGCGATGTTTGCCGATCAGCAGCACTTCGCCCACCACGCCGCGTTGCCGGCGGTGGCGCAGTTCGGTGATGAAGGCGCGGCCAACCACACGCGTTTTTGCCGCGAATATGGCGAGGCGGGCGTAGAGTTTTTCGTGTTCGGCCGCAGTGCGTTCGACACCCGTTACCCGGCGCCACAAAAGTACCCGGCGCGCCAGACCCTCGAAGCGTCCCAGGCCGTTGCGCGCTTGCACGGCCTGCAGGATGGCGGGGTGGTCTACGGTCAGCAGAACCCGGCCGTGATCGACGCTGGAGTGTTCCACAACGATGTGATCGCGGTGGGCAACGGCGAAGTGCTGTTCTATCACGAGGATGCGTTCCTCAATACCGAGCAGATGCTCGCCGAGCTGCAGGCCAAGCTGGGCCAGGTCGGCGGCAACTTCCAGGCGATCTGCGTGCCACGGGCCCTGGTCAGCGTGGAAGACGCGGTGCGTTCCTACCTGTTCAACAGCCAGTTGCTGACCCGCGCCGACGGTTCGATGCTGTTGATCGTGCCCGAGGAGTGCCGCAACAACGAGCGCGTCTGGCAGTACCTGCAAGGCCTGACCAGCTCTGGCGGACCGATCGCTGAAGTGAAAGTCTTCAACCTCAAGCAAAGCATGCAGAACGGCGGTGGCCCGGCATGCCTGCGCCTGCGCGTGGCGTTGAAGGAAACCGAACTGGCGGCGGTCAATCCAGGGGTTATCATGACAGCACCGCTGTACGAAACGTTGACCCAGTGGGTCGGCAAGCACTACCGCGACAGCCTGCGCGAAACCGACCTGGCTGACCCGCAGTTGCTGCTTGAGTGCCGTACGGCATTGGATGAACTGACGCAAATCCTTAAACTGGGCTCGGTTTATCCTTTCCAGATCAATTAACGCCACACGGCTGAGACCTCTATATGACCACCGATACCCTGAAGCTGATCCTTGAAGACACCGACGGCACCCAGCTGGAAACTTCCTGCACCCGCGTCGCGGTGGTGTGGCAGGGCAAGGAAATCTGGATCCAGCACGACGGCCGTGGCCAATTGCTGATCGGCGTGGACGTGGAAGAAGGTGACGCCGAATACGCCAACCTGCTGATGCGCCCCCTGGCCACCAACCTGATGAGCCTGCAACTGGAAATGGAACCGGCCGACGTTGAAGGTGATGACGACGATCACGTCCACGGCCCAGGCTGCAACCACTAAGGAAGCTGCTTTATGCTCGCCCTCGGCAAACTGCTTGAACTGACCCTCGCCGGTCGCGAACCGGCGCAAAAAATTCAACTGACTGTCGACGGCGTGCAGATGCGCTGGCTCAGTGAGGGCGCACTCGAAGTGCGGCCTCCTGAGGCCCGGGACAACGGCGCCGATGTGCTGCTGTCGTCCGGTATCCATGGCAACGAAACCGCGCCGATCGAATTGGCCGACCGCTTGCTGCATGGCATTGCCCGTGGGGAGATCAAGCCCCGCACCCGTATTCTGTTCCTGTTCGGCAACCCCGAGGCCATGCGTCGCGGCGAGCGTTACCTCGAACAGGACGTCAACCGGCTGTTCAATGGCCGTCACGAACAAAGCATCGGCCCGGAAGCGATGCGCGCGGCCGAGCTTGAACAGTTGGCGCGTACCTTCTTCAGCGTGCCTGAGCGGAGTCGTTTGCACTACGACCTGCATACGGCGATTCGTGGCTCGAAGATCGAGCAGTTCGCCCTGTACCCTTTCAAGGAAGGGCGCCAGCACTCCCGCGCCGAACTGGCCCGTCTGCGGGCGGCGGGGATGGAAGCGGTGCTGTTGCAGAACAAGACCTCCATCACCTTCACGGCTTTTACCTACGAACAGTTGGGTGCCGAGTCGTTCACCCTGGAGTTGGGCAAGGCCCGGCCATTCGGGCAGAACCAGGGCGTGGACGTCTCGCGCCTGGAAACCCGCCTCAAGCAGATCATTGAAGGCAACGAGCCGGCGACCGAGGGCCTGGACGGTCTGAAGTTGTTCAGCGTGGCCCGGGAAATCATCAAGCACAGCGACGCCTTCACCCTGCACCTGCCGGCGGATGTGGAGAATTTTTCGCAGCTGGAGAAGGGCTATCTGCTGGCGGAAGACATCGCCAAGACCCGCTGGGTGATCGAAGAGGAGGGCGCACGCATCATTTTCCCCAACCCCAAGGTCAAGAATGGCTTGCGGGCAGGGATCCTGATTGTGCCAACCACGGATGTTGGCCTGGCCTGAATCCCGAGACTAACTCGGTCGAATGTGGGAGCGAGCAAGCCCGCTCCCACATTTGCTTTGCAGTGTCGCTTAAACCGCTACCGCCCGCGGCTCATTGCGGCGGATCGCACGGATCTTGTGCAGGGTATCGGCACAGGTCTGTGCAGCTTCCTTGCCCTTGTGCACAAAGTGCTCAAAGAAGAAGTTGTGGTGCTCGCTGCCTGCGTGGAAGTGGTGCGGGGTGAGGGACACGGAGAACACCGGTACTTCGGTTTCCAGCTGCACCTGCATCAGGCCGCTGACCACCGATTGCGCGACGAACTCATGGCGATAGATCCCGCCGTCCACCACCAGGGCAGCCGCGACGATACCGGCGTAACGGCCGGACTTGGCCAGCAGCTTGGCGTGCAGGGGCATTTCAAAGGCGCCGCCGACTTCAAAGAAATCGATATCCGACTCCTGGTAGCCCTGGGCGATCATTTCGGCGAGGAAGCCTTTACGGCTTTGATCAACAATATCTTTGTGCCAGCAAGCCTGGATAAACGCGACGCGCTCACCGTGGTGGTTTTTGCTCTTGCTGTCGATTGCGGTGGGTTGCATGTTCTGACTCCTGTTTATGAAAAAAACAGGGCGTTATGAATCGAATGGGATTTAAGGGTACGGCCGAATCGATCATGCCAGGCATGACTTCTCGCGCACGGCCCTTAGGCGCCAATCCCGTTCTCTCTTCATCCGGACTATGACCGTCGGCCCCGGGATCACACCGGGTCTGCTGACCTTGGCGCCGTCCTGCGTGAGCAGTTCGAGGCGCCAAGCGCTCGCGGGCTATGCGCATTGCGCGCAATTACCGCCGGTGGGGAATTGCACCCCGCCCTGAGAACGTTGCCACCAGAACCCTGGCGGCGGAGAGTTTTTACCATACATTTCGAAAAACTGCATAGCTACGTTTTTGATAGTCAAAATCGATGTGTATCGCTGGACATGCATCTCGATTGCAGGGGCGAGCTTGCTCGCGAAGAATCCGAGGGCAGCACGTTCATTCAGCATGTACGCGTCATCGTTAAGGTTTTTCGCGAGCAAGCTCGCTCCTACAGTAAATGGGTTTTCGCCTTGATATTTTCGGCAGATGCCCGCAGTAATCGGTTACAACAGGGAATCCCCCACTCGCAGAGGCACACTTGATGTCTGTTATTGATCTTCGTAGTGACACCGTGACCCAACCCACCCCTGGCATGCGAGCTGCCATGGCCGCTGCACCGAGCGGTGATGATGTCTACGGTGAAGACCCCAGCGTCAACCACCTGGAAGCCGAACTGGCCAAGCGCCTGGGCTTTGCCGCCGCGCTGTTCGTGCCTACCGGCACCATGAGCAACCTGCTCGCGTTGATGGCTCACTGCGAGCGGGGCGAGGAATACATCGTCGGCCAGCAGGCCCACACCTACAAATACGAAGGCGGTGGCGCGGCGGTGCTGGGCTCGATCCAGCCGCAGCCCCTGGAAGTCCAGGCCGATGGTTCGCTGGACCTGGCCCAGGTCGCAGAAGCGATCAAACCGGATGACTTCCACTTCGCCCGCACCCGGTTGTTGGCCCTGGAAAACACCATGCAGGGCAAAGTGCTGCCCATGAGCTACCTGGCTGCCGCACGCGCGTTTACCCGTGAGCATGGCCTGGCCCTGCACCTGGATGGCGCGCGGCTGTACAACGCAGCGGTCAAGCTGGGTGTCGATGCTCGGGAGATCACCCAGCACTTCGATTCGGTCTCGGTATGCCTGTCCAAGGGCCTTGGCGCGCCGATTGGCTCGGTGCTGTGTGGCTCCAGTGCGTTGATCGCCAAGGCCCGTCGTTTGCGCAAGATGGTCGGCGGTGGCATGCGCCAGGCGGGCTCGCTGGCGGCGGCGGGGCTGTATGCCCTGGACCATCAGGTGGCGCGCCTGGCCGAAGACCACGCCAATGCGCTGTGGCTGGGCGACGAACTGCGCAAGGCCGGCTATAGCGTGGAGCCGGTACAGACCAACATGGTCTACGTGCAGATCGGCGAGCAGGCCCAGGCCCTGAAGGCCTTTGCCGAGGAGCGCGGGATCAAGTTGAGTGCTGCGTCGCGCCTGCGCATGGTCACGCATCTGGACGTCAGCCGGGCACAGATCGAACAAGTGTTGGCGACATTTGTCGAGTTTTCCCGGAAATGACAGTGCTGGCCGTCTAATTGACTGTTTCTATCGTATAAACACGCTGTACCACGGGCAAAGGGCCGATATAATGCGGCCCTTTGCCGTCGCTCCGTCTGATGATGTTGCGCACTGGCCTTTGGCCGCAGCCTCCGTGGAAGAACCTAATGAAAAGCGCAGAAATCCGTGAAGCCTTCCTTCGCTTCTTCGAAGAGCAAGGTCACACCCGTGTCTCCTCCAGCTCTTTGATCCCAGGCAATGACCCAACCCTGCTGTTCACCAACGCGGGGATGAACCAGTTCAAGGACTGCTTCCTGGGCCAGGAAAAACGCGCCTACACCCGTGCTACCAGCAGCCAGAAGTGCGTGCGGGCCGGCGGTAAGAACAGCGACCTGGAAAACGTGGGCTACACCGCTCGCCACCACACCTTTTTCGAAATGCTGGGTAACTTCAGTTTCGGCGATTACTTCAAGCGCGATGCCATTACCTTTGCCTGGACCTTCCTCACCGGCGTGTTGCAACTGCCCAAGGAAAAACTCTGGGTGACGGTCTATGCCACCGATGACGAAGCCTACGACATCTGGACCCAGCAGATTGGCGTGCCGGTCGAGCGCATGATCCGCATTGGCGACAACAAGGGCGCGCCGTACGCTTCCGATAACTTCTGGACCATGGGCGATACCGGCCCGTGCGGCCCTTGCACCGAGATTTTCTACGATCACGGCGCCGACATCTGGGGTGGCCCGCCGGGTTCGCCAGAGGAAGACGGCGACCGCTACATCGAAATCTGGAACAACGTGTTCATGCAGTTCAACCGCACCGCCGATGGCGTGTTGCATCCGTTGCCAGCGCCGTCGGTCGACACCGGCATGGGCCTGGAGCGGATCAGTGCGGTGATGCAGCACGTTCACTCCAACTACGAAATCGACCTGTTCAAGAACCTGCTCAGCGCTTCAGCGGCGGCCATTGGTTGCGCCAACGAAAGCCAGTCTTCGCTCAAGGTGGTGTCGGACCATATCCGCTCCTGCGGCTTCCTGATCGCCGACGGTGTGCTGCCGTCGAACGAAGGTCGTGGCTATGTGCTGCGTCGCATCATCCGTCGCGCCTGCCGCCACGGTAACAAGCTGGGCGCCACTGGCAGCTTCTTCTACAAGATCGTGGCCGCATTGGTTGCCGAGATGGGCGAAGCCTTCCCTGAACTCAAGCAGCAGCAGGACAATATCGAGCGCGTGCTCAAGGCTGAGGAAGAGCAGTTCTCCAAGACCCTGGAACACGGCCTGAAAATTCTGGAGCAGGATTTGGCTGAGCTCAAAGGCACTGTGGTGCCGGGCGATGTCGTGTTCAAGCTGTACGACACCTACGGCTTCCCGATGGACCTGACCGCCGACATCGCCCGTGAGCGCGAGCTGACCATCGATGAGGCTGGTTTCGAGCGTGAGATGCAAGCCCAGCGCGTGCGTGCGCGTTCCGCCAGTTCGTTTGGCCTGGACTACAACACTCTGGTCAAGGTTGACGTGGCCACCGAGTTTACCGGTTACAACGCCACCGCCGGTGCGGCCAAAGTCGTTGCCATCTACAAGGACGGCAAGTCGGTCGACGTGTTGAGCGAAGGTGAAGAGGGCGTAGTGGTTCTGGACCAGACGCCGTTCTACGCCGAATCCGGTGGCCAGGTCGGCGACTGTGGCTTCTTGAGCTCGACGTCCGGCCGCTTTGACGTGCGCGACACCACCAAGACCGGCGGGGCATTCCTGCACCACGGCGTGCTGGTGCTGGGCAGCCTCATCGTTGGTGCGCCGGTGGACGCGCAGGTTGATGCCAATGTGCGTCATGCCACCGCGTTGAACCACTCGGCCACCCACTTGCTGCACGCAGCATTGCGCCAGGTATTGGGCGAGCACGTCCAGCAGAAGGGTTCGTTGGTCGACAGCCAGCGCCTGCGCTTCGACTTCAGCCACTTTGAAGCGATCAAGCCTGAGCAGATCAAGGCCCTGGAAGACATCGTCAACGCCGAGATTCGCAAGAACACCCCGGTGGAAACCGAAGAAACCGACATCGAAACCGCCAAGGCCAAAGGCGCGATGGCGCTGTTCGGCGAGAAATACGGCGACAACGTGCGTGTACTGAGCATGGGCGGCAGCTTCTCCGTAGAGCTGTGCGGTGGTATCCATGCCAAGCGCACCGGCGACATCGGCCTGCTGAAAATCATCAGCGAAGGCGGCGTGGCCTCCGGTGTACGGCGTATCGAGGCGGTGACCGGCGCTGCGGCCCTGGCCTATCTCAATGCAGCCGAAGAACAACTCAAGGAAGCGGCGACCCTGGTCAAGGGCAGCCGTGACAACCTGATCGACAAGCTCTCTGGCGTACTGGAACGCAACCGCCAGCTGGAAAAACAGCTGGAGCAATTGCAAGCCAAGGCAGCCAGTGCGGCGGGCGACGACTTGTCGGCCTCGGCACTGGACATCAAGGGCGTGAAGGTTTTGGCCGTACGCCTGGATGGTCAGGACGGCAAGGCGTTGCTGGCCTTGGTCGATCAGTTGAAGAACAAGCTCGGCCGCGCAGTGATCCTGCTCGGCAGTGTCCATGAGGAAAAGGTCGTATTGGTTGCCGGTGTAACCAAAGACCTGACTGGCCAACTCAAGGCCGGTGATTTGATGAAACAAGCCGCCGCGGCAGTGGGCGGGAAGGGCGGTGGTCGTCCGGACATGGCGCAAGGCGGTGGTGTTGACGCTGGTGCCCTGGACGCGGCCCTGGCCCTGACCGTGCCGTTTGTCGAGGCCGGCATTTAAGGCGCTGTTAATGAGCCCATGGTCTAATCATGGGCTTGCTGAGGTGCTGGAAGATTTGTTTATTGGGCGCCCCTTTACGGGCTGAGGCGGCTTAGAAATGGCTTTGATCGTACAGAAATTTGGAGGCACCTCGGTCGGCTCTGTCGAAAGAATCGAGCAGGTCGCCGACAAGGTTAAGAAATTCCGCGATGCCGGCGACGACCTGGTAGTGGTGCTGTCGGCCATGAGCGGCGAGACCAATCGCCTGATCGACCTGGCCAAGCAAATCAGTGGCGACCAGCAACCGGTTCCGCGTGAACTGGATGTGATCGTTTCCACCGGTGAGCAGGTAACGATTGCCCTGTTGGCCATGGCGCTGAACAAGCGTGGCGTGCCTGCTGTGTCCTATACCGGCACCCAGGTGCGGATCCTGACGGACAGCGCGCACAATAAAGCGCGCATCCTGCAGATTGACGACCAGAAGATTCGTGCCGACCTGAAGGCCGGTCGCGTGGTGGTTGTCGCCGGTTTCCAGGGTGTTGATGAGCAAGGCAACATCACGACACTGGGGCGTGGTGGCTCCGACACCACCGGTGTGGCGCTGGCGGCAGCCCTGAAGGCTGACGAATGCCAGATCTACACGGATGTTGATGGCGTCTATACCACCGATCCGCGCGTCGTGTCCGTGGCCCAGCGCCTGGACAAGATCACCTTCGAAGAGATGCTGGAAATGGCCAGCCTCGGGTCCAAGGTGTTGCAGATTCGTGCGGTGGAGTTCGCCGGCAAGTACAACGTACCGCTGCGCGTATTGCACAGCTTCAAAGAGGGTCCGGGCACCCTCATTACTATTGATGAAGAGGAATCCATGGAACAGCCGATCATTTCCGGCATCGCCTTTAATCGCGATGAAGCCAAGCTGACCATCCGTGGCGTGCCAGACACCCCGGGCGTGGCCTTCAAGATCCTCGGCCCGATCAGTGCCGCGAATATCGAAGTCGACATGATCGTGCAGAACGTTGCGCACGATAACACCACCGACTTCACCTTCACCGTGCACCGCAATGAGTACGACGCGGCGGAACGTATCCTGCAGAACACCGCGAAAGAGATCGGTGCCCGTGAAGTGGTGGGTGACACCAAGATCGCCAAGGTATCGATCGTCGGTGTTGGCATGCGCTCCCATGCGGGTGTTGCCAGCCGCATGTTCGAGTCCCTGGCCAAGGAAACCATCAATATCCAGATGATCTCCACTTCGGAGATCAAGGTGTCGGTGGTGATCGAAGAGAAGTACCTGGAGCTGGCTGTGCGTGCATTGCACACCGCTTTCGAACTGGACGCGCCGGCCCGACAGGGCGAGTAACGCGTTGCCAGAAAGGCGCGGTTGACCCGCGCCTTTCTTTTTTGTCGGGCGAGGGCGCAGGCCTGTTCTTTTGCCCGTGCTCGACAATACTTAGGCATGCAGGGCCATGGCCGCAGGGTTATGGGCTCAAGGCCTTTTTTTGCAGACTGTTGTTCCCGAAATGAAATGCGTGAGGAGAAAGGTATGCTGATTCTGACTCGCCGATGCGCAGAAAGCCTGATTATTGGTGATGGCGAAATCACCGTGACCGTGCTCGGCGTCAAAGGCAATCAAGTACGGATTGGGGTCAATGCCCCCAAAGAGGTGGCTGTCCACCGTGAGGAAATCTACTTGCGGATCAAGAAAGAGAAGGACGACGAACCAAGCCATTAATTTTTATCGTTTTTTATGTTTGCAAACGGGGAAGAAGCTGGTTAATATACGCCCCGTGTTGCGGAGAGCTGGCCGAGTGGCCGAAGGCGCTCCCCTGCTAAGGGAGTACACCTCAAAAGGGTGTCGGGGGTTCGAATCCCCCGTTCTCCGCCATTATTTGCTTAGTACGTTGCAATCTGGTTTTTTCGCTAAGTTGTTGAAATTAAACGAAAAAATAGCTTTACATAGAGATTGAACGGCCTATAATGCGCGGCAACAAATGCACTCGTAGCTCAGCTGGATAGAGTACTCGGCTACGAACCGAGCGGTCACAGGTTCGAATCCTGTCGAGTGCACCATTTAAGAGTTAGTTGCAGCGATGCAGGTAGCTTGGCTCCAACCAGTTGTGATCTGGTCTAAAAACACAATCTGCACTCGTAGCTCAGCTGGATAGAGTACTCGGCTACGAACCGAGCGGTCACAGGTTCGAATCCTGTCGAGTGCACCATACAAACAAAAAGCCCGCCTAGTGCGGGCTTTTTGCCGTCTGGGGTTTTTGTTTTCGAGCTGTCGGGCAGGCATTGTTCTGTAGGATTTGTCTCGGCTTGGTATGTTTTTCTCTCGCCCATGTGTTTTCTTTTCTGCCGGTGTCGTCGCAGTTTCATACGTGCGGCCAATACTCAGCTTTGTGGCGCAAGCACTTGTTCTTTCCAGTTTTTTAACGTTTGAAGCGGCCGGGCGTGTATCATTGCGCCCGTCAGCCCCGCCGGGGCTTGTGGAATACCTCCATGGACTTACCCAGTAGTTACTCAGTACCCCGCTTTACCAATCATGAATTGACTGATTGATCCTTCCGGCGTGCCCCGCTGCTGGGAGTGGAGTTCGCCTATGACCGAAGTAGAAGTAAAGAAAACACAAGAAAGCCTGCAGGATCGCCTGGCGCAAGTTGTCGAGCTGCTGCATCGCCAGCGCGTGGTCGAAGATCTGACCCATCGCCAGGAAGGCCCTCATCAAGACCGGGTCGAGAACCTGGTCCATCGGCAGAATCTCGTCGAATTGCAGCGCAAGCTCGATGACCTGCACTCTGCCGACGTTGCCTACATCCTTGAAGCCCTGCCGCTGGACGATCGTCTGACGCTTTGGCAGTTGGTCAAGGCTGATCGCGATGGCGACATCCTCCTCGAAGTATCCGACTCGGTGCGTGAAACCCTGATCGCCGACATGGACGATCACGAGCTCCTGGCTGCGGCCAAGGAGATGGACGCCGACGAACTGGCCGACCTGGCCCCTGAACTGCCCCGTGATGTTGTCCATGAGCTGATGGAGACCCTCGACGGCCAGCAGCGTGAGCGAGTGCGCTCCGCGTTGTCCTATGACGAGGAGCAGGTCGGTGCGCTGATGGACTTCGAAATGGTGACCATCCGTGAGGATGTCAGCCTGGAAGTGGTTCTGCGTTACCTGCGGCGCCTCAAGGAGCTGCCGGGGCACACCGACAAGCTGTTTGTGGTCGACTACGAGGGCATCCTCAAGGGCGTGCTGCCGATCAAGCGTCTGCTGGTCAATGATCCGGACAAACAGGTCGCCGAGGTCATGGCCAGCGACCCGGTGAGCTTTCATCCTGATGAAGACGCCTACGATGCCGCCCAGGCATTTGAGCGTTATGACTTGATTTCGGCCCCGGTGGTCGACAAGAACGGCAAGCTTATTGGCCGTTTGACCATCGACGAGATGGTCGACCTGATCCGTGAAGAAAGCGAAAACGAAGTCCTCAACATGGCGGGTCTGCGTGAAGAGGAAGATATTTTTGCGTCAGTCTGGCGATCCCTGAGCAACCGTTGGGCGTGGCTGGCGGTCAACCTGGTCACTGCGTTCATTGCATCGCGGGTGATCGGCCTGTTTGAAGGTTCTATCGAGAAGTTGGTGGCGCTGGCAGCGCTGATGCCTATCGTGGCCGGTATTGGTGGCAACTCGGGTAACCAGACCATCACCATGATCGTGCGGGCGATGGCCCTGGATCAGGTGAGTACGGGTAATACCTCGCGCCTGATGCGCAAGGAATTGGCGGTGGGCCTGATCAATGGTCTGGTGTGGGGGGGTGTCATCGGCATAGTGGCCTACCTGCTGTATGGCAGTTGGTCCCTGGGCGTGGTGATGACGGCGGCCATGACCCTCAACCTGTTGCTGGCGGCGTTGATGGGGGTATTGATCCCCATGACCCTGGCGCGACTTGGGCGCGACCCGGCGATGGGCGCCAGTGTGATGATTACGGCCATGACCGACAGTGGTGGTTTCTTCATCTTCCTGGGTCTGGCGACGATCTTCCTGCTCTGATCTGCGGCTCGCTTCCCCTTGCTCGCGAAAAGCGTTAACGATAACGCGGGGCACCCATAGAAAATCGGTGCCCTTGAGTTTTTCGCGAGCAGGCTCGCTCCTACATTCCAGGCAAAAAAAAGCCAGCGCAAGGCTGGCTTCAGCTTTCAGTTGCCGATTATTCGGCTTCTGCAGCTGCCTCAACGTCATGGGCAATCAGCGACACAAGCGCATTTTGCTGACGGTGGGACAGTTGGCGAAACCGCTGCAGCAGCTCGCGCTCGTGCAGTGACAGCTCCGGGCTGTCCATGCGCATGCTCAGTTCGTCACCCAGCGCGCCTTCCTGAATAAGGCTTTGCTCCATGCGCGCGATGATTTCAGAGTTCATGCTGCGGTGATGATTGCGAGCCACCTCGGCAATGCGTTCCCGCATTCCGTCTGGCAGACGTACGACGAACTTGTCAGCCGTACGGCTGGAATAAATTGCCTGTTTCAATGGGCGCATATATTTAACCGGTTAGTTCAGGGGAGCGGTTTTTGGAATTGGCCGCAAGATGTGTGTTAGGACAAGGCTTGCGGACAAATGTTCAACCTGAATTGCAAAGAGGCCGCATCATGCCTCAAATTTGCCAGTTA
This sequence comes from Pseudomonas sp. 25 R 14, assembly GCF_900004755.1. Classification (NCBI taxonomy): domain Bacteria; kingdom Pseudomonadati; phylum Pseudomonadota; class Gammaproteobacteria; order Pseudomonadales; family Pseudomonadaceae; genus Pseudomonas; species Pseudomonas sp. 25 R 14. The sequence goes on along the minus strand of NZ_CVTS01000047.1, from coordinate 77,630 downwards.
CTTGGCGTCAATTCTGTGACAAATATTGAACTTCCTACAGGCGTTATGCCAGTACTCATTTTCAAATTTGCGGACTGGTTGGAAAACTTTTCTGCGGGGTAATCTGGTTGCTGGTCAGCCCGCAGGCTCTCGATGCAAGAGGGGTTTCGGGCGCACATCCTATAGCAATATGGCCTTTTGCCCTTAATTTTAAGACTAGTGGCAAATGGCCGATTTGCGAGCCGAGGCGACATAAGGTCGAGGGAATATTGGCAGGGTGTCAATCTGTCGTCGCGGGTGTTCAGCGCAGGACGGGGTCGAATTTGAAGCGGCGTCCGACGATCACGGCTATCGCCAGCGCGGTTGCAAATACAGCGCAGGCGCCCAGGCAAAGGGCTTGCCAGTCGGTCGATGAGGTATTGAGCCCCAGGATGCCCGTGGAAAGGGTCAGGATGAGAAACAGCCAGGCGGGCTTGGTCATGATGGGTTCGCTTAGAAAATCAAGTGTTCAGAAGAACCGGCAGCCTGTGCATCCTGTGCCAGATGAACCGAGGGTTGGCCGTTGGCTGTCATGACGGCCAGTTGAGGTCGTTGCTGGGTCTGGTGGCTGCCCGTGTGGCTGAACTGTGCAGTATCACTGTCGTTGCTGGGTTGGAAGTGGAACGTCACCAGCACGGCCAAGGCCAGGGCGTTGAGGATCAGGAGTGTACTGTTCATGGGTGTTTCCCCGTGTTCATTGGCAGGACAGTGTTATAAACATAAGAGTGCAGTCATCGTGCCAGCTAGTATTTTGAGTAAAGTACTTTAAAAACAAATGCTTAGGTTGATCTCAAAAGTATGGCTCATTGCAATATGCAATGATGGCATTTCGCACTGATGCATTTTGCACGATAGGGTGTCAGACCTGTGGACGAAGGCTTATCGCTGGCGGGGCGGGAAGAGGGCTTACGCCTAAAAAGCTGACGGACGACATGACAAAACTCACCTCGGCCGTTAACATGCACGCCGTCCGTCGCAACGCCACTTGGCTGCGTGCCTGTCATTAGTCCCAGTAGCTCAATTGGATAGAGCATCCCCCTCCTAAGGGGAAGGTTGGCCGTTCGAACCGGCCCTGGGACACCATTTGCAGTCTCGTCTCCACCCCGACCGAGATGTTGAAAAACCCCGATCAGAATGTTCTGGCGGGGTTTTTTTATGGGTGGCTGTTTTCTTGGCCGTTTGGCCAGTGCTTTCGGGCTGGCTGGCGAGATATATTGTCAGGACCTGTATCTGTCCCTTGTCGGAGTGCGTCAGACACTCGCTTGCAGGCGAAGGAACTGTTGGGTGTCGAGTTCATCGAAGGCTGCATGCTTCGAAGATCCCGAGGTTTTCCTGTTTGTCGGATCAAAATACCCCCGGGTGCCTGTGTCGTTGGGTGCCTGGGTTTAACGACGCTTTGTCCTCAGGCTAGTGTGAATAGCCTGACACCCACCGCAAGGAGCCGCTCGGACCGCCGATGCGCCAGATCTGGAAATCTTTTCGAGCCCTTTATTTCGCCTCCTTGATGATGCTGATTGGCTCCGGCTTGCTCAGTACTTACCTGGCCTTGCGCCTGGCGGCTGATAATGTCGACAGCCTGTGGGTCGGTGCGCTGATGGCGGCCAACTATTTTGGCCTGGTGCTGGGGGGCAAGATCGGGCATCGCCTGATCGCCCGCGTGGGGCATATCCGGGCCTACGCCACCTGTGCCGGGATTGTCGGTGCCGCGGTGCTGGGGCATGGCCTGGTGGATTGGCTGCCGGCCTGGATCGTGCTGCGGATCATCGTCGGCCTGGGCATGATGTGCCAATACATGGTTATCGAGAGCTGGCTTAACGAGCAGGCGGATGCCAAGCAGCGCGGCGTGGTGTTCAGCGGTTACATGATCGCGTCCTACCTGGGGCTGGTGCTGGGCCAGTTGATTCTGGTCATGCATCCTCAGTTGGGGCTTGAGCTGCTGATGCTGGTGGCGTTGTGTTTTGCCCTGTGCCTGGTGCCAGTCGCCATGACCCGGCGTATTCACCCCGCGCCGTTGCATCCGGCGCCCATGGAGCCGCGCTTCTTTATCAAGCGGGTACCGCAATCCCTGAGTACGGTGTTGGGTGCTGGCCTGATTGTGGGCTCTTTCTACGGTTTGGCGCCGTTGTACGCGTCCCAGCAGGGGTTGAGTACCGAGCAGGTCGGTCTGTTCATGGGTAGCTGCATTTTTGCTGGCCTGTTGGTGCAATGGCCATTGGGCTGGCTGTCGGATCGCTATGACCGGGCGTTGCTGATTCGCTGTTTTGCCCTGTGCCTGGCCGTGGCGGCATTGCCGCTGGCGATCATGACCCGGGTGCCGCTGGAAGTGCTGTTTGTGGCCGGCTTCCTGTGCTCGCTGGTGCAGTTCTGTCTCTATCCGTTGGCCGTGGCTTTTTCCAACGACCACGTCGAGGGTGATCGCCGGGTGTCGCTCACTGCGATGTTGCTGGTGACCTATGGGGTGGGCGCGAGTATCGGGCCGTTGCTGGCTGGTGTGGTGATGAAGCTGTTTGGCAACCAGATGCTCTATGCGTTCTTCAGCTTGTGCGCATTGATCCTGGTCTGGCGCATTCGCCCCAAGGCTGTGACCAACCTGCATCAGGTGGACGACGCGCCGCTGCATCACGTGGCGATGCCCGACAGTATGTCCAGCTCGCCCTTGGTGGCGGCCCTCGACCCGCGTGTAGATGAGCAGGTGGTCCAGGACCAGATGCAAACGACCGTGCCTGAACCTGCGCCCGAAGCTGAGCCTGAGGTAGAGCCACAATCTGAATCCGAGCCGCCGGAGCATCCCGACCCGGATGATCATCCGCATGACCTGAGCCGGGCCCGTCCCTGAAACAAAAAAAAACGGGCAGTTCCCCAAGGAACTGCCCGTTTTTTTGTGCCGCGCGTTTGGCGCTTACATGTCGTCGTCTTTATCGAACCGTCGCGCCTCGCGCTGCAGTTGGTAGACAAAACGCTCGACTTGGCGCTGCACCAGGCCACTCATGTTGTGGAAGCGCACACCGGCAAAGGTGGTGTTGATCTTTTCTTCGAAGTGCAGGTAACGCAACTCCACCGCGGTGGTCATGCTGCCGAAGGGCAGGGCGGCGATAAAGCGGTCATAGACCTGGCCCAGTTGCAGGCGCTCGGAGATGTCACCTTCAAAACGCAACTTGCAGCCGGTGGCGGAAATATCCAGCAACTTGCCGCTGATAGGCGCCTTGAGTTTATCGCCGCCCATTTCGATATTCACCAGTTGCGCCAGTTTCAGCGCCGCACGAAAGGCGTTGCGGCGCTGATGGTAGACCACTTCTTCAGGCAGGCTGCCCTTGTAGATGCGGTGGCCGTCCAGGGCGCCGATGGTCAGGGCGCCATTGCTCTCCCAGGCCACGCGCACGCCTTCGTGAAAGCCTTCGATGCGAAAGGCTTCGCCATTCTCCAGGTAGCGTTCACCTTCGGGTGGAATCATCTCGTCCAGGCTCAGCGTCTTGCTGTCCTTGTCGACATCCACCAGGTAGCTCTGGAAGCGCTGGTTGCGTTCGTGGAAGGTGATGATCAGGGGGTCGTGGCTCTCTTGCAGCAGCCGCAAGGTGCCGGCAATTTCCAGAGGTGTGGTAAGGACCTTGGGTGGCTGCGGAGCATCTTCCGCGCTAAGGGTGTTGAACACGGCTCTTCCATCTCCAGACAAAATACGACTACACGCAAGAACCGGCATTTTGCCAGCATGTGGCGCGCCTTGATAGGGCGCGCGATAAACCGGCGTCAGGCTTGGCTGAGGGTGCTGGGCTTGACCAGCCGGGAAGTGGAACCCTGGGCGTTGTACAGTGCTGGAGGTTCGCCGCCATGCAGGATGCGCAACTGGTTGGCGGTGGTAGCTTGTTGCAGTTGGATCGACTGGCCGTTGAGTACATTGGCCTCTTGGCAGTTGATCAACAACTGATTGAGCGCGGTGCTCTGGGCCAGCAACTGGTCACCGACCGAAGAATGGCTGGCCAACTGCTCCAGGCCGCTGTGGTCGGCGGGCAGGCCCAGGCTGAGCAGGATCTGGCTGCGTTTCTGGCCGTGTTGTTCAAGCAGGATGATCAGCGATTGCTTGCGTGCCAGGATGTCTTCCAGCAGGCGCATGTCGCGCCCGCACAGGGCCACGAATTCGTCTTGAAGCAGCTCCAGCAGGTGTTGCGCGGGAGCCAGGTCTTCAGTGATCAGTTGCAGCAGATTTTCGTCGTGCATGGCTGGCCTTGGGTTTTAAGCGTCCAAAAGCCCGGCGCAGGCCTTTGCCTAGCGCTCGGCTTTGATGATTTTGCTGGCTAAACGGTCGTTGTCGATCTGATAGCTGCCATCGGCAATCGCCTGCTTCAACTCGGCCACACGGGCTTTATTGACAACCGGCTGATCGCGCAGCGAGTCCGTGATCTTCTGCAACTGTTGAGCCTCATTGCTCAAATGCACCGATTCGCCACTTTGGGTCGATGCGGTTTGTTCTGCCTTGGCGGGCAGCGCCGGGGCCTTGGCTTCAACGCTGTCCTTGGCCGCGCTGGTGCGCGTGCCGCCGGGCGTTGGCTGGGCGTTATTCAATCGGCTGAAATCAATGACCATGTTAAAAAACCTCTGGGTATTTGGACGCTTGCCATGTTTTCGGCCATACCCGGACAAACTTTAGGCTCGATCGACAATAAACCTATGCACAGCGACATCGTGTGCACAGTGTAGGAAAAGCCAGCGTCCCACGCCAGTGATCTATAGCGCGACCTCCACTTGGCCCGGGGCCGTTACCCGGGCTTTGATCACGCGCTTGGAATTGAGGTTTTTCACGCGGATCTGCTCGCTCATCCCGCCATTGGCCAGGGCTTCCCCCGGCATTTTCACGTTCAGGCCGCCACTGCTGGCGGATATCACCACATGGTCACCTTTGCGCACGACTTCAGCCTGTTCCAGGTGAACCAGGGTGATGACTTGGTCGGTGACCATTGGTCGGGTCAGTTTTTGCCCCACGGCCTGGTCCACCGAGGTGAGGTAGCCCTGGCTGATCTGGCTGATGTCTCGTTCACGCAGGGCAACGTCTTCAAAACCGATGATGCCGGTGCGCTTGAGTGGGCGGGAGACGGTCACTACGTCGCGAAACAGTCGGACCTGAGCTGGTACGAACACGGTCCAGGGCGAGCTGCCGTCGCAGCGTACGCGCACGGTCACACGGCCAATGGGCTGGGCCGGGCTTTCCAGGGAGCCTGTCAATTCCTTGTCGCACATGGGCATGCGCAAGCGCGGGTCCAGCTGGTTGACCTGGATTTCATAACGGCCCGGTGTCTGGGTGGTCGCCAGATAATCTTCTACAGTGAACTCAAGAAAGCCTTGAGTGACGCCGATAAGCAGATCAGGCAAGGTGACGTTGTCGGCACGGGCCTGATGGCCTGTGCCCAAGGCAAGCAACGCCAACGCCATCCAGGCGCAGAGCAATCTGCGGTACTGTGGCGAGCGAAGGCGTCGGGAAACTGTCGTTTTGATGTCCATGGCCAATAAAAAGCAAAGCGCGTGCCGTTTCGTGTTGGGTGCGCGTCGTACCCGTAAGTTTTGTAGCGTAGGAGTCTGGGCATGGCGGGTGTAATGGATTCAGTGAACCAGCGCACACAGCTGGTAGGGCAGAATCGCCTGGAGTTGTTGCTGTTTCGACTCGATGGCAAGCAGCTATATGGCATCAACGTCTTCAAGGTGCGGGAGGTGCTGCAATGCCCCAAGCTCACCATAATGCCCAAGTCCAACCCGGTCGTGTGTGGCGTGGCCAACATCCGTGGCGCGACGATTCCGATTCTTGACCTGGCGATGGCCACCGGTTCGCCTGGCTTGCAGGATCGCGAAAACCCGTTTGTGATCATCACCGAATACAACACCAAGACTCAGGGTTTCCTGGTGCGCTCGGTGGAACGTATCGTCAACATGAACTGGGAAGAAATCCATCCACCACCCAAGGGCACCGGGCGCGATCACTACCTCACGGCAGTGACGCGGGTCGATAACCAGTTGGTGGAAATCATCGACGTGGAGAAGATCCTGGCGGAAGTGGCGCCGACTTCGGAGCATATTTCGGTAGGCGTCGTGGATGAACAGACCCAGCAAAAGGCCGTGTCCTTGCGGGTGTTGACGGTGGATGACTCCTCGGTGGCGCGCAAGCAGGTGTCCCGTTGCCTGCAGACCGTCGGTGTCGAGGTGGTGGCGCTCAATGATGGTCGCCAGGCCCTGGACTATCTGCGCAAGCTGGTCGATGAAGGCAAGAAGCCGGAAGAAGAGTTCCTGATGATGATTTCCGACATCGAGATGCCGGAAATGGACGGCTACACCCTCACGGCCGAGATACGCAACGACCCACGCATGCAAAAATTGCATATCATCCTGCATACTTCATTGTCCGGTGTATTCAACCAGGCAATGGTCAAGAAGGTCGGTGCCGATGACTTCCTGGCCAAATTCCGTCCTGATGACCTGGCCTCCCGGGTCGTCGAACGGATCAAATCTGCAGATCACGGCTAGGGGCTTTCTCCCTGGCGGTCACACGAGTTAAGAGGCGGTTTCATTGTCTACGGGTAATTTGGATTTCGAACAGTTCCGGGTATTCCTGGAAAAAGCCTGTGGCATATTGCTCGGTGAAAACAAGCAATATCTGGTATCAAGCCGTCTCAACAAATTGATGGAACAGCAGGGCATCAAGTCCCTGGGCGAGCTGGTGCAGCGCATCCAGGGCCAGCCGCGCAGCGGGCTCAAGGAAATGGTGGTCGATGCCATGACCACCAACGAAACCCTGTGGTTTCGTGACACCTATCCCTTTGAGGTGCTCAAGAACAAGGTCTTGCCCGAGGCAATCAAGGCCAGCCCTGGCCAGCGCTTGCGCATCTGGTCGGCGGCGTGTTCGTCGGGGCAGGAACCGTATTCGCTGTCGATGTCCATCGATGAGTTCGAGCGGACCAACATGGGTCAGTTGAAGGCCGGGGTGCAAATTGTTGCCACTGACTTGTCCGGCACCATGCTGACCAACTGCAAGACCGGTGAGTACGACAGCCTGGCCCTGGGGCGCGGTTTGTCCCAGGAGCGCCTGCAGCGTTACTTCGACCCCAAGGGCGCCGGCCGCTGGGCGATCAAGGCGCCGATCAAGAGTCGCGTGGAGTTCCGCTCGTTCAACCTGCTGGACAGCTACGCCAGCCTCGGCAAGTTCGACATCGTGTTTTGCCGCAACGTTTTGATCTACTTCTCGGCTGAAGTGAAGAAAGACATCCTGTTGCGCATCCATGGCACGCTCAAGCGTGGTGGTTATCTGTTCCTCGGTGCGTCCGAGGCGCTGAACGGCTTGCCGGATCATTACCAGATGGTGCAGTGCAGCCCGGGCATTATCTACCAGGCCAAATAGCGTCCAACCCAAAATGTGGGAGCGGGATTGTGTGGGAGCGGGCTTGCTCGCGAAGGCGGTGTGTCAGTCAAGTATCAAACAACTGATCTACCGCCTTCGCGAGCAAGCCCGCTCCCACATTTGTTTGTGTCACACCTTGGATAGCGGCAACGCTCGTTGCCGCTTTACTGGCGCTTCGCGGAAAGCGCTTGCCGCTTTTCCGCCATTGCCGCCGGCAATACCTCCCTAACCCCCTGATTTATTAGGCCTGACAAAGCTGGCATGGCGCTTGCTATATCCCTGTTACGAAAAGCAGGTCAGCCCTAAAGGTCTCCGCCATGAGCATCAGCTTCGATAAAGCGCTCGGTATCCACGAACAAGCCCTGGGCTTCCGCGCCCAGCGTGCCGAAGTCCTGGCTAACAACATCGCCAACGCCGATACCCCGAACTACAAGGCTCGGGACCTGGACTTTGCTGCCGTGCTCGCCGCACAGAGTGACAAGACCAAGAACGGTTCCTTCGCCTTGAACATGACCAATAACCGTCATATCGAAGCGCAGGGCCTGAGCAATGGCGACGAGTCGCTGATGTATCGCACGCCGATGCAGCCGTCGATCGACCAGAACACGGTCGATGCGCAGTTGGAGCAATCGAACTACGCCGAGAACTCGGTGAACTTCCAGGCCAGCTTCACCCTGCTCAACAGCAAATTCAAAGGGCTGATGTCAGCCCTGCGCGGAGAGTAAGTCATGTCTCTATCCAGTGTTTTCAATATTGCCGGTAGTGGCATGAGCGCCCAGACCACGCGTCTGAACACGGTCGCCAGTAACATTGCCAACGCCGAAACGGTGTCGTCGAGCATCGACCAGACCTACCGTGCCCGGCACCCGGTCTTCGCCACCATGTTCCAGGGCGCTCAGAGCGGTGGCAGCGAATCGTTGTTCCAGAACCAGGATGCTGCGGGCCAGGGCGTCCAGGTGTTGGGTGTGGTCGAAGACCAGAGCAACCTCGATGCGCGCTACGAACCCAATCACCCCGCCGCGAATGAAAAGGGGTACGTGTACTACCCCAACGTCAACGTGGTCGAGGAAATGGCTGACATGATTTCCGCCAGTCGCTCGTTCCAGACCAACGCGGAAATGATGAACACCGCCAAAGCCATGATGCAGAAGGTCCTGACCCTGGGTCAGTGATAAGGGGCGCTAAAGAATGTCCGTCACTAACGATGTGTCGAGTCAGTCGACGATCCAGAGTCTGTTCGACTCCAAGGTCAAGGATGCCAAGGCCAACCAGGGCAACCTGGCCGATACCGCCAAGGCCGCCTCGGGTAACCAGTCCCTGGGCAAGGATGCGTTCCTGCAACTGCTGGTTACGCAGTTGAAGAACCAGAACCCGCTGTCGCCCCAGGATAACGGCGCGTTCGTGGCGCAACTGGCGCAGTTCAGCAGCCTGGAAGGCATCAACACGTTGAACGACTCGGTGAACACCATCACCGGCAACTACAAGTCGTCGCAGGCACTGCAAGCGTCGTCGCTGGTAGGGCGCTCGGTCATTATCGAAACCGGCAAGGCCATGGTCGATACGAGCAAGAGCTTCACCGGCTCGGTCGCCGTGGGTTCGTCGGTGGGCAACGTCACCGTCAAGGTCACCGACAAGGACGGCAAGCTGGTCAAGACTATCGAGCTGGGCGCCCAGAGCGCCGGCAAGTCGGACTTTATCTGGGACGGCAAGAACGAAGCGGGCGAGAAGCTTGATTCCGGCACCTACACCTTTGCGGCCAGCACCAAGAATGATGCCGGTGATTCGGTTGCCCTGAAAACCTCGCTGCCGGCTACGGTCACCAGCGTGACCTTGAGCCAGACCGGCGGCGAAATGCTGCTCAATCTTTCTGGCGGCATGGGCAGCATCAAGCTGTCGCAAATTCAGACTATCGGTACATAGAGCCGGCTAAATACGGCAAGAGGAGAGAAACATGTCTTTTAATATCGGCCTTAGCGGCCTCTATGCGGCCAACAAACAACTGGACGTGACCGGCAACAACATCGCCAACGTCGCGACCACCGGCTTCAAGTCGTCCCGTGCAGAGTTCGCTGATATCTACGCGGCGTCCCGGTTGGGCACTGGCAACAAAACCATCGGTACTGGCGTCAACCTGGCCGCCGTTTCCCAGCAGTTCACCCAGGGTGAAGTGACCAGCAGCGGTGGCTTGCTGGACATGGGCATCCAGGGCGGGGGCTTCTTCGTGCAGAAGGGCAGTGACGGTTCGCTGGAATATACGCGTAACGGCTCGTTCAAGCCGGACAAGGATGGCTACATCACCAACAACACCGGCACTTCGCGCCTGCAGGGCTATGCGGCCGATGAAGACGGCAAGATCACCAAGAGCGGCCTGACCGATCTGCGGATCAACCTGTCCAACTTGCCGCCGAAAGCGTCGACCAAGGTTGATTCGACCAGCAACCTGAACTCTTCGAAGCCGGTGATCGACCAGGCGACCAGTCCTTTTGATCCAACGGTAGCGACCTCGTTTACCGAGCAATACGGCACCACGTTGTATGACACTCAAGGCAACGCCCATGAGATGGTGCAGTACATGGTGAAAACCGGCTCCAACACCTGGAAGTCCTACACCCTGATCGATGGCCGCAACCCTGACGGTACACCGGTCAAGGGCACTGGCGCGGTTGCTCCGGTGGCCTCGACGGTGACATTTGATACCGCGGGTGCGTTGAAGGGGATTGTCACCCCGCCAAGTACCGTATCCAACACCACCCTGACCATCAGCAACTGGAAGCCGGGCGTCATGGATAATGGCGTATGGAACCCGGACAACGGCGCTGCCGCCAACCCGGGTGGTATTGCGATCAATATGTCCAGCATCACCCAGTACAACTCGGCCAGCTACCGCAACCCGCCGATTACCGATGGCTACGCCACCGGCGAAATCACCGGGCTGAAAATCGACGGCAGCGGCGTACTGTTCGCCACCTTCAGCAACCAGCAAAGCAAGGCCATTGGTCAGATTTCCTTGGCCAGCTTCAACAACGAACAAGGCCTGCAGCCTGCCGGTGGCACCACCTGGAAAGAAACCTTCGCCTCGGGCCAGCCTGGCTACGATGCACCAGAAGCCGGAACTCTGGGGTCGATCGTGGCCAACTCCCTGGAGAACTCCAACGTCAACCTGACCAATGAGCTGGTGGACCTGATCAAGGCCCAAAGCAACTACCAGGCGAACGCCAAGACCATCTCCACCCAGAGCACCATCATGCAGACCATCATTCAGATGACGTGATGCGCTAGCGCTGCACAAGAAGCCCCTCTTCGGAGGGGCTTTTTTGTGGGCGCAGGAAAAGAGTCCGCCGTGGATTGAGTTACGCGCAGAAAAATGTGAGGAGGAACGCCTTGGCCCCGACGCACCAATGATTGGACAAGAGCCCATGAGGCTCATCCATCAAGAGGAGGGCTTGGTATGTGGGGAGCAGGAGTGTCCGCGCCAGATGCTGGGCGCATTAACTTTGTACCGGCAGTTGCGCGTAAGGAGTCTGCTCCTGCCGGGCCTGTTGGCGAATTGCCTGCGGTCAAGACCTTGCTCGGTCAGCTGTTTGATGCCGAGCAAGCAGGCAAGACCCAGACGGCTCAGGATCTGCGCGATAAGTTGAATGATCTGCGTCAGAAACTGGGTGATGAGAAATTCAAGGAAACGCTTAACAAGCTGACTCAGGAAGCGGATGACAAGTTTCTTGAGTTTCTCAAACGGATGTTGGACGAATGGTTTCCCAGTGATGGTGTAACTCCACCACCACCCAAGGGCGGCGGTGGCGGTGGCGGTGGCGGTGGTGGAGGTGGAGGTGGAGGTGGTGGGGTGAAGCCGGGAGGGTTTGGTCCCTCCGAGGCCATGGGTAATAAGCCGGTTACCGAAGGCTCCAAGCATTTCAACTACAAGCCCGATAACAGCAAGCCAGGGGAAAAACCGAACAACATCTGGAGTGGTTTCAGCCAGGGCCCAGATGGCAACTGCGTTACCGTTTCGTCGATAAAGGCCGCAATGATGCGGTATGGCCAGAAGCCCACGGACGTCTTCAAAACGGTGAACGAGACGAGCGCAGGTTATGACGTAACCATGCGTGACGGCTTCAAGCTTTCTTTGTCCAAAGATGAGTTGAGGCAAGCGGCCACGCACGCGCACTTCAAGGGTGATGATCCGGCGATGATGACTGATGCCAACGTTCTGTACGCTGCGAGTGCCAAGCGGGCGCAGATGGAAAACAACGACGGTACGGCTGGACACAGTTTCATGGCGGCGATGAACAGCCTCAACGATGGTGAGCACTCTCGTGAGGGCCTGGATCGCTTGGGGCTGAAGGGGCTTTACAGGCCGGCTACGGATGCCGACTTGAGAAGCAGTAAGGTGGGGACGGTTGAATATAATGGTCATTCGATGGCCGTGATCGACGGTCGCATCGAGTTGTGGGGGAAGCGAGGCAGCGTGCCTCAGTCGGGTATAGCGACCGTATTGATCTAGCCAGGCCAGGCAAAAAAAGCCCCCGATACGCTAGGCATATCGGGGGCTCTTTAGCCTTGAGAGGTTAAACCCAAGGCGGGCTTAGCTTATTGGCAAGCTTCGCAATCCGGCTCGTCAATCGCGCAGGCCTTTGGCACTGGTGCCGGACCGGCTGGCGCAGCAAGCACCGAATCATCACCATGGTTGCCGCTGGACACAGCGTTCAGCTTGCCGGTGTTGATGGTCGACTTCTCGGTGCTGGTCGCGGCCAGGGCACGGAGGTAGTAAGTGGTTTTCAGGCCACGGTACCAAGCCATGCGGTAGGTCACGTCCAGCTTCTTGCCCGAAGCGCCGGCGATGTACAGGTTCAGGGACTGGGCCTGGTCGATCCACTTCTGACGACGGCTGGCGGCGTCAACGATCCACTTGGTGTCCACTTCGAAGGCGGTCGCGTAGAGCTCTTTGAGTTCTTGCGGGATGCGCTCGATCTGCTGCACCGAACCGTCGTAGTACTTCAGGTCGTTGATCATGACCGAGTCCCACAGGCCGCGGGCTTTGAGGTCGCGAACCAGGTACGGGTTGATCACGGTGAATTCGCCCGACAGGTTCGATTTCACATACAGGTTCTGGTAGGTCGGTTCGATCGACTGCGAGACGCCGGTGATGTTGGCGATGGTCGCGGTCGGTGCGATGGCCATGATGTTGGAGTTACGAATGCCTTTCTGCACACGGGCACGTACCGGCGCCCAGTCCAGGGATTCTTCCAGGTCGACGTCGATGTACTTCTGGCCACGTTGCTCGATCAGGATCTGTTGTGAATCCAGCGGCAGGATGCCCTTGGACCACAGCGAACCCTGGAACGTCTCGTAGGCACCGCGCTCGTCGGCCAGGTCGCAGGAAGCCTGGATCGCGTAGTAGCTGACCGCTTCCATGGACTTGTCGGCGAACTCGACCGCAGCATCCGAACCGTAAGGAATGTGCTGCAGGTACAAAGCGTCCTGGAAGCCCATGATCCCCAGGCCGACCGGACGGTGCTTGAAGTTGGAGTTCTGCGCCTGTGGCACCGAGTAGTAGTTGATGTCGATCACGTTATCGAGCATGCGTACGGCGGTGTTGACGGTGCGTTCCAGCTTGGCGGTGTCCAGCTTGCCGTTGATGATGTGGTTCGGCAGGTTGATCGAGCCCAGGTTGCAAACGGCGATCTCGTCCTTGTTGGTGTTCAAGGTGATCTCGGTGCACAGGTTCGAGCTGTGAACCACGCCCACGTGCTGCTGCGGGCTGCGCAGGTTGCATGGGTCTTTGAAGGTCAACCATGGGTGGCCGGTTTCGAACAGCATCGACAGCATCTTGCGCCACAGGTCTTTGGCCTGGATGGTCTTGAACAGCTTGATCTTGCCTGGGTACTGGGACAGGGCTTCGTAGTACTCGTAGCGCTCTTCGAAGGCCTTGCCGGTCAGGTCGTGCAGGTCTGGCACTTCCGATGGCGAGAACAGGGTCCACGGGCCGTCGTCGAAGACACGCTTCATGAACAGGTCAGGGATCCAGTTGGCGGTGTTCATGTCGTGGGTACGACGACGATCATCACCGGTGTTCTTGCGCAGCTCGATGAACTCTTCAATGTCCATGTGCCAGGTTTCCAGGTACGCACATACAGCGCCTTTGCGCTTGCCGCCCTGGTTGACCGCAACGGCGGTGTCGTTCACTACTTTGAGGAACGGTACGACGCCTTGGGACTTGCCGTTGGTGCCCTTGATGTAGGAGCCCAGTGCACGCACCGGTGTCCAGTCGTTGCCCAGGCCGCCGGCGAATTTGGACAGCATGGCGTTGTCGTGGATCGCGTGGTAGATGCCCGACAGGTCATCCGGCACGGTGGTCAGGTAGCAGCTCGACAGCTGTGGACGCAGGGTGCCGGCGTTGAACAGGGTCGGGGTCGACGACATGTAGTCGAAGGACGACAGCAGGTTGTAGAACTCGATCGCACGGTCTTCTTTGTGCTTCTCTTCGATCGCCAGGCCCATGGCCACGCGCATGAAGAACACTTGCGGCAGTTCGAAGCGGATCCCGTCCTTGTGGATGAAGTAACGGTCGTACAGGGTTTGCAGGCCCAGGTAGGTGAACTGCTGGTCGCGCTCGTGGTTGATCGCCTTGCCGAGTTTTTCCAGGTCAAAGGTGGCCAGGATCGGGTTCAGCAATTCGAATTCGATACCCTTGGCGATGTAGGCCGGCAGTGCCTTGGCGTACAGATCGGCCATTTCGTGGTGGGTAGCGCTTTCGGCGACTTTCAGGAAGCCCAGGCCTTCGGCACGCAGGGTATCCATCAGCAGGCGCGCGGTCACGAACGAGTAGTTCGGCTCACGCTCGACCAGGGTACGGGCGGTCATCACCAGGGCGGTGTTGACGTCGGTCAGGGCCACGCCGTCGTACAGGTTCTTCAGGGTTTCGCGCTGGATCAGGTCGCCGTCGACTTCTTCCAGGCCTTCGCAGGCTTCGGTGATGATGGTGTTCAGGCGGCCCAGGTCCAGCGGCGCGAACGAACCATCCGCCAGGGTGATGCGGATCGACGGGTGCGCTTGCACGGCTTCGGCGGACGGCGCGTGTACGGCACGTTCCTTGGCGCGCGAATCGCGGTAGATCACGTAGTCGCGGGCCACTTTCTGCTCGCCGGCACGCATCAGGGCCAGTTCGACCTGGTCCTGGATTTCTTCGATGTGGATGGTGCCGCCCGATGGCATGCGACGCTTGAAGGTCGCGGTGACTTGTTCGGTCAGGCGGGCAACGGTGTCGTGGATACGCGACGAAGCGGCAGCGGTGCCGCCCTCAACTGCAAGAAACGCTTTGGTGATGGCGACGGTGATTTTGTCATCGGTGTAAGGAACGACAGTGCCGTTACGCTTGATCACACGCAATTGGCCGGGCGCGGTGGCGGACAGATCCATATTCGAATCGGCGGCCTGCGGCACGGAGCCTTGCGGGTTCTCGCGAGTTGTGTCGGTTTGCATGGGGGGTTGTCTCCACATTCTATATTTATTTGGGCACCATCACGGTGCCCACCGTTCCGTCCTGAAGCACTTACAACAGGCCTTGGCCTGGCATAACAACTTCGGGACAGGAGGAAGGGAGCTGTTCGCGCCGCTTCCATGCCGAAGTCTTTGGTTCGGGGCCGGGGCCCTTCACCGTATTCCTGATGGGTGACAGTGTTTGCACTGCAACACCCGTACCGCTTTCTCCCGTTCGGGCTGGAAAACAGCAGCCATCCGCGTGCGCGGTTTGGGCTTTCGAAAAAGGTTTAAGTTCAACCAAACAGGAGCAAGAAAGCGCTTGAGTTTCTTGTCTGAATTGTGTTTGGTCTTTTCGCTTGAAACCCTACATGTAGGGTTTTTTCAGCGCCGAGCTACAAGATAATGCGTTTTGGGGGGCTTAGCAACGCACTACCTGTGGATAACGCTGTGGGTAAAATGTGTATGAAAGGTGGAATAGCCGTGTAGGCCGCAGTACTGCTGCATCGCACCGTTTGTCACCGAATATTCCAAGCTGAAAACACCCGGTTGGATTTTTGCGGGCGCGAACCCTATCACAAAAAAACACGATTACCGAATGCATTTCCTGGCTTGTGTTGCAGGGTCAGGCCATGGCTACAATCGGCCTTTATTCGTGCGATATATTGCTCACTCCACATGACAACTGTAGGAGCGAGCTTGCTCGCGAAGGGCGTCAACGATAACGCTGACTTGCTGAATGAACGCGGCGCCCTTGGTTTCTTCGCGGGCAAGCCCGCTCCTACAATAATTAGAGTTGAGGTAGCGCATGGAGCAAGAAGCCTGGCAGGTATTGATTGTCGAGGACGACCAGCGTCTGGCTGAGCTGACCCGTGACTACCTGGAAAGCAACGGCCTGCGGGTCTCCATAGAGGGCGACGGTGCCCTGGCAGTGGCGCGGATCATTGCCGAGCAGCCAGACCTGGTGATTCTTGACCTGATGCTGCCTGGCGAAGACGGCCTGAGCATCTGCCGCAAGGTGCGCGAGCGCTACGACGGAGTGATCCTGATGCTCACCGCACGTACCGACGACATGGACCAGGTCCTGGGCCTGGACATGGGCGCCGACGACTATGTGTGCAAACCCGTGCGCCCGCGCCTGCTGCTGGCGCGGATCCAGGCCTTGCTGCGGCGCAGCGAAAGCGCCGAGCCCGCCGCCCCGGAAAAACAGCGCCGGCTGCAGTTCGGCCCGCTGGTGGTGGACAACGCCTTGCGCGAAGCCTGGTTGCACGACGGTGGCATCGAACTGACCAGCGCCGAATTCGACCTGTTGTGGCTACTGGTGGCCAATGCCGGGCGCATCCTGTCCCGAGAAGAGATCTTCACCGCCCTGCGCGGGATTGGTTACGACGGCCAGGACCGCTCCATTGACGTACGCATCTCGCGGATCCGCCCGAAAATCGGCGACGACCCGATCCACCCGCGGCTGATCAAGACCATTCGCAGCAAAGGCTATTTGTTCGTCCCCGAAGCTGCCGCCGACATGCTGTCGTGAACTCGATCTTCCTGCGCATCTATGGCGGCATGTGCGCGGCGCTGATCCTGGTGGCCCTGCTCGGCGTACTGGCCCTGCACCTGCTTAATGAAGTGCGCAGTGGCCAGTACCGTGAGCGCCTGGCCCACGGCACCTTTGCCCTGATGGGTGACAACCTGCAACCGATGAGCAGTATCGAGCGCCAGCGCGCCCTGGCGGTATGGGAGCGCTTGCTGGGGATTCCCCTGGCGTTGCAGAAAGTATCCGATGCCCAGTTGGACCTGAGCCAACGCAACCGCCTGCAACGGGGCCAGGTCCTGGTGGAGCAGACCGGGCCCCATGCGGCCAGGGTCTTGCGCCTGGTCAGTGAAAAAGAGCAACTGCTGCTTACCGGCGAAGTGCAGCAGATCAGCGAGCAATTGGCCCGGGCCACCATTTATTTGCTGGCCGATGAGCTGGTGCGTTTCCCGGTGGCCGAGCAGCCACAGCGTCTGGCCGACTTGAAACACGCCAAGGGCTTTGGCTTTGAAATGCACCTGCTCAAGCTCGACGAAGCCGACATGGATGAAGACCAGCGGCGGCGCGTGGCCGAGGGCGACACGGTGATGGCCCTGGGCAAGGGCGGTGATTCAATTCGCGTGTTTGCCGGCATGGTCGGCACGCCGTGGGTCCTGGAAATCGGCCCGCTGTACCAGATGAATCCTTACCCCGCGCAATGGCTGGTGCTGATTGCATTGATTGGCCTGACCCTGATCGGCTTGATCGTGTACCTGCTGGTGCGCCAGCTGGAGCGCCGCCTGCGCGGGCTCGAAGCGGCTGCTACGCGTATCGCCAAGGGCAACCTGGAAGCGCGGGTGCCGGCGCGCGGTGCTGACTCGGTAGGGCGGCTGGCGGCGGCCTTCAATGGCATGGCCGAGCACCTGCAACGCCTGCTGGCGATCCAGCGTGAACTGGTGCGCGCGGTGTCCCATGAGCTGCGTACCCCGGTGGCGCGCCTGCGGTTTGGCCTGGAGATGATCGGCGACGCCGCCACTCCTGAAGCCCGGCGTAAATACATGGAAGGCATGGACAGCGACATCCAGGACCTCGACGGCCTGGTGGATGAGATGCTCACCTATGCGCGCCTGGAGCAGGGCTCGCCGGCCTTGAGCTTTCAAAGGGTCGACCTCAGTGCCTTGCTCGACCAGGTGATCGACGAACTCGCGCCGCTGCGGCCGGCAATTGAAGTAGCGCGCGGGGTATGCCTGTCATCGGCGCACCTGGATGCGGCCTGGGTCGACGCCGAGCCGCGCTACCTGCACCGCGCCCTGCAAAACCTGGTGAGCAATGCCATGCGCCATGCGCAGTCGCGGGTGCTGATCAGTTACCAGGTGGGCCAGGTGCGCTGCCGTATCGATGTTGAAGACGATGGCCCGGGAGTGCCGGAAAGTGCCTGGGAACGGATCTTTACGCCATTCCTGCGCCTGGACGACAGCCGTACACGCGCCTCGGGCGGGCATGGCCTGGGCCTGTCGATTGTGCGGCGGATTATCTACTGGCACGGTGGTCGGGCCTTGATCAGCAAGAGCAACAACCTGGGCGGTGCGTGTTTCAGCCTGAGTTGGCCAAGGGACCAGGACAAGGCTTGAGATAGTCATTGCAGGCAAGCCAGTTCCTACAGTTGATCGAGTACATCCTTTGGAATGCAGTCAAATGTGGGAGCTGGCTTGCCCGCGATAGCTATCTATCAGGCGCCGACAGCTACCAGGCTCAACAACTGCCCCTCATTCACCGCAAACTGCCCCTCCAGCTCCTTTCCATAACACCACTCACTGGACAAATCCGTCAGCAATCGTAAGCGTAAAAATCCTGAGTCAGACCACTCCACCACCTCGGCATGCTCAAAGTAGAAGCGCTTGCGCACGATCGGGTAGAGCGCCTTGAACAGGCTTTCCTTGGCCGAAAACGTCAGGGTCACCCACTGCGCAATCTGCTCCCGTGGCCCGGCAGCCATGCGTTGCATCTCATCCGGGGTAAGGATTTCCCCGGCCAGGCGCTCGGCCCGTTCAAGTGACAGCAGGTTTTCCAGATCCATACCCAGCCCGCGCCATTGCGCCTTATGCCCGACAATGGCCGCGGCATGCCCGGTGCTGTGGGTGATCGAACCGCTGATATGGCAGGGCCACACCGGGGCGCGGTCTTCGCCGATGGCGGGGATAAAGTCCAGGCCTTCGAGCCGTTGCAAGGCACTACGGGCGCACAGCCGGCCGGCGAGAAACTCGGCCTGGCGCTTGGCTACCGAACGTTGGATGCTCGCCGGCGGCGGCACGGCGCAGCGCTGGAAGTCACTGGCCTCAAGCAGTTTTGGCTCGAAGCGCGTGCTCAGGAACACCGTGCCGGGCAAGGCGTCAGGCAATGGCCAATGGTCATCAAGTGGGGTGCAGCAGGCGGGTATTGGGTTCATGCCGGCTATTCTGCACGGGGCGGGACATACCTGGGTAGCCCGCCGGTTCAGACTGTGTTCAGTTCAACCGCCGTAAACTGCGCAAGCATACCTTCAGGGCCGCTATGATATTCCCTGCGGGACAGTGGATTGGCCTTGGAGAGTGTTATGAAATTGCTGGTTGTCGAAGATGAGGCGTTGTTGCGCCATCACCTGTTGACCCGTCTTGGCGACAGCGGTCACGTGGTCGAAGCCGTGGCCAACGCCGAAGAAGCGCTGTACCAGACCGGGCAATTCAATCATGACCTGGCGATCATCGACCTGGGCCTGCCGGGCATGGGCGGCCTGGACCTGATCCGCCAACTGCGCACCCAGGAAAAGACCTTCCCGATCCTGATCCTCACCGCACGCGGCAACTGGCAGGACAAGGTCGAAGGCCTGGCTGCCGGGGCCGATGACTACGTGGTCAAACCCTTCCAGTTCGAAGAGCTGGAAGCGCGGATGAACGCACTGCTGCGCCGCTCCAGCGGTTTTACCCAATCGACCATCGTTGCCGGCCCCTTGTTGCTGGACCTCAACCGCAAACAGGCGTCCCTGGATGAGCAACCCCTGGCGCTGACGGCCTATGAGTACCGGATCCTGGAATACCTGATGCGTCACCACCAGCAAGTGGTGGCCAAGGATCGGTTGATGGAACAACTCTATCCCGATGACGACGAGCGCGATCCGAACGTGATCGAAGTGCTGGTCGGCCGCCTGCGCCGCAAGCTCGAAGGCCCGGCCGGGTTCAAACCCATCGACACCGTGCGTGGCCTGGGCTATCTGTTTAACGAGCGCTGCCGTTGATTCGTTCTCTACGTGTACGCCTGATGCTGGCGGCCACCACCCTGGCCGTGTTGTTCATGCTCGGGCTGTTGCCGGCGATGCAGGGCGCGTTCAGCCTGGCGTTGCAGGACTCCATCGAGCAGCGCCTGGCGTCGGATGTGACCACGCTGATCTCGGCCGCACGGGTCGAAAACAACCGTTTGCTGATGCCGGCGCAGTTGCCCGACGAGCGCTTCAACCTGACCGATAGCCGACTGCTGGGCTATATCTATGATCGCGAAGGCCACCTGGTCTGGCGTTCGCGGGCGACCCGTGAAGAAAACATCAACTACCGCCCGCGTTACGACGGGCGCGGTAACGAGTTCGCGAAGATCCGCGAGGCCAACGGCCAGGAATTCTTCGTCTATGACGTCGAGGTCAAGCTGCTGGGAGGCAAGAGCGCGGCGTTCAGTATTGTCGCGCTGCAACCGGTGCGCGAATACCAGGTGACCCTTGAAGGCCTGCGGGAAAACCTCTACCTGGGTTTCGGCGCGGCCTTGCTGGTGTTGTTGAGCCTGCTGTGGATCGGCCTGACCTGGGGCTTGCAGGCCTTGCGCCGGCTGAGCCAGGAACTGGATGAAATCGAAGGCGGCACCCGCGAGAGCCTCAGCGAGCAACACCCACGGGAGCTGCTGCGCCTGACCGGTTCCCTCAACCGTCTGTTGCACAGCGAGCGCGAGCAGCGCACCCGTTACCGTGACTCCCTGGACGACCTGGCCCACAGCCTGAAGACCCCGCTGGCGGTCTTGCAAGGCGTGAGTGAAGACATGGCCCAGCGCCCCCAGGACCTTGAGCAGGCGCGGGTCTTGCAGTCGCAGATCGAGCGCATGAGCCAGCAGATCAGCTACCAACTGCAGCGCGCCAGCCTGCGCAAAAGCGGCCTGGTGCGCCACCAGGTGCGCCTGCGTCCGGTGCTGCAAAGCCTGTGCGACACTTTGGACAAGGTCTACCGCGACAAGCGCGTGCGGGCGTCTTTTGCGTTGCCAGAGCAATGTGACGTACCCATCGAACAGGGCGCCTTGCTGGAATTGCTCGGCAACCTGCTGGAAAACGCCTACCGCCTGTGTTTGAGCGAGGTGCGCATTACCCTGGATGAAAGTCCGGATGGCGTGCGCTTGTGCATCGAAGACGATGGCCCCGGCGTGCCACCCGACCAGCGTGCGCGGATCCTGCAGCGCGGCGAGCGCCTGGATCGCCAGCATCCGGGGCAGGGGATTGGGTTGGCGGTGGTCAAGGACATCATCGAGAGCTATGGCGCGCGGCTGACCCTGGGGGATTCGCCTCTAGGGGGGGCGGCGTTCAGGATTCATTTTCCGGCTGTTTGATCTTTATTGGATTCACTGGCCTCATCGCGAGCAAGCCCGTCCAAACACCACATCCTCAACTTTCCTGTGCCCGATAAGCCCCCGGCGTCACCCCCGTCCACTTCTTGAACGCCCGGTGAAACGCCGACGGCTCGGAAAACCCCAACTGCTCGGCAATCTCCTGCAACGACAGATCCGCCCGCCCCAGATGAAAAATCGCAATATCCCGGCGCAGCTCATCCTTGAGGGCCTGGAAGTTGGTGCTTTCCTCACGCAAATGCCGGCGCAGGGTCTGCGGGCTGATGTGCAGGTGCTGCGCCACGGCCTCCAGGTCCGGCCAGGGTGTGCGGTCGCGGCTCAGCAAGCGGCGGATCTGGCTGCTCAGGCTATGGCCTTCGTCCGGCCGGGACAGCAGGTCGGCGGGGGAACGTTCGAGGAAGTGCTTGAGGGTGCGTTCGTCCTGCAGCAGTGGCAGGTTCAGGTAGCGACTGTGGAACACCAGGCTGCTGCTGGCCGCGCTGAACACCAGCGGGCAGGGGAACAGCAGGTCGTATTCGCTGGCATGGGCTGGTATCGGGTAGCTGAAGGTGGCCTGCTCCAAGCGGATGCGCTGGCCAATCAGCCAACTGCCGAGGCGATGCCAGATCACCAGCAGGGATTCGCTCAAAAAGTGGTCCGGGTCCCACAACTGCGAATCATCCAGGCTCAGGCGCGCCATGACGCCTTCACGGCTCAGCCGCCAGCGCGGCCCCTGGGGGAACAGGCTGTAGAACAACAAGCCGCGTTGCAGCGCCTTCTCCAGCGTGCGGCAATGAATCAGCGCATGGCACATCATGGCGAAGGTGCCGCGCTTGCTCGGCCCATCGGCGAACCCCAGGTATTCGTCATCCAGGGCCTGCCACAACATCTGCAACAGCCGCGTGAACTGCTCTGGCGCAATGCGCGCGCGTGGCTCCGCCAGCAGTTCGGGGGTAATGCCCAGTTGCTGCAACAGCGTCGAGCAGTCGTAGCCGGCCCGACGCGCTCCGCCCAAGGCTGCACGGGCGTAATGACTGGCGATGGTGCGTTCGCGCATGCAGGGGCCTCGTCCATTGAGTGGCCGATGGTAGCCATCAGACCTTGGGTGGACAAGGCGGATATCCGCCAAATTGTAGGACGAGATCAGGGTGCTGGGCGGATATCCGCCACCGTTTCCAACCAGGCAAACACCCCTGAAAAGGCGTCAGCCCCCTTGGTCCAAGGGCTCCAGGGCTTTTAAGGAAAGTGGCACGCCGTTTGCGATAGGGAGTACAGACCTGCCAGCCAGCAGCTCGCCAAAACAAATCCCTCCAGTGCAGGAGGGTTCGCAATTCAAGTGTCGTGGGCAATGGCGGATATTTGCCCCACGGGACTCTTGAGGAAACTTTGCAATGACGACTCGTCAGCCGTTCTACAAAACCCTGTACTTCCAGGTAATCGTTGCCATCGTTATCGGTATCCTGCTCGGTCACTTCTACCCGCAGACCGGCGTGGCCCTCAAGCCACTGGGTGACGGCTTTATCAAGCTGATCAAAATGGTCATCGCCCCGATCATCTTCTGTACCGTTGTCAGCGGCATCGCCGGCATGCAGAGCATGAAGTCGGTGGGCAAGACCGGTGGCTACGCGCTGCTGTACTTCGAAATCGTGTCCACCATCGCCCTGTTGATCGGCCTGGTCGTGGTCAACGTGGTGCAGCCAGGCGCTGGCATGCACATCGACGTCGCTACCCTGGACGCCTCGAAAGTCGCGGCCTACGTCACCGCCGGTAAAGACCAGAGCATCGTCGGCTTTATCCTCAACGTGATCCCGAACACCATCGTCGGCGCCTTCGCCAACGGCGATATCCTGCAAGTGCTGATGTTCTCGGTGATCTTCGGTTTCGCCCTGCACCGCCTGGGTGCCTACGGCAAGCCGGTGCTGGACTTCATCGATCGCTTCGCCCACGTGATGTTCAACATCATCAACATGATCATGAAGCTCGCGCCAATCGGTGCCCTGGGCGCCATGGCGTTCACCATCGGTGCCTACGGTGTGGGCTCGCTGGTGCAACTGGGTCAGTTGATGATCTGCTTCTACATCACCTGCATCCTGTTCGTGCTGGTCGTACTGGGTGGCATCTGCCGCGCCCACGGTTTCAGCGTGCTGAAGCTGGTGCGCTACATCCGTGAAGAACTGTTGATCGTACTGGGTACTTCGTCTTCCGAATCCGCACTGCCGCGCATGCTGATCAAGATGGAGCGCCTGGGGGCGAAGAAATCGGTGGTTGGCCTGGTTATCCCGACTGGCTACTCCTTCAACCTCGACGGTACTTCGATCTACCTGACCATGGCTGCCGTGTTCATCGCCCAGGCGACTGACACTCACATGGACATCACCCACCAGATCACCCTGTTGCTGGTGCTGCTGCTGTCCTCCAAAGGCGCTGCTGGCGTGACCGGTAGTGGTTTCATCGTACTGGCCGCGACCCTGTCGGCTGTTGGCCACCTGCCGGTTGCCGGTCTGGCGCTGATCCTCGGTATTGACCGCTTCATGTCCGAAGCCCGCGCCCTGACCAACCTGGTCGGTAACGCTGTAGCGACCATCGTCGTGGCCAAGTGGGTCAAGGAACTGGACACCGACAAGCTGCAAAGCGAGCTGGCTTCCGGCGGTACCGGTATCTCCGAAACCCGCGAACTGGATGACCTGGGCGTGGCCGAAGGCCCGGCGCCAGCGATCAAGTAAACGCTGACGCGGTACTGAAAAAACCATCTTCGGATGGTTTTTTTGTGGGCGGGCGAGCGCAACGGTCACTGTCGATGATGGTTCCGGTAATTGCCGCTGGCGCCCAAGGCTGACTACTCTGTGCCCCATCGAACTGGAATCGGAGCTCCCATGTCAGGCCCCTTGGCGTCCCTCAAAGTGCTGGATTTCTCGACCTTGTTGCCGGGGCCTTTCGCTTCGCTGCTGTTGGCGGACATGGGCGCCGAAGTCTTGCGCATCGAATCCCCCACGCGCATGGACCTGCTGCGGGTGTTGCCGCCCCACGACCGTGGCGTGTCGGCCAGCCATGCCTACCTCAATCGCAACAAGCGCAGCCTGGCCCTGGACCTCAAGCAGCCCGAGGCGCTGGAGATCGTGCGGCAACTGGTGGCCGACTACGACATCGTGCTGGAGCAGTTCCGCCCCGGGGTCATGGAGCGCCTGGGCTTGGGTTATGAAGCGTTGAAGGCGATCAACCCGAAGCTGATCTACGTGTCCATCACCGGCTATGGCCAGACTGGCCCCTACAAGGACCGCGCCGGGCATGACATCAATTACCTGGCACTGTCCGGCATCGCCAGCTACACCGGGCGCCAGGACAGCGGGCCGCTCCCCTTGGGCGTGCAAGTGGCGGATGTGGGCGGTGGTTCGTTGCATGCAGTGGTCGGCTTGCTGGCGGCGGTGATTGCACGGCAGCACAGCGGGGTGGGCCAGTATCTGGATGTGAGCATGACCGACTGCGCCTTCAGCCTCAACGCCATGGCGGGCGCGGCCTACCTGGCTTGTGGCGTGGCGCCGGGGAGGGAAGACCAGGTGCTCAATGGCGGCAGTTTCTACGATTACTACCGCTCGCGGGACGGGCGCTGGTTATCCGTCGGCAGCCTCGAACCTGGGTTTATGCAGCAACTGTGCATCGCGCTGGGACGCCCTGAGTTGGCGGCCCAGGGGTTATTGCCCAAGCCCGAGCAGCAGAAGGCACTCAAGCAGGCGTTGCAGGTGGAGTTTGAGCGGCACAGTTTTGAAGAGCTGTGTGCAATGTTTGCCGGGGTCGATGCCTGCGTGGAACCGGTGCTCAGTGTGGGCGAAGCCCTGGAACACCCGCAATTGCAGGCCCGGGAGCTGGTGAGCCAGGTGCCGCGTGGGGATGGCTCGTTCCAGGCGCAGATGGCGTGCCCGCTGAAGTTTTCCGAGGGGTTGCCGGAGCCGAGGCATATTGGGGTGGCGGTGGGGGCGCATAGTGAGCAGGTATTGGATGAGCTGGGGTTCAGCGCTCAGCGGATAGCCGAGTTGCGGGGTGCCAAGGTGGTTGGATAACGCCTGTTCGGGCCCCATCGCAGGCAAGCCAGCTCCCACATTGAAGGTATTCACAAATCAAAATGTGGGAGCGGGCTTGCCCGCGATGGGGCCAGTGAAACCACCCCAAAACCTCACTCGACCCGCGTTTCCCCAGTAAACACCAACGTCTCCCGGCAGCGCCGGCACAAATACCGCCGCCCCTGATTCACCAACCCATGACGCTGGGCCGAGAACGGAAAGTCACTCTCGGCACACGGGCACCGGTAGATATAGCGCGTCACGCGCCGCCGCTGGATCTCATAGGTGTGGCACCGATCAGGCGGCAGTTCGTAGACCCCGCGCATGATCAACTGCCATTCCTCACCATGGGGCTGGATGCGTTCGCCAAACAATTGGTGGGCAATCAAGTGCGCCACTTCGTGGGCGACCGTCTGTTTGAGGAAATGTTGGCTGTTTTCCCGGTACAGCTGGGGGTTGAAGCGCAGCAGGTTCTCGTGCAAATGCGCGACACCGGCTTTCTGGCCGCGGAGCTTGAGGCTGACCTTCGGGCGTTTGAAACTTCGTTTGAAAAAGGATTCGGCTTGCAGGAAACAATCTTCGACGCGGGTATTGAGTTGCTCGGGCATGCTGTACATATCTCCAGAGATGTCCAGTATGCCGCATCTAGGGGTGTTTCCGAATCTGCCAGGCGCCGAATGGTCATGCATAACGCACAAAGCCACCTTTCGGTGGCTATTCCTGCGGTTGAAAGCGCGTCAGTTGGTGTAGATCGGTCCTACGCCCAGGCCCCAGACAATCACGGTAAACGCCATGATCGCCACCAGTACCACCAGGCCTACCGCCAGCACCGAGCTGGAAAACAGGAAGCCTTCGTCCGGGTCGATGCTCATGAAGGTCGGTAGCCCCACATACAGCAGGTAAACGGTGTAGCAAATAGCCGCCGTGCCCACCACCATTCCCAGCCACATATGCGGATACAGCGCCGCCAGCCCGCCGATAAACAAGGGAGTCGCGGTGTAGGTGGCGAATGCCACGCAGCGCGCCATGCTCGGATTGGCGTCATAAGTGCGCGCCATCCAGTGAATGAAGGCGCCCATTACCGCAACGCCGCCGAGCATTGCCAGGTACGACATGATGGTCATCCACAACGCACTTTCCTGGGTCAGCATGACCGGGGCGCGACTGCCGATGACCCAGCCGACCTGGGTCGTGCCGATAAAGGCTGATACGGCGGGGATCGCCGCGAGTATCAGCGTGTGAGTGAGGTACATGTGGCTGATGCTTTCTTCTTTATCGCCACGAATTTCCCGCCATTCCTGGTCGGGATGGGTGAAAAGCCCCACGACGTGATGGATCATGCCAGTCACTCCTGTCGTTATTACCATCGCCCCCCAAGCGGAGCGCCCGCCGGCCAAGTGGCCTGAAAGGTCTGGATATATGTGCGACCTTATGTCGCAGTATAGGAAGTGATGACCGGAAAAACTGTAGGGCTTTAGAGCAAATCGCGCTGTAAACACGGGGCTTAATCGCGGCGAGGTCTGTCGATGGCGATGAATTGCAATGTGAAAGGGTACAAGTCCCTCCCACATTGGAACTCGGTGCTCCATACCGCTAAAATACCCGGCTTTTCGTCAGACACCTTTTCGCGGATCCAAGCGCCATGGGCACTCTTACCGTCAATCAGAACAAACTGCAAAAACGCCTGCGTCGCTTGGCCGGTGAGGCCGTCGCTGACTTCAACATGATCGAGGAGGGCGACAAGGTCATGGTCTGCCTGTCCGGCGGCAAGGACAGCTACACCCTGCTGGACGTGCTGATGCACCTGCAAAAGGTCGCACCGATCAAGTTCGACATCGTCGCCGTGAACATGGACCAGAAGCAGCCCGGTTTCCCCGAGGATGTGCTGCCGGCCTACCTCAAGACCCTCGGCATCGAATACCACATCGTCGAGAAAGACACCTATTCGGTGGTCAAGGAACTGATTCCGGAAGGCAAGACCACCTGCTCGCTGTGCTCGCGCCTGCGTCGTGGCACGCTGTACACCTTTGCCGATGAAATCGGCGCGACCAAGATGGCTCTGGGTCATCACCGCGATGACATCGTCGAAACCTTCTTTCTCAACATGTTCTTCAACGGCTCCCTCAAGGCCATGCCGCCCAAGCTGCGCGCCGATGATGGGCGCAACGTGGTGATCCGGCCGCTGGCGTATTGCAACGAGAAGGACATCCAGGCCTACTCCGACTTCAAGCAATTCCCGATCATCCCCTGCAACCTCTGCGGCTCCCAGGAAAACCTGCAGCGCCAGGTGGTCAAGGACATGCTTCAGGACTGGGACCGCAAGACGCCGGGGCGCACCGAAAGCATCTTCCGCAGCCTGCAGAATGTGATTCCGTCGCAGTTGGCCGATCGCAACCTGTTCGACTTCACCAGCCTGCGTATCGATGAAACCGCCGCTTCGCGCTTCGTCAATATTGTGAACCTCTGAGCCTTTTTCACGCTCTGACAGACGGCGCTCATGGGCGCCGTTTTCATTTCAACCCGTAGGAGAGGGCATGCGCGATTACAAATGGCTGCACGAATACTGTCTGAATCGCTTTGGTTCGGCGGCCGAGTTGGAAGCCCACCTGCCTGTGCCCAAGACGCCGGCGCAATTGCGTCAGATCAGCGATGACCGCTACCTGTCGACCCTGTCGCTGCGGGTGTTTCGCGCCGGTCTCAAACACAGTGTGGTGGACGCCAAGTGGCCAGCGTTCGAGCAGGTGTTCTTCGGCTTCGACCCGGAAAAAGTGGTGTTGATGGGGGCCGAGCACCTGGAGCGCCTGATGCAGGACACGCGGATCATCCGCCACCTGGGCAAGCTCAAGAGCGTGCCGCGCAATGCGCAGATGATCCTCGACGTCGCGCAGGAAAAGGGCAGCTTCGGCGCACTGATCGCCGATTGGCCGGTGACGGATATTGTCGGACTGTGGAAATACCTGAGCAAACACGGACACCAACTGGGCGGGCTGTCAGCCCCACGCTTTTTGCGCATGGTCGGCAAGGACACCTTTGTGCCGAGCTATGACGTGGTCGCGGCGCTGAATGCGCAGAAGATTGTCGACAAGGCCCCTACCAGCCTGCGTGACCTGGCGACGGTGCAGGCGGCGTTCAACCAGTGGCACGCCGAAAGTGGGCGGCCGATGTGCCAGTTGTCGATGATGCTGGCCTACACCGTCAACCATTGACCTCTAGGAGCGAGCTTGCTCGCGAAGAACCTGAGGGCGCCGCGTGCATTCTGAATGCCCGCGTCATCGTTAACGTTTTTCGCGAGCAAGCTCGCTTCTACATGGCCAACCGCCGATTCAGCTGGAACCGCCAGCGCACATACAACAACGCTGTGCAGAACACCGCCAGGCTCGCCAGCATCTCCAGCACGCCAAACCACTGGCGGTTTGGGTCATAGGCCGCCAGGGCGCCCTTGATGAAGTACAGGTTCACCACAAAGCACATCCACGAATGCCCGCGCGCACTGCCCATGAGCATGCCTGGCGCGAGGATCAGCAGCGGCACCAGTTCGATCAGCAGGATCACCCAGGGCCGGGCGCCATGCAGGTCGGCGACCAGCAGGTAATAAACGCAGAGCAACCCCACCAAGCCCAGGAACGCCAGCAGGCTCAAGACCCGCGCCACCTTGACCCGAGGCTCCAGCCAGGCCTGGGGCGGCAGGACTTTAGGCTTCTTGGCCACGGCCACTCTCCAGTTTTGCTGCCGTCTTCGCCAGGCGCAGGCCGAGGGCGCGGCACAGGGCGATTTCATGAGGGTCCAGGGCACGCTTGCCGTCAGCGCCGGAATGGTGGCTGGCGCCGTAGGGCGTACCGCCGCCCTGAGTGTCGAGCAAGGCCTGTTCGCTGTAGGGCAGGCCGGTGATCAGCATGCCGTGGTGCAGCAGCGGCAGCAGCATCGACATCAAGGTGGTTTCCTGGCCGCCGTGCAGGCTGGCGGTCGAGGTGAAGACACCGGCGGGCTTGCCGACGAGGGCACCGGTCAGCCACAGGTTGCTGGTGCCGTCGAGAAAATACTTCAGCGGCGCGGCCATGTTGCCAAAACGCGTCGGGCTGCCCAGGGCCAGGCCCGCGCAGTTCTTCAGGTCGTCGAGGCTGGCGTACAACGCGCCTTCGGCCGGGATGCTTGGCGCTACGGCCTCACACTCGCTGGAGATGGCCGGCACGGTCCGCAGGCGCGCTTCCAGGCCGCCTTGTTCGATGCCCCGGGCAATCTGCCGGGCCATTTCGCTGACCGAGCCGTTGCGGCTGTAATACAGCACCAGGACGTAGGGCGCGCTCACGGCAGGATCTCCAGGATTTTTTCCGGCGGACGGCCAATCACGGCCTTGTCGGCGGTGGCCAGGATCGGTCGTTCCATCAACTTGGGATGGGCGGCGATGGCGGCAATCAATTGCGCTTCGCTGAGGCTGGCGTCGGTCAGGTTGAGCGTCTTGTATTCGTCTTCGCCGGTGCGCAGCAGTTGCCGGGCGCTGATCCCCAGTTTGCCGAGCAGGGCTTTAAGCTGCGCGGCGTCCAGCGGGGTTTCCAGATAGCGCACGACGTTGGGCGTCAGGCCACGGGCCTCTAACAGTTGGAGCGCACCGCGGGATTTCGAGCAGCGCGGGTTGTGATAAAGCGTCAGATCGGTCATGTGCGGGTCGCATCTTGCGTAAGGTGGCGGGTATTCTACCTGCGCTGTGGCGTGTCCTTAAACCGTAAGAGGCGATAGGCCGCAGCCCACGTTCATTTTTGCTAAGGATTACCCCATGACACGGCGACTGATAGGCGCACTGGCAGTTATCACTACACTCCTGCTCAGCGGCTGCGGCAATGATTATGGCGTTGACCAATACGGCCAGAAAGTCGCGTCCGAACGCGTCGACAAGCAATGGCTGGTGATCAACTACTGGGCCGAATGGTGTGGCCCATGCCGCATCGAAATCCCTGAGCTGAACGCTCTGGCCGAGCAGCTCAAGGGCCAGCCGGTGAGTGTATTTGGCGTCAACTTCGACAATGTGCAGGGCGAAGAACTCAAGAGCGCCAGCGAGAAGCTGGGCATCAAGTTCACCGTATTGGCACAGAACCCCGAGCTGATTTTTGATATCCCACGCAGCGAAGCGTTGCCGGTGACCTACATCATCGATGACAAGGGCAAGGTGCGGGCGCAGATGTTGGGCGAGCAGACGGCGGCGGGGGTACTGGCCAAGCTCAAGGAGTTGCGCGGCTAATCCCTCGCGATCCCTGTAGGAGCGAGCTTGCTCGCGAAGCACTCACAGGCACCGCGTTCATCCTGGATGCACGCGTTTTCGTTGACGCTCTTCGCGAGCAAGCTCGCTCCTACAAGACGTTGGATCAGCCTTCTTCCAGCCACAGGCGCAGTGGCTTGCCCTGGGCAGGCCAGAAGCGGGTTTGCTCGATGGGTGAGATATCCCAGCGCTGCACCGTCTCCAGGGCCTTGAAGAAGCGATGCTCCTGCTCCATCAGGGCTTCGGCGCACAGTTTGCGGGTGCTGCCGATCTTGCCGAAGCTGAGCTTGTCACCGTCCAGGGTGTATGGCGCGAACCAGTGGTTGCAGCCGCCATTGCCATAGGCCCGGCCATCGGTGCCGAGGGTCACGGTCAGGTGGGCGTAATCCATCAGTGGCCGTTCGCCGATCCATTCCACGATATAGCTGTGATCCTGCTTGAGCGTGACCTCATCGCTGGCGCAGCCGGCAAGGCCGACGCCCAGCGCGGCGAGCACCAGCAGGCGCTTCATTGCGCAGCCTTCTGGCATTTCGGGCAACGGTGTTTATCACCGACAGTGGCCCAGCCCAGTTCGCTAATGCGCGCAGTGGCCGCCGGTTGCAGCGGCTCCTTGGTCAGCTTGGTCTCGACCGAGAACTCAAACTCCAGCACGGCGTCGCAGCTGTCGCAGTTGACCTTCCAGGTGTGAATTTCCAGCTCGCCGAACTTCGGCCCTTGCGCCATGGCGACCCATTGGCCGGCCGGGCGGATCGAGTAGCGCGCATCGCCTTCGACGGTCAGGCGCATCGACAGGGTCTTGCTGCCGCGCAAGGTGACGATCAGCACATCGCCATGCTTGATCGAGCCACCATTGCCGGTGACTTGGTAACGACCCGGCACCAGGGCGCGGCATTCGATCAGGGTGTGTTGTGGGCTCAGCAAACTGAAGCGGAAATCGTGTTCGGCCATGGATCCTCCAAATAGGTGCGGCATCCTATCACGCTCGCCTGCTCATCATGAGCCCGGTATGTGACCGCTGATCATCCGTGTACCAGGTTTTGTGGCTGGCCGTTGGCCCAGGCCTGGATATTGGCCAGGGTGGTCCCGGCAATCGCCGCCAGGGCTTCGCGCGTCAGGAACGCCTGATGCGCAGTGATGATCACGTTGGGGAAGGTCAGCAGGCGTGCCAGCACGTCGTCCTGCAAGGGCAGGTCCGAGCGGTCCTCAAAAAACAGCTGGGCTTCTTCCTCGTACACATCCAGGCCCAGGTAGCCCAATTGCCCGTCCTTGAGCGCTTCAATCAGTGCCGGCGTGTCCACCAGGCCGCCGCGCCCGGTATTGATCAGCATCGCACCCGGCTGCATATGGGCCAGGGATTGGGCATTGATCAAGTGCTTGCTGTCGGCGGTCAGCGGGCAGTGCAGGCTGATGATCTGCGCCTCGGCCAACAACTGGGGCAGGTCGACATAGCGCGCGCCGAGGGCTTCGACCTGCGGATTAGGGTAGGGGTCGTAGGCCAGCAACGTGCAGCCGAAACCCGCCATGATCTTGGCAAAGGTCGCGCCGATCTGCCCGGTGCCTACTACGCCAACGGTCTTGCCCACCAGGTCGAAGCCGGTCAGGCCGTGCAGGCTGAAGTCGCCGTCGCGGGTGCGGTTGTAGGCGCGGTGCAGGCGACGGTTGAGGGCCAATATCAGGGCCACGGCATGTTCGGCCACCGCATGGGGCGAGTACGCCGGCACCCGCACGATGGTCAGGCCCAGGCGCTTGGCGGCAGCCAGGTCCACATGGTTGTAGCCGGCCGAACGCAGGGCAATCAGGCGTGTGCCACCGGCGGCGAGGTGTTCGAGCACTGGGGTGCCGAGGTCGTCGTTGATAAAGGCACAGACCACTTCGTGCTTGTCGGCCAGGGCCACGGTATCGAGGTTCAGGCGTGCCGGTTGGAATTGCAGTTCCAGGCCGGCGGGCAAGGGTTCGGCGAGGAAGCTGTCACGGTCATAGGTCTGGCTGCTGAATAGAATGATGCGCATTGGAGGGCTCCCTGCAAAATGGCGTGTTGTGCTGTGTCAGGCGTTGACCCGTGCCTCGCTGGCAAGGCGGGCAATGGCCATGTCCAGCTCATCGAGGGCGGCCATGGCCTTGGCGTCATCCTGCTTGAGCAAGGTTTCGGCCCGCTGGCAGGCGGCCCGGAGTTGCGGCACGCCGCAGTAGCGGGTAGCGCCGTGCAGGCGATGGACCCGTTCGATCAACGCGTTATTGTCGCAGGCTTCGCGGGCGATACAGACCGCCTCGCGGTCGGCTTCCAGGGAGGCCAACAGCATGGCCAGCATATCGGCGGCCAAGTCAGCCTTGCCGGCCGCCAGGCGCAGGCCTTCTTCATGGTCCAGCACCGGCAGTTGCGCGGCAGGGCCGTGGCCCTCGGCAGCGCGTTCCGGGCCTTGATTGCGCAAGGCCAGGCCGGTCCATTTCAGTACCACCTGGGCCAGTTGCCGTTCGCTGATGGGTTTGGTCAGGTAGTCATCCATGCCGCTTTGCAGCAGGGCGCGCTTTTCATTGGCCATGGCATGGGCCGTCAGCGCGACGATAGGCAGCGGCGTACCATGACGCTCGCTTTCCCACTGACGAATCGCTTCGGTGCTCTGGCGCCCGTCCATGCCGGGCATCTGCACGTCCATCAACACCAGGTCGAAGGCTTCCTTCTTCACCGCTTCGATGGCGGTATAGCCGCTTTCCACGGCCTGGACCTTGGCGCCCATGTCTTCGAGCAGGGTCTGTACCAGCAGCAGGTTGGCCGGGTTGTCGTCGACACACAACACCCGTGGCGCGCGGCTGGACAACGGCTCGCCCGGTTCGCTGCGCAATGGCCGAGGGCTGATCAGGTCGGACAGTGCCCGGCGCAATTTGCGGGTGCAGGCCGGCTTGGCCTGCAACTGGCTATTGGGGTTGGGCACCGACAGGTTGAACAGCATCTGTTCGGTGGTCGGGCACAGCACCAGGACTTTGCAACCCAGGTGTTCAAGGTCCCAGAGATGTTGGTTGAGGCGTTCCGGCGGAATATCGTTGGCGGTGATGCCCAGTACGGCCAGGTCGATGGCCTGCTCGGTCTGGTGCGCGCTGGTAATGCCGTTGGTCAGGTTCTCCAGGCTGTTGAACGGCGTGACTTCAAGGCCGCAGTCTTCCAACTGATGTTGCAGGGCCTGGCGCGCCAACTCGTGATTCTCCAGCACGGCCACACGCCGGCCCAGCAGCGGCGGGGCCGGCAGGTCTTCGATATCGTCGCGGGTCTTCGGCAGGTTGAGGCTGATCCAGAATTCCGAACCTTGGCCTGGCGTGCTGTCGACGCCGATTTCGCCGCCCATCTGCTCGATCAGGCGCTTGGAAATCACCAGCCCCAGGCCCGTGCCGCCCGGTTGGCGTGACAGCGAGTTATCCGCCTGGCTGAAGGCCTGGAACAGCGCCCGCACATCCTGGTTGGACAGGCCGATGCCGGTGTCCTGCACACTGATGCGCAGTTGCACGCTGTCTTCCTGCTCGTCTTCGAGCATGGCCCGGGCAACGATGGTGCCTTCGCGGGTGAACTTAATGGCATTGCTGACCAGGTTGGTCAGGATCTGCTTGAGTCGCAGCGGGTCGCCTACCAGCGACAGCGGCGTATCGCGGTAGACCAGGCTCACCAGTTCCAGCTGTTTGGCGTGGGCGGCCGGGGCGAGGATGGTCAGGGTGTCTTGCAGCAAGTCGCGCAGGTTGAACGGAATATTGTCGAGTACCAGCTTGCCGGCTTCGATTTTCGAGAAGTCGAGAATTTCGTTGATGATGCCCAGCAGGTTGTCGGCGGACTTTTCGATGGTGCCCAGGTAATCCAACTGGCGGGGCGAGAGCTCGCTTTTCTGCAACAGGTGGGTGAAACCGAGGATGCCGTTGAGCGGCGTGCGGATTTCATGGCTCATATTGGCCAGGAACTCTGACTTGATGCGGCTGGCTTCCAAAGCCTCCTTGCGGGCCAGGTCCAGCTCGATGTTCTGGATCTCGATGGTTTCCAGGTTCTGGCGCACATCTTCGGTGGCCTGGTCGATGCTGTGTTGCAATTCTTCCTGGGCGTTTTGCAAGGTATCGGCCATGCGGTTGATGCCGGATGCCAACTGATCCAGCTCCTGGCTGCCCAGCGGTGGCAAACGGGTTTCCAGGTTGCCATCCTTGAGCTGTGCCACGGCTTGCTTGATCTGGCCGATGGGCGAGTTGATCGTGCGGCTAATGCGCAAGGCCAGGGCGGCGGTGCAGATCAGGCCGATGGCGATCAACAGCAAACTGGCAAACAGGCTGCGATAGCCGCGCAACAGCATGCCATTGTGGGACAACTCCAGCTCGACCCAGCCCAGCAGGCGATCGGCCTCATCGGGAATCAGCTCGCCGGCAAGGTTGCGATGGCGGCCGAACACCGGCAGCAGGTAGCGGGTGGCGTCATTGCCCGTGCGCTGCAACAGATGGGAGCTGTTGCCGATGGGCGATTGGTTGAGCATGGTCGGGCCGGCATGGGCCAGGGGCGAGCGGTCGGGCGCCAGGAAGGACACGGCGCGTACATCGACTTGCTCCAGGGACTGGGTGGCGATGCGTTCCAGCAGATCGGTGTTCTTGTTGCCCAGTGCCGGGGCTACCAGTGGCGCCAGTTGCTCGGCAATCATCTCGCCGCGATTGAGCAATTGGGTTTGCAGGTCCGAGAGCTGCATCCAGGTGAAATAACCGCCCAAAAGCAATGCCATCAGGCTGGTAGGCAACAAGGTCAGCAACAGTACGCGGCCTTTTATCCCCATTCTTCTAAGCACGCCACTCTCCCACTACCACACTGTTGTCGACATTCTACGCAGGCATCCGGCCCGCGCTACCTGCGCAGTGTAGCCATATGAGGGGTTTGGAATCTTGCAAAAGATGATTGAGGGGACGATGGCGGGATTATTGAGCTGCGGTAACGGCGGGTATCGGTTCCGCCCTGACAGCCGACCTTATCGTCGAAGCGTGCGCATACTCCTGTAGGAGCTGGCTTGCCGACGATGGCGCCAGCCGGGACACCTCTGCTTCTAAACAGAGGAGGCCGCCTTCTACCGATTACGCTGCTGGCGCTTTTTCCACTGATGACCCACCCACCACCGCCAATAGAGCATGGTCAGGCAGTACGCCAGCGCGCCCAATACCAGGCCCATCACCACCGAACCCAGCAGGAACGGCTGCCACATGGTCGACAGTTGCCCACTGATCCATTCCCAAGTCAGCTCATCGGGCAGGGTGCGGGCCGGGATGTTCATCAGCCAGGTGCCGGTCATGTAGGTGCAGAAGAACACTACCGGCATGGTAATCGGGTTGGTCAGCCATACCAGGCTCACGGCGATGGGCATATTGCCGCGCACGGAGATGGCGAGCACGGCTGCCAGCAACATTTGCAAGGGAATGGGAATGAAAGCAGCAAACAGGCCGACAGCCATGGCCCGGGCAACGGAGTGCCGGTTCAGGTGCCAGAGGTTCGGGTCATGGAGCAACTTGCCGAGAAAGCGTAAGGACTTGTGTTCCCTGATGCTGGTCGGATCGGGCATGTACCGTTTGAATAAGCGCCGTGGCATAAGGGGTCCAGGTCAGTTCGAGGGGCAAGTATGCCCGTATTCTACGAACGGGAAATTCAGACTTTGTGACAAAAAATAATAGTTCGCCCTGAACCGCTCGGCTAACACTCCTGGGTCACTTTCAAGGAATGGCCCATGCGTACAGGGATGTTTGCGCTGGCGTTGGGGCTGCTGGCATTGCGCCTGCTGCCCGTCTTGCCGCCGGTCGGTTGGTTGCTGGTGTTGCCGGTGGTGGCGTTGATGCTGCTGCCGTTTCGTACTTATCCGCTGGCGTTTTTTCTACTGGGCTTGGCGTGGGCCTGTTTCAGTGCGCAACGGGCACTGGACGACCGGCTAACTGTCGCGCTGGATGGCCAGACTCGTTGGCTGGAAGGGCGCGTCAGTGGGCTGCCGCAACAGGGCAATGGGGTCGTGCGGTTTGAGCTGAGCGACAGCCGGTCACGCCAGGACCGGCTACCTCAACGCATCCGCGTGAGCTGGCAGGGCGGCCCGCCAGTACACAGCGGTGAGCGCTGGCGTTTGGCCGTCACCCTCAAGCGTCCGCCTGGCCTGCTGAATTTCCATGGATTCGACCAGGAAGCCTGGCTATTGGCCCAGCGTGTGGGCGCGACCGGCTCGGTCAAGGATGGCCAACGCCTGGCGCCTGCCCGACAGGCCTGGCGCGACGGGATCCGCCAGCAGCTACTGGCGGTCGATGCCCAGGGTCGTGAAGCCGGGCTGGCCGCATTGGTACTGGGTGACGGCTCCGGCTTGGCCGCCGAGGACTGGCGCATTTTGCAGGGCACCGGCACCGTACATTTATTGGTCATCTCTGGCCAACACATCGGCCTGTTGTCGGGGTTGATCTATGCACTGGTGGCCGGGTTGGCGCGCTATGGCTGCTGGCCCAGACGCTTGCCTTGGCTGCCTTGGGCCTGCGGCCTGGCATTTGCCGCGGCGCTGGCTTATGGCTTGCTGGCCGGTTTTGAGGTGCCGGTGCAGCGGGCCTGTGTGATGGTCGGGCTGGTGTTGCTGTGGCGCCTGCGGTTTCGCCATCTGGGGATCTGGTGGCCGCTGCTGCTGGCCCTGAATGCGGTGTTGATCCTTGAACCCTTGGCCAGTCTGCAGCCGGGTTTCTGGCTGTCATTTGCCGCCGTGGCCGTGTTGGTGCTGGCCTTCAGCGGCCGCTTGGGCCCCTGGCGTATGTGGCAGGCCTGGACCCGCGCCCAATGGCTGATCGCTATTGGGCTGTTTCCGTTACTACTGATCCTTGGTTTACCGATCAGCTTGAGTGCACCTCTGGCCAATTTGTTTGCGGTGCCGTGGATCAGCCTGCTGGTGCTGCCGCTGGCGTTGGCGGGCACGTTGTTGCTGGCGGTGCCAGGGCTGGGCAGTGGCTTGCTGTGGCTGGCGGGCGGGGCGCTGGATTGGCTGTTCAAGGCCCTGGCCTTGCTGGCCGGACAGGTGCCAGTGTGGATGCCTGCCGAGGTGCCCGTCGGTTACTGGCTACTGAGCCTGCTGGGGGCGCTGCTGTTATTGATGCCCAAGGGCATTCCTTTTCGTCTGCTGGGGTGGCCCCTGTTGCTGCTGGCGGTGTTCCCGCCCCGTGAATCGATCCCGCTGGGCCAGGTGGCAGTGGAGCAACTGGATGTCGGCCAGGGCCTGGCGGTGGTGTTACGTACCCGTCACCACACGCTGTTGTATGACGCCGGGCCGCGCTTCGGGGATTTTGATATCGGCGCGCGCGTGGTACTGCCGACACTGCGCAAACTGGGAGTTACTCAACTGGACCTGATGCTGCTCAGCCACGCCGACGCGGATCATGCCGGTGGCGCGGCGGCGGTAGCGCGTGGGTTGCCGGTCAAGCGGGTGGTGGGCGGGGAAACCCAGGGGCTGCCGGCATCCCTCGGCGCCCTGGCCTGTGTCAGTGGCGAGCGCTGGGAGTGGGATGGCGTGGTGTTTCAGTTATGGCAATGGGCCGATGCCCGCAACGGCAATGCGAAGTCGTGCGTGCTACAGGTCCAGGCCAGTGGCGAACGGCTACTGCTGACCGGCGATATTGACCGCGAGGCCGAACGGGCCTTGCTCACCACGCCATTGGCGGTGCCCACGGATTGGCTGCAAGTGCCCCATCATGGCAGCCGCAGTTCCTCGTCATGGCCGTTTGTCCAGCAGTTGGCGCCCAAGGCCGTGCTGATCTCCCGGGGGCGCGGCAATGGCTTTGGCCATCCGCACCCGCAAGTGCTGGCGCGTTATCAGCATTTTGGCAGCGCTATTTATGACAGCGCTGAACAGGGCGCCATACGTCTGCGCCTGGGGGCATTCCAGGCCCCGGTGATGGCGCGCAGCCAGCGCCGTTTCTGGCGCACGCCAGCAATTGACGCTTACCAAAGGCCGGTACCTGCGACATGATGGCTGTCGGCGGGCAGGCCCTTCCTCGCCAGCCTATATGCTAAAGTGGCGCACTTTTTCGAGGGGGCATTCACTGTGTGGGAATTGGTCAAATCCGGCGGCTGGATGATGTTGCCGATCATTCTGAGCTCCATCGCCGCACTCGGCATCGTTGCCGAACGCCTGTGGACCCTGCGCGCCAGCCGTGTGACCCCTGATCATCTGCTGGGGCAGGTCTGGCGCTGGATCAAGGACAAGCAACTGGACAAGGAGAAACTCAAGGAGCTGCGGGCCAATTCGCCCCTTGGGGAGATCCTCGCTGCCGGCCTTGCCAACTCCAAGCATGGTCGCGAGATCATGAAGGAATGCATTGAAGAAGCCGCCGCCCGAGTGATCCACGAGCTGGAGCGCTATATCAATGCCCTGGGCACCATCGCGGCAATGGCACCGTTGCTCGGCCTGCTCGGCACCGTGCTGGGCATGATCGATATCTTCAGCGCCTTCACCGGTTCCGGCATGACCACTAACGCCTCGGTGTTGGCCGGAGGGATTTCCAAGGCCCTGATCACCACGGCGGCGGGCCTGATGGTGGGGATCCCGGCGGTATTCTTCCACCGTTTCCTGCAGCGCCGTATCGATGAGTTGGTGGTGGGCATGGAGCAGGAAGCCATCAAGCTGGTGGAAGTGGTCCAGGGCGACCGTGATGTCGATCTGGTCGAGGGCAAAGCGTGAAATTTCGCCGCAAGCCCCGGGAAAGCGTCGATATCAACCTGGCGTCATTGATCGATGTGGTGTTCATCCTGTTGCTGTTTTTTGTCGTCACCACCACCTTTACCCGGGAAACCCAACTGCGGGTCGAACTGCCGGAAGCCGTCAGCGGCTCGCCGGCCGAGGACCAGCAGCTCAAGCAACTGGACATCACCATCAGCGCCGAAGGGGTGTTTTCAGTGAACAACCAGTTGCTGGAGAAAAACGACGTGGCCAGCGTGATGGATGCGCTGCAGAAGGAGTCTGGCGGTGATACGCAAATGCCGCTGTCCATCAGCGCCGATGGCAAGACCCCGCACCAGGCCGTGATCACCGCGATGGATGCTGCCGGCAAGCTCGGTTTCAGCCATTTGCGCATGACCACCGTCGAGGCGGCGGGGCAGCCCTGATGGCCTTGTCCGATCGTTTGCTCAAGGCCTGGTACGACGGCCATCCGGCGCTCAAGCTCCTGCAACCGCTGGAGGCACTCTATCGCCGGGTGGTAACACGCAAGCGCGAGCGTTTCCTGGCGGGAGAAGGGACGATCTACCAATCACCGGTGCCCATCGTTGTCGTCGGCAATATCACCGTGGGCGGCACGGGCAAGACGCCGTTGATCCTGTGGTTGATCGACCATTGCCAGCGCAGCGGCTTGCGGGTGGGGGTGGTCAGCCGTGGCTACGGTGCCAAGCCGCCGCAATTGCCATGGCGGGTGCAAGCCAGCGATAGCGCCCAGGTGGCCGGTGACGAACCCTTGTTGATTGTGCAGCGCAGCGGCGTCCCCCTGATGATCGACCCTGATCGTAGCCGTGCGGTGCAGGCACTGTTGGCCAGCGAAACCCTGGACCTGATCCTGTCCGACGACGGCTTGCAACATTACCGCCTGGCCCGTGACCTTGAACTGGTGCTGATCGACAACGCCCGTGGCCTGGGCAATCGCCGTTGCCTGCCCGCCGGGCCGCTGCGCGAGCCGGTCGAGCGCCTGCAAAGCGTCGATGCCGTGTTGTACAACGGTGCCGGAGCCGACCGCGAGGATGGCTTCGCCTTCCGTCTTTTACCGACCACGCTGGTCAACCTGTCAACCGGCGAGCGCCAGCCGCTGGACCATTTTCCCGTGGGGCAGCAGGTGCATGCGGTCGCCGGCATCGGCAACCCGCAACGTTTCTTCAATACCCTTGAAACGCTACACTGGCTGCCAATACCCCATGCGTTTGCCGACCATGCACCCTACAGTGCAGAGGTCCTGAATTTCACGCCGTCACTGCCGCTGGTCATGACCGAAAAGGACGCGGTGAAGTGCCGCGCCTTTGCCCAGGCACACTGGTGGTACCTTGCAGTCGATGCGGCACCGTCACCGGCGTTTATCGCCTGGTTCGACACGCAGTTGATGCGCCTGTTGCCGGCTCGCCTTTTGCCTTAAACCGCTTTTATCCAGGAAATCCTCATGGACACCAAACTGCTCGATATCCTCGCTTGCCCGATCTGCAAAGGCCCGCTCAAGCTCAGCGCTGACAAGACCGAACTGATCAGCAAAGGCGCCGGCCTGGCGTACCCGATCCGCGACGGCATCCCGGTGATGCTGGAAAGCGAAGCCCGTACCCTGACCACCGACGAGCGCCTGGATAAATGACCACTGCCTTCACTGTTGTCATTCCATCGCGCTACGCCTCCACCCGCCTGCCCGGCAAACCGCTGCAAATGATCGGCGACAAGCCGATGATCCAGTTGGTCTGGGAGCAGGCCTGCAAAAGCAGCGCCCAGCGCGTGGTGGTGGCCACTGATGACCTGCGGATCATCGAGGCCTGCAAGGGGTTTGGCGCCGAAGCGGTGCTGACCCGTGAAGATCACAACTCCGGCACCGACCGCCTGGCCGAAGTCGCCACGCACCTGGGCCTGGCGCCGGACGCCATTGTGGTCAACGTGCAAGGCGACGAGCCGCTGATCCCGCCGAGTGTCATCGATCAGGTCGCCGCCAACCTGGCCGCCCATCCTGAAGCACGCATGGCGACCCTGGCCGAACCGATCGAAGACATCCAGACCCTGTTCAATCCGAACGTGGTGAAGGTGGTCAGCGACATCAATGGCCTGGCCCTGACGTTCAGCCGTTCGACCCTGCCCTGGGCGCGCGATGAATTCGCCAAGCAGCGTGACGTATTGCCGGCCGGCGTGCCGTATCGCCGCCATATCGGCATTTACGCCTACCGCGCCGGCTTCCTGCATGATTTCGTCAGCTGGGGCCCGTGCTGGCTGGAGAACACCGAGGCCCTGGAGCAACTGCGGGCCCTGTGGCATGGCGTGCGGATTCATGTCGACGATGCCATGCAAGCCCCACCAGCCGGCGTCGATACCCAGGAAGACCTTGAGCGCGTACGCCGGTTGCTGGGGGTTTGATGGAAGTCCTGTTTGTGTGCCTGGGCAATATCTGCCGCTCGCCCACCGCCGAAGGCGTCCTGCGCCATAAATTGCGGGCCGCCGGGTTGGCGGATCGGGTCGAGGTGGCCTCGGCCGGTACCGGCGAATGGCATATCGGCAAGGCACCGGACAAGCGCAGCCAGCAGGCAGCATTGCGTCGCGGCTACGACTTGTCGGCCCAGCGTGCGCAGCAGGTGTCGCGTGCCGACTTTGCACGCTACGACCTGATCCTGGCCATGGACCAGAGCAACCTGCGTAACCTCAAGGCCATGCAACCGGCCAAGGGCAAGGCAGAGTTGGACCTGTTCCTGCGCCGCTACGATTCGGCGGTGGATGAAGTGCCGGATCCGTATTACGACGGCGAGCAAGGTTTCGAACAGGTCCTGGACCTGATCGAGGCCGCTTGTGATTTGCTGGTGATCGAATTGAAGGGGCGTTTATGAGCCTGGATGTACAGCCCCAGGTTTCCCTGAAGGCCTTCAACAGTTTTGGTATCGATGTGCGAGCGCAGTTGTTCGCCGAAGCCCATAGCGACGCAGATGTGCGCGAGGCCCTGGCCTATGCAGCCGCACAACAGCTGCCGTTGCTGGTGATCGGGGGCGGTAGCAACCTGCTGCTGACCCAGGATATCGCGGCGCTGGTGTTGCGCATGGCGACCCGTGGGATTCGGGTCCTGCACGATGATGGCCAGCAGGTTGTGGTGGAGGCTGAAGCGGGCGAAGCCTGGCATCCTTTTGTGCTGTGGACCCTTGAGCAAGGGTTCTCTGGCCTGGAAAACCTCAGCCTGATTCCCGGTACCGTCGGTGCCGCGCCGATGCAGAACATCGGTGCCTACGGGGTCGAGATCAAGGATGTGTTCGCCGGCCTGACCGCCCTCGACCGCCAGACCGGCGAGCTGCGGGATTTCAGCCTGCAAGAATGCAACTTCGCCTACCGTGACAGCCTGTTCAAGCACGAAGTGGGACGCTGGCTGATCCTGCGGGTGCGCTTTGCCCTGAACCGTGTCGCGCACCTCAAGTTGGGTTATGGCCCGGTGCAGCAACGCCTGGCCGAACAAGGCATCACCCAGGCGACGCCGAGCGATGTCAGCCGGGCCATTTGCAGCATCCGCAGTGAAAAGCTGCCCGACCCTGCGGTCTTGGGCAATGCCGGCAGTTTCTTCAAGAACCCGCTGGTATCCCAGGTTCTGGCTGCGCAATTGCAGCTGCAATATCCCGATCTGGTGGCCTATCCCCAGGCTGATGGCCAAGTGAAACTGGCGGCGGGCTGGTTGATTGACAAGGCTGGCTGGAAGGGCTTTCGTGACGGCGATGCCGGCGTACACCGCTTGCAGGCGCTGGTGCTGGTCAATTATGGCGCGGCCACGGGCCTGGAAATTTCGAGCCTGGCGCAACGTATCCAGCGCGATATCGCCGAGCGCTTCCAGGTCGATCTGGAAATGGAGCCCAATCGTTATTGAGCTACGCTTCTAGCGTGTTGAACAAAGCCCTGCATTGCAGGGCTTTTTTGTTAATGCTGGGTTAACTTAGCAGGCTAACGATGCCTGTTTATTGTTCGATCGATGCTGTTTATCAAAGGCCCGGTGAAAGGCTGGTGTTGTTCGCGCAGGGAATTGTAGGCACATTCCCTGACGCAAAACCTGTCTTCACAAGAGAGCCCGATTAGCCTGAGCCATCTGCGTGAACCGACTCCGCTTCCTTAAAAGCGGCAGATAGCTCGACCCCATAATCCAATCACTATGCGGGCGTGCCCATGATTACTCTCAAGCTCAACGGTCAAGATCATCCACTGGACGCCACCGAGGACATGCCCCTGCTGTGGGCGATCCGTGACGTGGCGGGTTACAACGGTACCAAGTTCGGTTGTGGCATGGGCTTGTGCGGCGCCTGCACCATCCATATCGATGGGGCGCCGGCACGCAGTTGCATCACGCCCATTGGCTCGGTCAAGGGGCAGAACGTCAGCACTATCGACAACCTGCACAATGATCCAGTCGGTCAAGTGGTACAGCAGGCGTGGCTGGACACGGCGGTGGCCCAATGCGGTTACTGCCAGGGCGGGCAGATCATGTCGGCCACCGCGCTGCTGAAAACCAACCCCAACCCCAGTGATGCGCAGATTGAAGAGGCGATGGTCGGCAATATCTGCCGTTGTGGCACCTACAATCGGATCAAGACCGCGATCCGCCAGGCTGCCACCCACCTGCAGGAGGCCAAGGCATGAGCCAGTTGCCTGCTGATTTCGTCCTGAACAACCTCAGCCGTCGCGGCTTTCTCAAGGGTGTTGGCGCGACCGGCGCCCTGGTAGTGGCTGCCAGTTGGGGCTTGCCCGATGCCTTTGCCGAAGAAGTGAAGAAGTACGGCGCCCAAGCCATGCCCAATGGCGTGATCGACGACCCCAAGGTCTACGTCAGTATTGCCGCCGACGGCAGCGTGACCGTGGTCTGCAACCGCTCGGAGATGGGCCAGGGCGTGCGCACCAGCCTGGCCATGGTGGTGGCCGACGAACTGGAA
This sequence comes from Pseudomonas sp. 25 R 14, assembly GCF_900004755.1. Lineage (NCBI taxonomy): Bacteria > Pseudomonadati > Pseudomonadota > Gammaproteobacteria > Pseudomonadales > Pseudomonadaceae > Pseudomonas > Pseudomonas sp. 25 R 14. The sequence continues at coordinate 33,704 of NZ_CVTS01000047.1, read as the reverse complement.
GCCGACTGGGCCAGGGTCAAAGTCGAACAGGCGCCCGGTGACGAAGTGCGCTTTGGGAACCAGGACACTGATGGCTCGCGCAGCATGCGCCATTGGTACGAGCCAATGCGTCGTTGCGGTGCTGCCGCGCGGACCATGCTGGAACAGGCGGCCGCCGAGCAGTGGAAAGTCCCGCTGGGTGAGTGTCGTGCACAGCTGCATAAAGTGATTCACCAGCCCAGCGGTCGTGAACTGGGCTATGGCGCCCTGGCCGCTGCCGCCGCAGCACTGGCAGTACCGGCGCGGGACAGCCTGCGGCTCAAGCAACCGTCGGAGTTTCGTTATATCGGCAAAGAAGCGAGCAAGGCTATCGACGGTGTCGATATCGTCAACGGTCGGGCGGTGTACGGCGCCGATGTGCATTTTGACGGCATGCTGTTCGCCACTGTCGCGCGGCCCAAGGTGTATGGCGGCAAGGTCAAATCATTTGATGCCAGCGCGGCGTTGAAAGTGCCGGGTGTGATCAAGGTCCTGGAGATCGAGAGCCGCCCCATACCCTCGGAGTTCCAGCCATTGGGCGGCGTGGCGGTGGTCGCCAGCAACACCTGGGCGGCAATCAAGGGGCGTGAGGCGCTGCAGATTGTCTGGGACGACGGCGCCAATGCCGGCTACAACTCCACCGACTATCGCAAGACTCTGGAAGCCGCCGCCCTCAAACCCGGCAAAGTGGTGCGCAATACCGGCAGTATCGACCAGGCCCTGAGCGATGCCGACAGCACTTTCGACGCGGCGTATTACTTGCCACACCTGGCGCAGTCGCCGATGGAGCCGATGGTGGCGGTGGCCCGTTATCAGGACGGGCAATGCGAGGCCTGGGCGCCGAGCCAGGCACCGCAGGTCACGCGGGAGCGGGTCGCCGAGCGCCTTGGCCTGCCGTTCGACAACGTCACAATCCACGTCACCCTGTTGGGCGGTGGTTTTGGACGCAAATCGAAACCGGACTTTATCGTCGAAGCCGCGATCCTGGCCAAGGAGTTCCCCGGCAAGGCCGTGCGCGTGCAGTGGACCCGTGAAGACGATATCCACAACTCCTACTTTCATACCGTGTCCGCCGAGTATCTCAAGGCCGGCCTGAACAAGGATGGCCTGCCGTCGGGCTGGTTGCATCGCACCGTGGCCCCGAGCATCACCGCGTTGTTTGCGCCGGGCATGAACCACGAGGCCGCATTTGAACTGGGCATGGGCTTTACCAACATGGCCTACGCCATCCCCAACGTGCGCCTGGAAAACCCCGAGGCCGCCGCCCACACCCGCGTGGGTTGGTACCGCTCGGTGTCAAACATCCCCCATGGTTTTGCGATTCAGAGCTTTGTCGATGAATTGGCCCACAAGGCCGGCCAGGATCCGCTGAAGTACCAACTCAAACTGCTGGGCCCGGACCGTCAGATTGATCCGCGAACCTTGAGTGAAGAGTGGAACTACGGCGAGTCGCCCGAGCGCTATCCGATCGACACCGCTCGTATGCGTGGCGTATTGGAAACCGCGGCCAAGGCTGCTGGCTGGGGTCGTACATTGCCCAAGGGGCGTGGCCTGGGGTTGGCGGTGCATTACAGTTTCGTCACTTATGTGGCGGCGGTGATTGAGGTGGAGGTCAAGGATGACGGCACGCTGATCGTACACAAGGCCGATATTGCCGTGGACTGCGGCCCGCAGATCAACCCGGAGCGCATTCGCTCGCAGTTCGAGGGCGCCTGCGTCATGGGCCTGGGCAACGCGGTGCTGGGGGAAATCAGCTTCAAGGATGGCAAGGTCCAGCAGGACAACTTCCATATGTATGAAGTGGCGCGCATGTCCCTGGCGCCCAGGGAAATTGCCATTCATTTGGTCACGCCCAAGGGCGAGGTGCCTCTGGGCGGCGTCGGTGAGCCGGGCGTGCCGCCGATTGCGCCAGCACTGTGCAATGCGATTTTTGCGGCGACTGGCAAGCGCATCCGCAGCTTGCCGGTGCGTTATCAGTTGCAGGGCTGGCAGCAGGAGGCGAAGGCCTGATGGACAGCGTTGATCTGAATGTCTTGCGCAGCGTGCTGGAGTGGCGCCGCGCAGGGCACCGGGTGGTGCTGTACAGCGTGGTCCAGACCTGGGGCAGCGCACCACGGCCGCCGGGGGCGATGCTGGCCCTGCGCGGCGATGGCGTGGTGATTGGCTCGGTGTCCGGTGGTTGCATCGAGGACGATCTGATCGCCCGTCTGTACGATGGTCGGTTGCTCGACGATGGACCACCGGTGCAACTGGTGACCTATGGCGTTACCCGGGATGAAGCCGCGCGCTTTGGCCTGCCGTGCGGCGGCACCTTGCGCCTGACGCAGGAGCGGGTCGGTGATCCTGCGTGGGTCGCCGAGTTGCTGGCGCGTTGTGAGGCCCATGAAATTGTTGCGCGGGAGTTGGATTTGGCGACGGGCTCCGTGTGTTTAAGCGCGGCGAACAAGTCTGACATTGTCACGTTTGATGGTGAGCGCTTACGGGCCATTTATGGTCCGCGCTGGCGCCTGCTGTTGATCGGCGCGGGCCAGTTGTCGCGCTATGTGGCAGAAATGGCGCGCCTGCTGGACTTTGAAGTGTTGATCTGCGACCCGCGCCAGGAGTTTGTCCATGGCTGGGAAGAGCAGCATGGACGCTTTGTGCCGGGAATGCCCGATGAGGCCGTGCTCACTATCCAGACGGACGAGCGCACGGCCATTGTTGCCCTGACCCACGATCCGCGCCTGGACGATATGGCGTTGTTGACCGCATTGAACTCCCGGGCGTTCTACATCGGTGCCCTGGGTTCACGGGTCAATAGCCGCAAGCGCCGGGAGAACCTGGCGGTGTTGGGGTTGGGGGCCGAGGCGATTGCGCGGCTGCATGGCCCGATTGGCATTCATATCGGCAGTCATACGCCGGCAGAGATTGCCTTGTCGCTGATGGCGCATATCGTCGCGGTCAAGAACGGTGTGGAGCTGTTACAGAAGAACCCCGTACGGGAGGCGGTCAGTTGACGAGCGCGATCACTGCGATCGTCCTCGCGGCGGGGCAGGGCAGTCGTTTCCGTGCGCAAAATGGCCAGGACAAGCTATTGGCCCCTTGTGTGGGGCGTGATGGGGTGATGCGACCGGTCTTCGAGCAGGTATTGGTCAATTTACCGGCCAGTATCTCCCGGCGTTGGGTCGTCACGTCGCCTGGGCGCAGCGAGGTCATTCGTCTGGCCAGGGATTATGGATGCGAAGTACTGCTTCTGGATGCTGCGGGTATGGGCGACAGCCTTGCAGCGGCAGTGGCGGCCAGTGGCCCAAGTGCCGGTTGGCTGGTGGTGCTGGGGGATATGCCGTTTATTCAGTCGTCGAGCATTGAGCGGGTGATAGAACGCGTGGAGGGCATCAGTGTGCCGGTACATGCTGGGCAGTATGGCCATCCCGTTGCGTTTGGCCGGGCTCTAGGGCCCGCCTTGATGGAACTGACTGGGGACCGTGGCGCCAAGCCCCTGTTTGCCCAGGCTGATGTGCGGGAAGTGCCGGTGGATGATCCCGGGGTGTTGTGGGATGTGGATGTACCGCAAATGCTCAAGTTCCCACAACCCCTATAGGAGCCCATCCCTCTCTACCGCCATCGCAGGCAAGCCAGCTCCCACTTTTGATTGTTGTAGCTGCATGGAACGCATAAAAAAGCCCCGCCTGATTGCTCAGGCGGGGCTTTTTAGTTGCCGTTGGAATCAGGCGAGGGGTTTAGGCTCGTGCTCTTCTTCCAGGGCTTTTGGGTTGTGCTCTACCACTTCCTCAACGGAACGCAGGTTCTCGTCGATGGCTGGGGCCGCGTGCTCAACTTCTGCTTCGATCGCCGGTGCTTCGACAACCTCGGCAACCACCGGTGCGGCTTCGACTACGGCCGGAGCCGCCGCCGCTGCTTCTTCGGCTTCTTTCTGCAGACGCTCGGCTTCACGCTTGCGGCGACGCACTTCACGCGGGTCGTTCGGCGCACGGCCGTTTTCGGTCAGGGCGCTGGCCGGGGCTTCAACCACCGGGGCGGCCACTTCGGCAACCACTGGTGCTTCCACGACCACCGGGGCAGGTTCTGCAACCACAACCGGTTCTACTGCAACCACGACGGCTTCGGCGATCACCACTTCAGCGACCGGTGCAGGCGCTTCTTCTACCGGCGCTTGCGCGGGTGCTGGTTCGGCAGTCCACTGGAAGGCGGTCTGTTCTTCGCGAACTTCACGCACTTGTGGGGTTGGCTCGGCGGCTGGCGTTTCGACTGGCGCTTCGACAACGGCTTCAACCACAGGCTGTGGCTCAACCACGTCCGCAGGTGCAGCAACTGCTTGCGCTTCAGGCTGGGCTTCGCGAACCGGTGCAACTTCCACTTCTGGAGCAGCAGGTGTTTCGACCACGGTGGTGGCTTCGACAGCGGGTGCTTCAACGACGGCAGTTTCCTGCACGGCAGCGGTGGCACGTTCGGCCTGCTGGTTGGCTTCGGCTTCGGCAGGGGCGCTGATGACCGCGCTGGCAACGGCAGCGGTCACGGCCAGGCCAGCAGCCAGTTCGGTGCTGGTTGGCTCGTTGTTGGCGGTTTCTTCAGTGGCTTCGCCGGTCTCTTCCGAGCCTTCGATCACATTGCCGTTGGCGTCACGCTGACGCTCACGACGGTTGCTGCGACGACGCTGGCCACGGGAGCGGCGGCGTGGACGATCGCCTTCGGCGTTGTCCTGGCCATCTTCCTGTTGCTGCTCTTCGTTGGTCAGCAGTTCTTCTTCGCTGGCGGCAACGGCCTGCTCGGCGCGTGGTTGACGCTCTTCACGCGGTGGGCGTGGGGCGCGTTCCTCGCGCGGCTGGCGGGCCGGGCGTTCTTCAGTAGCGGCATCAACGGCAGCGGCGGCAACCGCCGGGACGGCGTCCAATGGCTCGCGCAGTTCACGTACACGTTCTTCACGCTCGCCACGCGGCTTGCGATCTTCACGCGGGGCGCGAGGTGCGCGCGGTGCACGTTCTTCACGTGGTGCACGCTCTTCACGCGGAGCACGTTCTTCACGGGCTACGGCCGGGGTTTCTTCACGGGCTTCGCGCGGTTGGCGCTCTTCGCGTGGTGCGCGTTCTTCACGCGGTGCACGCTCTTCGCGAGGCTTGCGCTCTTCATCACGGCGACCGTTGCGGTTACGGCTCTGCTGGCGACCGTTGCGACGCTCTTCATTGCGTGCAGGACGTTCAGCGGCAGGCTTCTCGACCACGGCAGGAGCTACCGGCTCTTCCTTGGTGGCGAACAGGCTGACCAGCGACTTCACCAGGCCCTTGAACAGGCTTGGCTCCGGCAGGGAGGCAGGAGCGGCAACCGGGGCTGCGGCTTCAGTCGGTACCGGTGCGTTGGCACGGGCCGGTGCGGTCTTGACGGCAGCTTCCTGGCGAACCAGGGTGCGGGTCGCGGCGGCTGGCTGGACTTCTTCGACTTCGGCAGCAGCAGCGGCGATTTCGTAGCTGGACTGGCCGCTGTGGGCTTCCGGGCTGTCATCACGCAGGCGTTGCACTTCGAAGTGCGGCGTTTCGAGATGATCGTTCGGCAGGATCACGATGCGGGCACGGGTGCGCAGTTCGATCTTGGTGATCGAGTTGCGTTTCTCGTTGAGCAGGAAGGCTGCAACCGGGATTGGCACTTGCGCGCGGACTTCGGCGGTGCGGTCTTTCAGGGCTTCTTCTTCGATCAGGCGCAGGATCGCCAGGGACAGCGATTCGACATCACGGATGATGCCGGTGCCATTGCAACGCGGGCAGACGATGCCGCTGCTTTCGCCCAGGGACGGACGCAGGCGCTGACGGGACATTTCCAGCAGGCCGAAGCGCGAGATGCGGCCGACTTGCACGCGGGCACGGTCGGCTTCCAGGCATTCGCGGACTTTTTCTTCCACGGCGCGCTGGTTCTTGGCAGGCGTCATGTCGATGAAGTCGATCACGATCAGGCCGCCGATATCACGCAGGCGCAGTTGGCGGGCGATTTCTTCAGCCGCTTCCAGGTTGGTCTGCAGGGCGGTTTCTTCGATGTCGCTGCCTTTGGTAGCGCGCGCCGAGTTGATGTCGATGGACACCAGGGCTTCGGTCGGATCGATGACGATGGAACCACCGGAAGGCAGTTCGACCACGCGCTGGAAGGCGGTTTCGATCTGGCTTTCGATCTGGAAACGGTTGAACAGCGGCACGCTGTCTTCGTACAGCTTGATCTTGCTGGCGTACTGCGGCATCACCTGGCGGATGAAGGTCAGGGCTTCGTCCTGGGCTTCAACGCTGTCGATCAGCACTTCGCCGATGTCCTGGCGCAGGTAGTCGCGGATGGCGCGGATGATCACGTTGCTTTCCTGATAGATCAGGAATGGCGCGGAGCGGTCCAGGGATGCTTCTTTAATAGCAGTCCACAGTTGCAGCAGGTAGTCGAGGTCCCACTGCATTTCTTCGCTGCTGCGGCCAAGGCCTGCAGTGCGCACGATCAGGCCCATGTCGGCCGGGGCGATCAGGCCGTTCAGCGCTTCACGCAGTTCGTTGCGCTCTTCGCCTTCGATACGACGGGAGATGCCGCCGGCACGCGGGTTGTTCGGCATCAGGACCAGGTAACGGCCAGCCAGGCTGATGAAGGTGGTCAGGGCTGCGCCCTTGTTGCCACGTTCTTCTTTTTCGACCTGGACGATGACTTCCTGGCCTTCGCTCAGGACGTCCTTGATGTTCACGCGGCCTTCAGGGGCTTTCTTGAAGTATTCGCGGGAGATTTCCTTGAGGGGCAGGAAGCCATGGCGCTCAGAGCCAAAATCGACAAAGGCAGCCTCAAGGCTCGGCTCGATACGAGTAATCCGGCCTTTATAGATGTTGGCCTTCTTCTGCTCGCGTGCACCGGACTCGATGTCCAGGTCGTAGAGGCGTTGGCCATCTACCAGTGCAACACGCAACTCTTCGGGTTGAGTTGCGTTAATCAGCATTCTTTTCATGTTGTACCGTCGGTTTCCGGGCTGCCGGAAACGGCGTTCGGCACACACGACTTCTCACGGTCGGTGTCAGGTGCGTCAAGAGTGGTTGGCCACTCCAGTGTCCAGCAATACCGGCCAATTGGGCTGGTATCGCGACTTACGCGTCCTGCTTGCTGTGGTGACTTAATAAGCACTCAGTCAGGAGGAGGAATCAACCGGCGACTGTGGACGAGATGAAGCGTCTAAATATAAGCCTAGTGCTACACAGTCCGACGGTTGTGCATCTCCACCCTACACGTATCCCTGATAATTCGGGTGCTGCCGCGCGCAGAATCCGCAGCGGGTTGGCATTTACCGTGTTCTCCAATGGGGAGTTCACGCTCATGGCTAATAACAGGCGTTGTTTCCGAAGCATTCGCCGTGGTCTGGTACAAGACTGACTGCACTTTGTGAACTGGCCGTAAATATCGGCGCAAGAGACGAGTAATCACTCTGTTTCCTGCACTCGCTTCAGGCCTCATGTCACCTGCGCTTGTTACAATCTTGAGCCTTCCAGTGTGGCAAGAGCCCCGTAGGACGGCCTCGCGTCCTGATGAATTGCGATGGTCAGGGGCGGCAGTTTGCCGCGAGTCCTCTGTCCAGGCCGCTTTTGGCGGCGTTCGCGACTATAGCAGCAATGATTAAGTGCTTCAATTCCATAAAAAATTGTTATCATTCCCGACATGACGACTACCGCCCCCCCGACCCCCAGCGTCCAGCTGCTTGAGGTCTCGCCGGAATATGCCGGCCAACGCATCGACAATTTTCTTCTGGCCAGGCTCAAGGGCGTGCCCAAGACCTTGATTTATCGCATTTTGCGTAAAGGCGAAGTGCGGGTGAACAAAGGCCGGATCAAGCCCGAGTACAAGCTGCAGGCGGGCGATATCGTCCGGGTGCCGCCTGTGCGGGTGCCTGAACGTGACGAGCCCGTGCCGCTGGCCCAGGGCCTGTTGCAGCGCCTTGAGGCGTCGATTGTCTTCGAAGACAGCAAGCTGATCGTGATCAATAAGCCATGTGGCATTGCGGTTCACGGCGGCAGCGGCCTGAATTTCGGGGTGATCGAAGCCTTTCGTCAGTTGCGTCCGGACGCCAAGGAGCTGGAGCTGGTCCATCGCCTGGACCGTGACACTTCCGGCCTGTTGATGATCGCCAAGAAGCGCAGCATGTTGCGCCACTTGCATACCGCCCTGCGCGGCGATGGCGTGGACAAGCGCTACATGGCCCTGGTGCGTGGCAATTGGGCCTCTTCGATCAAGAGCGTGCGTGCGCCGTTGCAGAAGAGCAACCTGCGCTCCGGCGAGCGTATGGTCGAGGTGGACGAGGAGGGCAAGGAGGCGCTGACCCTGTTCAAGGTGCTACGGCGTTTTGGTGACTTCGCAACCATGGTCGAGGCCAAGCCGGTGACCGGGCGTACCCACCAGATTCGCGTGCATACCCTGCATGCTGGCCACTGCATTGCCGGTGATACCAAGTACGGCGACGAGGGCTTCTCCAAGGAAATTCGCGACCTTGGCGGCAAGCGCCTGTTCCTGCATGCCTACATGCTGACGGTACCGTTGCCCGATGGTGGTGAATTGAAGTTGCAGGCCCCTGTCGATGAAATGTGGGCCAAGACCGTGGAGCGCCTGAGTGTCGCGCCCTGACTACAAGCTGCTGATTTTTGACTGGGATGGCACCCTGTGCGATTCCATTGGTCGGATTGTCGAGTCCATGCACATGGCCTCGACCCGTTCCGGCTTCGAGCTGTGCAGCGACCTGGCGGTCAAGGGCATTATTGGCCTGGGTTTGCCGGAAGCCATTCGCACCTTGTATCCGCAGATCACTGACAGCGAGCTGGTCGCGTTTCGCGAGCATTACGCTGATCACTACATTGCCCTGGAAGCTGAGCCTTCACCCTTGTTTGAGGGTGTGGTGCAGTCCCTGGCGGCATTGCGCGAGCAGGGCTATCACCTGGCAGTGGCCACCGGCAAGGCGCGGCGCGGCCTGGATCGGGTACTCAAGGCCAATGGTTGGGAAGATTATTTCGATATCACCCGCGCCGCTGATGAAACCGCGAGCAAGCCCCATCCCTTGATGCTGGAGCAGATCATGGCGCACTGCGGGGTTTCTGCCCGCGAGTCGTTGATGGTCGGTGATGCCTCGTTCGATTTGCTGATGGCGCGCAATGCTGGCATGGACAGTGTTGCGGTCAGCTACGGTGCCCAGTCCCCCGAAGCCTTGCAGGCGTACGAGCCGCGACTGACGATTGATCGGTTTTCTCAATTGCACGCCTGGCTCAACCAGGCCCGTTAAGTTTTTGCTGGGGTAGATGGCATGACCGATGAGTGGAAGGCGCCGAGCAAGGCCGGTGTCGATAATGGCGATGATAAAAGCTGGAAATTGCTGGAAAAGACCCTGCTGGCGGGCGTCCAGGAACAGCGTCGCGCCCGGCGCTGGGGGATCTTCTTCAAGCTCCTGACCTTTACCTACCTGATTGGCATGCTGGTGCTGTTCAGTCCTCTGGTGGACATGGAAAAAAGCGCCGTGCGCAGCGCCAACTACACCGCACTGATCGAGGTGCGCGGGGTGATTGCCGACAAGGAGTCCGCCAGCGCCGACAACATTGTCAGCAGTCTGCGCACGGCTTTCGAGGATCCCAAGGTCAAGGGTGTGGTGCTGCGCATCAACAGTCCGGGCGGCAGTCCGGTGCAGTCGGGGTATGTCTATGACGAGATCCGTCGTCTACGCGCGCTGCATCCGGACACCAAGCTGTATGCGGTGATTTCTGACCTGGGGGCTTCGGGCGCCTATTACATTGCCAGCGCTGCCGATCAGATCTACGCCGATAAGGCCAGCCTGGTGGGGTCCATTGGTGTAACGGCGGCCGGTTACGGTTTTGTCGGTGCCATGGAGAAGCTGGGTGTCGAGCGTCGTACTTATACGTCGGGCGAGCACAAGTCGTTCCTTGATCCGTTCCAGCCGCAAAAGGCTGAAGAAACCCAGTTCTGGCAGAGCGTGCTCGACACCACTCATCGCCAGTTCATTGCCAGCGTCAAGCAAGGGCGTGGTGAGCGACTCAAGGATAAAGAGCATCCGGAGTTGTTCTCCGGCTTGATCTGGTCGGGTGAGCAGGCATTGCCGTTGGGCTTGATCGACGGCCTGGGCAGTGCCAGCTCCGTGGCGCGGGATGTGATTGGCGAGAAAGAGTTGGTGGACTTCACCGTCCAGGAATCGCCGTTCGATCGCTTCTCCAAGCGTCTGGGTGCCAGTGTGGCGGAGAAGCTGGCGCTGTATATGGGCTTCCAGGGTCCGACCCTGCGCTGATCTCAGGGTTGGCATCGATCAAAATGTGGGGGCGAGCAAGCCCGCTCCCACATTGGGTTTTGTGGTGTTCTACGGTACCTGCACGCCTTCGGCCAGCAGCATATCCACCAGGCGAATCAGCGGTAGGCCGACGAGGCTGGTGGCGTCCGGCCCTTCGGTGCTCTGAAACAAGCTCACCCCCAGCCCTTCGGCCTTGAAGCTGCCAGCGCAATCGTAGGGCTGCTCGATCCGCAGGTAGCGCTCGATCTGTGCCGGGTTCAGCTGTCGCATGGTGACGGTAAAGGGGATGCAGTCCACCTGGCAATGCCCTGTTTCGCTATTGAGCAGCGCCAGGCCGGTCAGGAAGCTGACCTGCCTGCCGCTGGCGGCGAGCAATTGTTCGCGGGCCTTTTCGAAGGTGTGGGGCTTGCCGATGATCTGGTCGTCGAGCGTCGCCACCTGGTCCGAGCCGATGATCAGGTGTCCAGGGTGGCTGCTGGCGAGGGCGCGAGCCTTTTCCTCGGCCAGGCGCTTGACCAGCTCGACAGCAGGCTCGTTTTTACGGTGGCTTTCGTCGATATCCGGGGAGCTGCAGATGAACGGCAGGTGCAGGCGATTGAGCAGTTCCCGGCGATAAACCGAGCTGGAAGCGAGTAATAAAGGCAACATGTGGCTCTCCTCAAGGCAGTTGCGGATTCTAGCGAGCGGGCAGTCTGGCGCACAGGGCTGAATTTCCTTTGACATGGCCGGGTGCATCCCTATAATGCTGCGCCTATGTTGAATGACCCGATTCCACCTCACGTTGACCCGCGCAAATTGGCTGATCGTGGCACCACCCTCCAAGGTGAAGTGTTGCTGGCCGATTTGGAGAGACTCTGCGACCCGCTTTCCGACAATGTCGGTACGGTGCAGGCTAAATTCGTTTTTGAACGAGATGAACGTAAATCTGTGGTAATCCACAGTTTTATCGACACCGAGGTCAAAATGGTTTGCCAGCGTTGTCTTGAGCTGGTCACCCTGCCGATCCACAGCGAATGCAGTTATGCTGTGGTGAAAGAGGGTGCGAATACCCAGTCGTTGCCGAAAGGTTATGACGTGCTGGAACTGGGCGAAGATCCTTTGGATCTGCATGCACTGATCGAGGAAGAGCTTTTGCTCGCCTTGCCCATTGTGCCTGCTCATCATCCGGAAGAATGCCAGCAGCCGGCGGGGCTCGATGACGAGTCCGAACCGAGCGAGGACGAGGTAACGCGGTCCAACCCGTTCAGTGTATTGGCGCAGTTAAAGCGTGACCCAAACGTTTAGGAGTTAATCAATTATGGCTGTTCAGCAGAACAAAAAATCCCGCTCTGCCCGTGACATGCGTCGTTCGCACGATGCCCTGACGGCAAGCACTCTGTCTGTAGAAAAAACCACCGGTGAAATTCACCTGCGTCACCACGTATCGCCAGAAGGCGTATACCGTGGCCGTAAAGTGATCGACAAGGGCGCTGACGAGTAATCACTTGTCTGCTCAAGTCATCGCGATTGACGCAATGGGCGGGGACTTCGGTCCCCGCAGCATTGTTCAGGCCTGCATTGCCAGCCTGTCTGCAACGCCCTCGCTGCACCTGACCCTTGTCGGTCAACCTTCCCTACTTGAAGAACTGATTGCCAGTCATCCGGCTGTGGATCGCGCGCGCCTGACGATAATGCCGGCCAGCGAAACCATCGGCATGGACGAAAAACCGGCCCAGGCCCTGCGTGGCAAACCCGACTCTTCCATGCGCGTGGCCCTTGAGCTGCTGCGTGACGGCAAGGTCCAGGCGTGTGTCAGTGCGGGCAATACCGGGGCGCTGATGGCGTTGTCTCGTCATGTGCTGAAAACCTTGCCGGGGATTGACCGGCCTGCGATGGTCGCGGCGATCCCGACCCAGCGTGGCTATTGCCAGTTGCTGGACCTGGGGGCGAATGTCGATTGCAGTGCCGAGCACCTGTTGCACTTTGCCCTGATGGGTTCGGTGGCGGCTGAAGCGCTGGGTGTGGTGCGGCCCCGGGTCGCCTTGCTCAATATCGGCACCGAGGACATCAAGGGCAACCAGCAGGTCAAGTTGGCCGCCAGCCTGCTGCAGCAGGCGCGGGGGTTGAACTACATCGGGTTTATCGAAGGTGATGGGTTATATCGTGGCGAGGCCGATGTGGTGGTTTGCGACGGTTTTGTCGGCAATATCCTACTCAAATCCAGCGAAGGCCTGGCTACGATGATTGCTGCTCGCATTGAGGCCTTGTTCAAGCAGGGCATCGCCTCGCGACTGGTGGGTGCCTTGGCGCTGCCGTTGATGCGGCGCCTGCAGGCCGATTTGGCTCCGGCTCGGCATAACGGCGCCAGCTTTCTCGGTTTGCAGGGCATTGTGGTAAAAAGCCACGGTTCGGCGGGTGTCCAGGGCTTTCAGAGTGCTATTGCGCGTGCCCAGATCGAGATCCAGGAGAACCTGCCGCAACGCTTGCATGGCCGTCTTGAGGATCTGTTGTCTTAGGCGAATTGGTCCGGGAATGCTTAAATGTGACCGGCCAGTTCAATTGACCATCCAATCTGTCAGTTTCTTGCGCTCCCAGCTGTGGGGCGTCAATTCACCGACGACCAGATCATTAGGGGCTTGTTACATGTCTACATCCCTCGCATTCGTCTTTCCAGGGCAGGGTTCGCAGTCCCTCGGCATGTTGGCCGAGCTGGGCGCGCAATACCCGCTAGTCCTGGAAACATTCAAGGAAGCTTCCGCTGCCTTGGGCTACGACCTTTGGGCTTTGACCCAGGACGGGCCGGAAGAACTGCTCAATCAAACCGATAAAACCCAGCCGGCCATCCTGACGGCTTCCATCGCGCTGTGGCGCGTCTGGTTGGCCGAAGGCGGCGCACGCCCGGCTTTTGTTGCCGGTCACAGCCTGGGCGAATACAGCGCCTTGGTCGCGGCAGGCAGCCTGACCCTTGCTGAGGCGGTCAAGCTGGTAGAGCGCCGTGGCCAACTGATGCAAGAAGCGGTTCCGGCCGGGCAGGGCGGCATGGCCGCTATCCTGGGCCTGGACGACGCGGTGGTGATCGAAGCCTGTGCCGAATCGGCCCAGGGTGAAGTGGTCAGCGCGGTGAACTTCAACTCCCCTGGCCAGGTGGTGATCGCCGGTGCCAAGGCGGCAGTTGAGCGTGCCATCGAAGGCTGCAAGGCCCGTGGGGCCAAGCGCGCATTGCCGCTGCCGGTCAGCGTGCCGTCCCATTGCGAGCTGATGCGCCCGGCCGCCGAGCGGTTTGCCGAGTCCATCGCCGCCATCAACTGGCAGGCACCGCAGATCCCGCTGGTGCAAAACGTCAGCGCCGACGTGGCGCCGGACCTGGACATCCTCAAGCGCGACCTGCTGGAGCAGCTGTACAAGCCGGTGCGCTGGGTTGAATCGGTCCAGACCCTGGCTGCCAAGGGCGCTACCCAACTGGTTGAGTGTGGTCCGGGCAAAGTCCTGGCCGGTCTCAACAAGCGTTGCGCCGAAGGCGTGTCGACGTCCAATCTCAATACCCCGGATGGCTTCGTAGCCGCCCGCGCCGCACTGGCCTGAACTAAGGAGAAGCCTGCATGAGTCTGCAAGGTAAAGTTGCACTGGTTACCGGCGCAAGCCGTGGCATTGGCCAGGCGATCGCCCTGGAGCTGGGTCGTCAGGGTGCCATCGTGATCGGTACTGCCACCTCCGCCTCGGGCGCCGAGCGTATCGCCGCGACCCTGAAGGAAAATGGCGTGCAGGGCACCGGTCTTGAACTCAACGTGACCAGCGATGAGTCCGTGGCTGCTGTCTTGGCCCAGATCACTGCACAGTTCGGTGTGCCGGCTATTCTGGTGAACAACGCCGGGATTACCCGTGACAACCTGATGATGCGCATGAAAGACGACGAGTGGTACGACGTGGTCGATACCAACTTGAACAGTCTGTTTCGCCTGTCCAAGGGTGTTTTGCGCGGCATGACCAAGGCGCGTTGGGGGCGAATTATCAATATTGGCTCCGTAGTGGGTGCCATGGGCAACGCAGGCCAAGTAAACTACGCCTCTGCCAAGGCCGGCCTGGAAGGTTTCAGCCGTGCCCTGGCACGTGAAGTCGGCTCGCGGTCGATTACGGTCAACTCGGTAGCTCCAGGGTTTATCGATACCGATATGACCCGTGAGTTGCCTGAAGCGCAACGTGAAGCGTTGCTGACGCAAATTCCGCTGGGCCGTCTGGGCCAGGCCCAAGAGATCGCCAATGTGGTCTCTTTCCTGGCGTCTGACGGTGCGGCATACGTGACTGGGGCTACAATCCCGGTGAACGGCGGGATGTACATGAGTTAAATTGTGACGGATCGCTTCAAAAAAATGTCATACGAGCTGTCTAAAATCCGTTATAAAGCTGCAATCTATTTATAGGCAGGTGGTCGGTAGGGTACGAGGGTGAAGCTTTCAGTTGAAAAGCTGAAAAGCCTTTCTATACACTTACCCACTGGCCAGCTGCCTGAATTTGTCCATTAGGAGTTAAACAAGGTATGAGCACCATCGAAGAGCGCGTCAAGAAAATCGTCGCCGAGCAACTGGGCGTTAAAGAAGAAGAAGTGGTCAACACTGCTTCCTTCGTAGAAGACCTGGGTGCCGATTCCCTTGACACCGTTGAGCTGGTGATGGCTCTGGAAGAGGAATTCGAGACCGAAATCCCGGACGAAGAAGCTGAAAAAATCACTACTGTTCAAGCTGCTATCGACTACGTTACTAGCCACCAGGCGTAATAGTTTGTAATCGTCGCTTGCTGTTATGGAAAAACCGCACTGCTGTAACGGCGTGCGGTTTTTTCTTTAGCTCTGATGAAAAATGAGCTGTGAAGCAAAGTGTCGTCATTAGAAAAAGGAGAGTGCTGTGTCGCGTAGACGCGTCGTAGTCACCGGTATGGGTATGTTGTCGCCACTGGGTACGGATGTGCCGAGCAGTTGGCAGGGCATTCTGGCTGGCCACAGTGGTATTGGTCTGATCGAGCATACGGACCTTTCTGCCTATTCCACCCGTTTTGGCGGCTCGGTAAAGGGCTTCAACGTCGAGGAATATCTCTCGATCAAGGAATCCCGAAAACTCGACCTGTTCATTCAATACGGCTTGGCGGCCGGTTTTCAGGCAGTGCGTAATGCCGGCCTGGAAGTCACCGATGCCAACCGTGATCGCATTGGCGTGGCCATGGGCTCGGGTATTGGTGGTCTGACCAATATCGAAGAAACCAGCCGCACGCTGCACGACTCCGGCCCTCGTCGAATTTCACCGTTCTTCGTCCCGGGCTCGATCATCAATATGATTTCCGGTTTCCTGTCCATCCATCTGGGTGCCCAGGGGCCTAACTACGCCATTTCCACGGCGTGCACCACGGGCACTCACTGCATCGGCATGGCGGCGCGCAATATCGCCTATGACGAAGCTGACGTGATGATCGCCGGTGGCGCCGAAATGGCCGCCTGTGGCCTGGGCATGGGCGGCTTCGGCGCGTCGCGTGCGCTGTCTACACGCAATGACGAGCCGACCCGCGCCAGTCGTCCGTGGGACAAGGGCCGTGATGGCTTTGTGCTGTCCGACGGCGCCGGTGCCCTGGTTCTCGAAGAGCTGGAGCACGCCAAGGCCCGCGGCGCGACGATCTATGCCGAGCTGATCGGTTTTGGCATGAGTGGCGATGCTTACCACATGACCTCGCCACCCGCCGACGGCGCGGGCGCTGCGCGTTGCATCAGCAATGCCCTGCGCGACGCGAAGATCAATGTCGATCAGGTGCAGTACATCAACGCCCACGGCACCTCGACGCCCACGGGTGACCTGGCGGAAGCGCAGGCCATCAAGTCGGTATTCGGTGAGCACGCCTACAAGCTGGCGGTCAGTTCCACCAAGTCCATGACCGGTCACCTGTTGGGTGCGGCAGGTGCGGTCGAAGCGATTTTCAGCGTGCTGGCGATCAAGGATCAGGTCGCGCCGCCGACCATCAACCTTGATGAGCCGGATGAGGGCTGCGACCTGAACTTCGTGCCTCACGAGCCGCAGAAAATGCCGATCGACGTGGTGTTGTCCAACTCGTTCGGCTTTGGTGGTACCAACGGTTCCCTGGTGTTCCGCCGGTTCGCCGAGTGATGCACAGCTGGGTCGACGGTCAGCCAGCGGATACCGTGCCGCTCAAAGATCGCGGCCTGGCCTACGGCGATGGTTTGTTTGAAACCATCGCGGTCAAGGCCGGGCAGCCCGTGCTGCTTGACCGCCACCTGCAACGCCTTGACGAAGGTTGCAGGCGCCTGGCGCTTACCGTCGACCAGGCACTGATCCGCCACGAGTTGCTGGCCTACGCGGCAGCCCTCGGTGACGGCGTGCTCAAGTTGATTCTCACCCGTGGCGATAGCTTGCGCGGTTATGGCATCAACCCAGGCGCCCCGGCGCGCCGTATCCTGCAAGGCAGCCCGCCTGCCACCTATCCCGAGGCTCATGGATCATCAGGCGTGCGCCTGTTTCCATGTGCCACCCGTTTGTCCGAGCAACCCTTGCTCGCCGGTCTCAAACACCTCAACCGCCTCGAACAGGTCCTGGCTCGCGCCGAGTGGCAAGATGCCGATCATGCTGAAGGATTGATGCTGGATATGTCCGGGCGCGTCATCGAAGGCGTGTTCAGCAATCTGTTCCTGGTGCGTGACGGCCAGTTGCTGACCGCCGACCTGAGCCGCTGTGGCGTGGCCGGCGTCATGCGCGCCGAGCTGTTGAGCAGGGCCGAGGCGTTGGGCATTGTCACCACCGTTGCCGATATCAGCCTTGCGCAGTTGCAGCAGGCCGATGAAGTGTTCGTCTGCAACAGCGTATATGGCATTTGGCCGGTGCTTGGATGTGGGCCAATGAGCTGGTCGGCCGGGCCACTCACCCGTAAACTGCAAGGCATTGTTCGCGCGCTATTGGGTGTTTGATTTGAGACGTAAAATTGTATTGCTGCTGGAGATCGGTCTGGTCCTGGCGGGTTTGCTGCTGGGCTTTTCGGCCTGGAAGCTGGACTCGGCCTTGAAGCAGCCACTGAATCTGTCCCAGGAGCAATTGCTGGATGTAGCGACCGGCGCGACGCCTACGGGCACCTTCAACCGTCTGCAAGCGGATGGCGTACTTGAGGATGCCTTTTGGCTGCGTCTGTACTGGCGCTTCAACCTTGATGGCCAGCCGCTGCACAGTGGCGAATACCGCATGACGCCAGGCCTGACGGCCCAGGGGCTGATCGGCCTGTGGCAGCGCGGTGAAGTGGTGCAGTACAGCCTGACGCTGGTGGAAGGCTGGAATTTCCGCCAGGTGCGCAGTGCGCTGGCCAAGCACGAAAAGATCGAGCAGACCCTGTCGGGCTTGAGTGACCGCGAGGTGATGGAGAAGATCGGTCATCCCGACGTGTTCCCGGAAGGGCGGTTCTTCCCTGATACCTACCGTTTCGTACGCGGTATGACCGATGTCGAGTTCCTCAAGAAAGCCTACAACCGCCTGGACGATGTCCTTGAGCAGGAATGGAGCCGACGCGCCCCGGATGCGCCCTATACCGATCCCTACCAGGCGCTGATCATGGCATCGCTGGTCGAGAAGGAAACCGGCGTGCCTGAAGAGCGTGGGCAGATTGCCGGGGTGTTTGTGCGGCGCCTGAAGATCGGCATGCTGCTGCAAACCGATCCCACCGTGATCTACGGCATGGGCGAGCGCTACAACGGCAAGTTGACGCGCGCGCACCTGAAAGAAGCCACGCCCTATAACACCTACATGATCAGCGGCCTGCCGCCGACGCCGATTGCCATGGTCGGCCGCGAGGCGATCCATGCCGCGTTGAATCCGGTGCCGGGCAGCAGCCTGTATTTTGTGGCCCGGGGCGATGGCAGCCACATTTTCTCCGATAGCCTGGATGCCCATAATGCGGCGGTGCGCGAGTACCAACTCAAGCGTCGCGCCGACTATCGCTCCAGCCCTGCGCCGGCCGCACCCGCGACCGTTGAGCCTGTCGCGCCTGACGCTGCGCCCGCGCAAAGCCCGCAATGACTCTGACTAAGGACTGCCTGTGACTGGCTTGTTTATTACCCTGGAAGGCCCGGAAGGCGCCGGTAAGAGTACCAACCGTGAATACCTGGCCGAACACTTGCGGGCCGAAGGGATCGAGGTGTTGCTGACCCGCGAGCCTGGCGGCACGCCTCTGGCGGAGAAGATTCGCGAAGTGCTGCTGGCCACTGGCGATGAGGTCATGGACCCGGACACCGAACTGTTGCTGGTGTTTGCTGCCCGTGCCCAGCACTTGGCGCAAGTGATTCGCCCGGCGCTGGCCCGTGGCGCGGTGGTGATCTGCGACCGCTTCACCGATTCCACCTACGCCTATCAGGGCGCGGGGCGCGGCTTGTCCCTGGAGCGCATCGCGACCCTGGAGACCTTCGTCCAGGGCGACCTGCGCCCGCACCTGACCCTGGTCTTCGACCTGCCGGTTGATGTCGGCCTGGCCCGGGCCAGCGCCCGTGGTCGCCTGGATCGCTTCGAGTTGGAAGGTCGGGCATTTTTTGAAGCAGTGCGTGCGGCTTATCTCCAGCGTGCCGCAGCTGCACCCTCGCGCTACTGCCTGCTGGATGCCGCGCAGCCGCTCAAGCAGGTGCAGCAGGCTATCGATGCGCTGCTACCCAAACTGTTGGAGCTTTACCGTGGCTGAAGCCTACCCGTGGCAGGACAGCCTGTGGCAGCAATTGGCCGGGCGTGCCCAGCACGCCCATGCCTACCTGCTCCATGGGCCGGCAGGCATCGGCAAGCGCGCCTTGGCCGAACGCTTGATGGCGCGCCTGCTGTGCCAGCGGCCGGCAGGGCTGGAGGCGTGCGGGCAATGCAAGTCGTGCCTGTTGCTCAAGGCCGGCAGCCATCCGGACAACTACGTGCTGGAACCTGAAGAAGCCGACAAGGCGATCAAGGTCGACCAGGTGCGGGACTTGGTGAGTTTTGTGGTGCAGACCGCGCAGATGGGCGGCCGCAAGGTGGTGCTGATCGAACCGGTGGAATCGATGAACATCAACGCCGCCAACGCCTTGCTCAAGAGCCTGGAAGAGCCGTCCGGCGATACCGTGCTGTTGCTGGTCAGCCACCAGTCCAGCCGTCTGCTGCCGACCATTCGCAGCCGCTGCGTGCAACAGGCCTGCCCGCTGCCGAGCGAGGCCATGAGCTTGCAGTGGCTGGGCCAGGCCTTGCCGGAGTGCAGTGAGCAAGAGCGAATCGAATTGTTGACCCTGGCCGCCGGCTCGCCCTTGGCGGCGGTCAGCCTGCAGGCCCAGGGCGTGCGCGAGCAGCGTGCGCTGGTGGTCGACGGGGTGAAAAAACTACTCAAGCAGGAGCAGTCGGCCACGCAACTGGCCGAAGGCTGGAAAGACGTGCCGTTGTTGCTGCTGTTTGACTGGTTTTGCGACTGGTCCAGCCTGATCCTGCGCTATCAACTGACCCAGGACGAGAACGGCCTGGGTTTGATGGACATGCGCAAGGTCGTGCAATACCTGGCGCAGAAGAGTGCCCAGGACAAGGTTTTGAACATTCAGGACTGGATCCTTGCCCAGCGCCAGAAGGTCTTGGGCAAGGCCAACCTGAACCGGGTGCTGTTGCTTGAGGCATTGCTGGTGCAATGGGTCGGGTTGCTCGGCCGACGTTGATATTCTCGGGGCCGACGGATGTCTCGTTGGCCAGACACTTCCTGTGACGCAAGTTGTAACTTCCTATGCTCGTAGATTCCCATTGCCACCTTGATCGCCTCGACCTCGCCGCTCACAACGGCTCCCTGGATGCAGCGCTCGACGCTGCGCGCCAGCGTGGCGTCGGGCACTTCCTGTGTATCGGCGTCAGCGCCGAGAATGCCGCCGACGTCAAGGCCCTGGCCGAGCGCTATGCCGATGTCGATTGCTCGGTGGGCATCCACCCCCTGGATCTCAAACCCGGCGAAGCCCCGGCCCTTGAGTGGCTGCTGGACGAGCTCAATCACCCACGGGTGGTGGCCATCGGTGAAACCGGCCTGGATTACCATTACGAGCCAGAAGCCGCCGACTTGCAGCAGGCCTCGTTCCGCCTGCACCTGCAGGCGGCGCAGCAGACCGGCAAGCCAGTGATCGTACACACCCGTGGCGCCCGGGCCGACACCCTGGCCTTGCTGCGCGAAGCGGCGCTGCCCCAGGCGGGTGTGTTGCACTGCTTTACCGAAGATTGGGAGATGGCCAAGGCGGCCCTCGACCTGGGCTTCTATATTTCCCTGTCGGGCATCGTCACCTTCCGCAACGCCGAGGCCCTGCGCGATGTGGCGCGCCAGGTGCCGGCTGACCGCCTGCTGGTGGAAACCGATTCGCCTTACCTGGCGCCAATCCCTCATCGTGGCAAGCCGAACCTGCCGGAATATGTGCGGGATGTGGCGGATTACCTGGCAATGTTGCGAGGGGAGTCGGTGGAGCGTTTTGCCGAGCAGACCACCGAAAACTTCAAGCGTCTGTTCCCGCTGGCGCACGTTGGCTGAATCCCAGGCAAAAAAAACCCGGGTTCTGGGGGGTGAATCCGGGTTAAGACCATTAGGAGTAAACAAAGGTACGCGGTCCGTTGGTACCCATATCGGTGTGTCACTTGGGGGAGATGTCACACCGACAGATGAAGTATTGATCAGTATCCCGTGCAGTCCAGCCGCATCTGATCGTTTTTTAAACAGATTTGGAATACGTGCGCTTCGCTTGAGTTCTCATTGACGGCAATACATTGCGTGAATCAGTGTTTTATTTCTGACCCGTATCGCCTGATTCGTTGGCGTGCTGTAAGTTTAGTGTGTGGGTTGTTCATATAGACGTTGCCCAACGACCGCCCAGTCGGGATAATCCCTCGCACCGGGTAAAACGTTCCGTCATCGGGGCATCCCACCCTTCCAATACTGACCTCTGCAGACCTCTTTCTATGCACAAAGAACCCCGTAAGGTCCGTGAGTTTCGCCGCCGTGAGCAGGAAATTCTCGACACCGCGCTCAAATTGTTCCTCGAACAGGGTGAAGACAGCGTCACCGTCGAGATGATTGCGGATGCCGTGGGTATCGGCAAAGGCACCATCTATAAACACTTCAAGTCCAAGGCCGAGATCTATCTGCGCCTGATGCTCGACTACGAGCGCGACTTGAACGAGTTGCTGCACTCGGCTGATGTCGACAAGGACAAGGAAGCGCTGTCCCGGGCGTACTTCGAGTTTCGCATGCGTGATCCGCAGCGTTACCGCTTGTTCGACCGCCTGGAAGAGAAAGTGGTCAAGGGCCACCAGGTGCCGGAAATGGTCGAGGAGTTGCACAAGATCCGTGCCTCGAACTTCGAACGCCTGACCCTGCTGATCAAGGGGCGGATCAGCGAAGGCAAGCTGGAAGACGTGCCGCCTTATTTCCACTACTGCGCCGCCTGGGCGTTGGTGCATGGCGCCGTGGCGTTGTACCACTCGCCATTCTGGAGCAACGTGCTGGAGGATCAGGAAGGCTTCTTCCAGTTCCTGATGGACATCGGCGTGCGCATGGGCAACAAGCGCAAGCACAGCACCGACCTGCCGAACCCCGAGACGCCTGCTACATAAGGCATTCATCGGCACAATGGTGTGCTGATTTACTGCCGTATGTGATAACCCAGGAATATACTCAGGCAAGGACCTTGCTAAAATCTGATTTATAAGTCAGGTTTTAGCGCGCCCGAATTATCCTCTGCCGGAGTGATCCATGATCGTTGATCGTCAAGGCAGGCGTTTTCGCAATTTGCGGATCAGCCTGACCTCAGCCTGCAATTATGCCTGTACCTACTGCGTGCCCAACGGCAAGCGGCTGGTGGCTGCGCAGGACGAACTCTCGGCTGAGGCCATGGCCCGTGGCGTGGCCTACCTGATCGAGGCGGCCGGTATTGATCGCCTGCGCATTACTGGCGGCGAGCCGCTGGTCAGCCCCAAGCTCGAAACCTTCATGCAGGCCGTCGGGCAGATGGGCTTGAGCGATATCAGCCTGACCACCAATGGCCAGTTACTGGCGCGCAAGTTGCCCTTGCTGGTGGATGCCGGAATCCGTCGTATCAATGTGTCCCTCGACACCCTCGATGCCGATGCCTTTCGTGGGATCGCCCGTGGTGGCGACTTGGCTACAGTCCTCGATGGCATGGACCAGGCGCGTGCGGCGGGGATCAAGATCAAGGTCAATATGGTGCCGCTGCGCGGGCAGAACCTCGATCAGGTCATGCCGCTGCTGGAGTATTGCCTGGCGCGCGGCTATGAGCTGCGTTTTATCGAGTTGATGCGCATGGGCCACCTGGCCAGTGACTCCAACGCCTTCCTGCAACAATTCGTCAGCCTGCAACAACTGTTGAGCCTGATTGGCGACCATCACGAATACTTGCAGGCCGACGCCCCGGTAGATGCCACGGCCGTGCGCTATGAAATTCCCGGCCAGGGCTTTTTCGGCGTGATCGCCAATGAAAGCGTGCCATTTTGCCGAACCTGTTCGCGCCTGCGCCTGTCCTCCACCGGCTGGCTGCACGGCTGCTTGTCTTCGAGCAACCGCCATTACGTCGGCGACCTGTTGGACAAACCGCGGCACCAGGCTTTGCCTGCGTTGCAGCGCCTGCTGGTCAAGGCCTTGGGCGACAAACAGGAAGTGGCATTTTCGGGCGGCGCTACGGTGATGAAGATTATTGGTGGCTGACGCCAAGCTATAGGCGTGCAGCTGCTTCTATGGCCCAAAATCTGCATCTCGTGCCCATTCGCCGGTTTTCCGTCACCGGCTTCTGGAGGATAGGATGCGTAGTCTGGTTTTGTTGCTGGCGTCGTTCGCGCTGGGTGGCTGCATGACAGTCAGCGATATGGCCGAAGGCACTCGCTATCAGATGAGCGATGCCGGTTTGCTGGATCATAGCGACACCCGTCGTTCCAACTCGGTTCGCATACAGCCCGATTCCTTTGTGTTTATCGCCCAGGGCGCATTCACGCCGCCGGGCAGTGCCTATCCGCGTCCCAATGTGGTGGCCGAAGAAGCCTTCAACGGTTTTATCGAATACTTCCCCATGGTCCGCCGCGCCCGTGCCCCGGAAGGCCTGGAGCAAGCCATGGCCGAGGCCCGTGAAGTCGGGGCGCATTACCTGTTGTACACGCGGTTCGCCAAGGCCGATGATCGCATTGGCAATGCCGATGAGTGGGCGGATCAGGAGGCCCTTGATCGGCTGGGAGTGGACAGCGGGGTTATCCAGATCATGTTGATCGAGACCAGCACCCAGTATTTGATCGATACTGCACGGATTCGCAGTCGTGGCGGTTTACTGACGTTCCACGACAATAAGCCCGAGGAGCTGCTTGGCCCACCGTTGCGGCAGTACGCCCGCACCTTGCTGGGCATGAGCGACCAGTAATTCAAAGGAGAACAGCATGACGGGTTCGGCCAAGGCCAATGATTTGTTGGCACAGTTGCCCAAGGGCAAGGGACCGGCACCGGTTCACCTGTGGAACCCGGATTTCTGTGGTGATATCGACATGCGCATCGCCCGTGATGGCACTTGGTATTACCTGGGCACGCCTATCGGGCGCAAACCGATGGTCAAGCTGTTCTCCAATATCATCCGCCGCGATGGCGATGATTACTTCTTGATCACGCCGGTGGAAAAGGTCGGGATCAAGGTGGATGACGCGCCCTTTGTGGCGGTGGTGCTGAAGGTCGAAGGGCAGGGTGAGAGCCAGCTGCTGCGGTTTACTTCCAATGTCGATGATCCGATCGAGGCCGGCCCGGCGCATCCGCTGCGGGTGGTGATCGACGCACACACCCAGGAGCCTTCGCCCTACGTGCTGGTGCGCAACAACCTTGAGGCGCTGGTCCATCGCAACGTGTTCTACCAGTTGGTGGAGCTGGCGGTGACGCGCCTGATCGATGGCCAGCGTTGGCTGGGGGTTTGGAGTGGCGGGGTGTTCTTCCCGATCGGCCTGGAACCCGAGGGCTGATCCCGGCTATAGGGTTGAACGACACACCGCCATCTCTGGCAAGCCGACTCCTACATTGGTTTGGAGTGTGCGTCTGTCGGTTGATGGCTCAAGGCTGCTTCGGCGCACCGGGCAGGTTGTCATCGTTGCCGCTTGGGGTGGCATTCTTGCCTGGGCCGATCTTGCCGTTCTCGACATCGGTGCCCAGGCCCTGACGGTTGCCGTCATTACCCTGGGTGCGAGGGTCGGCGCCGTCCTGGATGATGGCACCGCCATTGGTGTCCAGGCCGGTGCCCATGGAATTCTTGGTTTCTTCGGTTGCCGGGTTGGGTGGGCTGCCAATCGGGTCGGTCTTGCCGGTGGAGTGGTCGGATGCGGCAAAGCTGCCAAGCGAAAACGCAGACAGCAAACCGGTGAGGGCAAGGGCAGTCATTTTGCGAGTATTCATGGTGGAGCCTCCATAGAAATAAGGTCCTTACCTTCTATTGGTCAGCCCATCTTTGTGGTTGGTGCCTGGGGCGCGACGAACGGTGTCAGGTCACCTGTAGGATTTTGTTTTGCGAAACCCGGCGCCAGATCAGGCGCGCCACCGTGATCAACCAATTGAGCAGGGCGATCCCCAGGACACTGGCCAGCAGGGCCGGCATGCCTTGCTCGACGATCAGCTTGCCTGCCAGCAGCGGAAACCCGAACACGCCGATAAAGTACGACAGGCTGAATAACAGCAAGGCCTGGGGCATGCTGGCGCTCGGTGCTTCGTTGGCGGCCAGGCCGTTGATCACCGAATAGGTCAGGCCGTAACCCACCCCCAAGGTCATGGCCGCCAGCAAGTAGCTGAAGCTGTCATGTACGCCGACGCTGAACATCAGGATCGACACCACCATCAATCCGGACAATACACAGGCCGACCAATAGGCATCGCGCCTGACCACCACGCTGGCAATCAGCAAGCGACTGGTAATGGCTGCCCCCATGAAGCCAAGAAAGAACCACGAATAATCCAGCCCACGGCTTGCCGCATAACTGGTCTGGAAACTCGACAGCCCACCAAATACGCAGCCGCCCAGGCCCACCATGATGATTGCGAATACCGCCTTGGACCCGAGTACCTGCCGGGTGCTGGCCCAGGAGATTTTCGAGACGGTGCCGGCGCCCAGCAGGTTGGGTTGCCGCTTGAAATGGCTGCCCAGGCGCCAGAAGATCAGCACGCCCGCCAGGCTGGCGAGGGCTGCGATGTAGAACGCGGTTTCAAGGGGCAGGCCCAAGGCGCTGGCCACTCGCCCCAGCAAGGGACCTGAACCGATCCCGGTCATCATGCTGCCCGACAGCCAGGCAAAATACTTGGCCCTTTGGCTGGGCTCCACCAGCATCGCCACAATGATCGGGCCCAGGGTATAGAACACGCCCCAGCCCAGCCCGAGTGCCAGGCCGAACAGCATCAGGCCCTGGCCAAAGCCCGGCGTCAGGGCAAAACCCAGGCAGGCCGTCACCAACAGCATCCCCAGGCAGGCAATCGAGCGCGCGGCACCCAGGGCATCGGCCAGGTGCCCGGACGCCATTACCGCGATAAACGTACTGAGCATTGCCATGGCGATCACGCTACCGGCGTCGTGCTCGTTGCCGCCTCTGGAGTCGATCAGCAGCGACAATAAAAACGTCGAGCCATACGACAGTGATAACAGGTAGCTGGCAAGGCAGAGCAGGGCGAAGAGTTTTCCGTCAACCGAAGCAGTGGGGCGCATGGGCAAGCCTGGGAGTCTGTTGGATTTATGACGGACTTTTTACCACGCACCACCGTGTGGTTTGTTCTGTGGTTACTGGTGCCAGCATTGCTGGGCAGCGGAGTAACCGCGTGCATAAAACCCTGCAAGCGGTCATCAAAGCGCCTTAGTATGTGTCCTTTCTTTTTTAGCAGCAGGCCTGTTCATGACCATCGAGATTCGTCCCGCCGTGCCCAGCGATGCTGCGCAGATCCTGACCTTCATCACGGAGCTGGCCGAGTACGAAAAAGCCCGCCACGAAGTGATCGCCAGCGTGGTGGATATCGAGCGCAGCCTGTTCAGTGAAGGCGCTACCGCCCATGGCCTGATCTGCCTGCGTGATGGCTTGCCGATCGGTTTTGCGGTGTTCTTCTTCAGCTATTCCACTTGGCTTGGCAGCAACTGCCTGTACCTGGAAGACCTGTACATCAACCCGGAACAGCGTGGCGGCGGGGCGGGCAAGAAATTGCTGCGCCACCTGGCGAAGATTGCCTACGACAATGGCTGTGGGCGCTTCGAATGGAGCGTGCTGGACTGGAACGAGCCGGCCATTGCGTTCTACAAATCCATCGGTGCCCAGCCCCAGGAAGAATGGGTGCGCTACCGCATGGAAGGCGATGCGTTGCGTGAGTTTGCCCAGGGCTGAGATCGGTCCTGTCTTGAGGCCTGGCATTTGCCATAATGGCCGCCGCTTTCGTACGACACATAGGCTCCCGACATGCAGGAAAACGCCCCAACGCCCGTCAAAGATCCTGCCCCCACGGGCACCCAGACCCTGTTGCGCGGCCTGGGCGTGGTGCAGGCGGTGGCTAGCGGTGCGCGGGATCTCAAGGAGATTGCCCGGCGCATCGGCACCACCCGCAGCACCACGCACCGCCTGGCCAGTTGCCTGGTGGACGAGCGCTACCTGCGGGTGGTGCCGCAAGTCGGCTATCTGTTGGGGCCGAAGTTGATCGAGCTGGGCTTCCAGGCGCGGGAAGAACTGCCGCTGGTGACGCTGGCGATGCCTTATCTGGATGAGCTGTCGGCGCTGACTGGCGACACCATCCACCTGGCGATCCGTGAATACGACGATGTGCTGTACCTGCACAAGAACCCTGGGCGCAATGGCCCGGAAATGCGCTCGCGGGTCGGCCACCGCATGCCCCTGGCACGCACCGGGATCGGCAAGGCCTTGTTGCTCGATGACACGCAAGAGGAATGGCAGCGCCTGTATCAGGCCAGCTTGCCGGTAGGCGGGAAAAACCTGCACTGGCCGCAGCACCCGGAACAATCCTGGGAGCAGTTCGAGCAACGCATGCGCGACTATGTCGCGGGCGGCTATGCGTTCGACCTGGAAGACAACGAACCGTCGATCCGCTGTGTGGCCGCACCCGTGCGCGATGCCAGCCGGCGGATTGTCGCCGGCATCAGCATCGCCAGTACGGTGCCCTACATGCCGCTGGAAAAAATGGCCGAGCTGATCCCTGTGGTCAAACAGGTCGCAGCACGGCTGTCAGCGGAGTTGGGGGCGAAGGCCTGATCAAGCCTTCAAGGTGGTCATGTCGATCACGAAGCGGTATTTCACGTCGCCAGCAATCATGCGCGCATAGGCTTCGTTGATCTGACGGATATCAAGCATTTCGATATCGCAGGTAATGCCGTGCTCGGCGCAGAAATCCAGGACTTCCTGGGTTTCTGCAATACCGCCGATCATTGAGCCGGCCAGCACTTTACGGCCCACTACCAGCTTGGCGGCGTTGACCGGAGGGTCGACCGGCTCGATCAAACCCACCAGGATATGCACGCCGTCAAAGCGCAGGGTATCGAGGTAGGGGTTGAGGTCGTGCTGCACCGGAATGGTGTCCAGCAGGAAGTCGAAACTGCCGGCTGCGGCCTTCATCTGCTCGGCATCAGTGGACACGATCACATGATCGGCGCCCTGGCGACGGCCTTCTTCTGCCTTGCTCGCCGAGCGGGTGAACAGTGTCACTTCGGCGCCCATGGCCTTGGCAAACTTGATCCCCATGTGGCCCAGGCCGCCCATGCCAAGGATCCCGACCTTGTCGCCGGCCTTGACTCCATAGTGCTTGAACGGCGAGTAGGTGGTGATGCCTGCGCAGAGGATCGGTGCGGCGCTGGCCAGGTCGAGCTTGGCCGGAATCTTCACCACGAAGTGCTCGCTGACCACGATGCTATCGGAGTAGCCGCCCATGGTGTTGCTGCCGTCCACGCGATCCGGGGTGGCATAGGTCATGGTCGGGCCTTCGAGGCAGTATTGCTCCAGGTCCGATTTGCAGGCTTCGCAGTGGCGGCACGAATCCACCATGCAGCCCACGCCGACCAGGTCGCCGACTTTATGCGCGCTGACGCTGGCGCCGACGGCCGTGACCTTGCCGACAATCTCATGGCCCGGCATCAGCGGGTAGACGGCGATGCCCCATTCGTTGCGTGCCTGGTGGATGTCGGAGTGGCAGACGCCGCAGTAGAGAATCTCGATCGCCACGTCATCGGCCCGCGGGCTGCGGCGCTCGAACGACATGGGGGCGAGGGGAGTGGTGGCCGACTGGGCGGCGTAACCGATGGCGGTGTACATGGTGAAAACCTCGCAAAAGCTTGGACGGGAGAGGTGACGAATTCTGCGCGTGGACCCGGTGGGCGAACATGGCAAATGCTCCGAGTCTTATGCCTAAAGCTCCGAAGGAGCAGCCAAAAGCAGCAAGCTTCAAGCGCCAAGCTATAAACTCCACACTCTCTTGTAGCGTGTGGCTTGAAGCTTGTCCCGCTGCATCCGGTCGTGAATTTCCCGAGAACTGCTTTTATGTTGTTGACCCGCCATCTTGATGCCAACGCCACGCTGGTTGCCTTGATTGAGCAGCTCACGCCCTGCGACGGTTTTTCCCCGACTCACCTGGCGGGCGTGCAGGTGTTGCGCGCCAGTTGCGACGTGGCGCGCGGGCCGCAGATCTACGAACCCAGCTTGATGTTCGTGGCCCAGGGCAGCAAGGTCGCCTACCTGGGGCCCCGGACGCTGGAGTATGGCGCCGGGCATTACCTGATCCAGGCAATGCCGGTGCCCTTTGAGTGCGAGACGTTTGCCATGGCCGCCGATGCCCCGCTGTATGGGGTGACTGTGGGTATTGACCGGGTGGTGTTGGGCGAGTTGGTGGTGGCCATGGGCATGCAGGCCGGGCCACCGCCGACAGCGCAGACCCTGGAGTCGATGAGTTCGGTGGTGCTCGATGACGCGATGCGCGGCGCCGTGGAGCGGCTGTTGCAGTGCCTGCACGATCCACTGGAAAGTCGGATCATGGGACCGGCGCGGGTGCGGGAATTGTTGTTCACCGCGCTGCGTGGGCCCCAGGCCGATGTACTGCGCGCGCTGGTGGAACAGCAGGGGCAGTTTTCGCGGATTGCCACGTCATTGAACCACCTGCATGCCCATTACGCCGAGCCGCTGAACATCGAGACCCTGGCTGGGTATGCGCATATGAGTGCGTCGACCTTTCATGAGCACTTCAAGCGCTGCACCTTGTTGTCGCCGGTGCAGTACCTCAAGCGCTTGCGATTGCTCAAGGCCCAGCAGTTGTTGCTGGTCGAAGGCATGGGCGTGGCGCAGGCGGCGCATAACGTGGGGTATCAGAGTACGTCGCAGTTCAGTCGCGAATATAAGCGCTACTTCCTGCGCAACCCGGGCGAAGAGCGTACTGCGTAAATCTCCCAGAGATACCAGGATCCAAATGTGGGAGCGAGCAAGCCCGCTCCCACACTAGATTTGTGTTGGCTATAAAAAAGGCTCTCCAGTGGAGAGCCTCATGTTCAAGCAGATGACTTACATATTCGGGTAAGTCGGCCCGCCCGCGCCTTCCGGCGTCACCCAGGTGATGTTCTGCGAAGGGTCCTTGATGTCACAGGTCTTGCAGTGCACGCAGTTCTGGGCGTTGATCTGGAAGCGCTTCTCGCCGTCTTCCTGGGTGATGACTTCGTACACGCCCGCCGGGCAGTAGCGCTGCGCCGGTTCATCGTAGAGCGGCAGGTTGGTGCCGATCGGGATGCTCGGGTCCTTGAGTTTCAAGTGGCACGGCTGTTCTTCTTCATGGTTGGTGCTGGAGAGGAACACCGAGCTCAGCTTGTCGAAGCTCAACTTGCCGTCGGGTTTGGGGTAGTCGATCTTCTGGCTGTCCTTGGCCAGCTTGAGGCAGGCGTAGTCCGGCTTGGTGTCATGCAGGGTGAACGGCATTTTGCCGCCGAGGATGTTCTGGTCGAACCAGTTGAAGCCAGCACCGATGATCGGGCCGAACTTGTGCATCGCCGGGCCGAAGTTGCGGGTGGCGAACAGTTCTTCGTAGAGCCAGCTGGCTTTGAAGCTGTCGACGTAGGCGGTCAGTTCATCGCCGCCTTCGGACTCGGCGAACAGGCGATCAGCCACGGCGTCTGCGGCGAGCATGCCGGACTTCATCGCGGTGTGGCTGCCCTTGATCTTGGCCACGTTCATGGTGCCCAGGTCGCAACCGATCAAGGCGCCGCCCTTGAATACCATCTTCGGCAGCGAGTTGATGCCGCCCTTGGCCAGGGCTCGCGCGCCGTAGCTGATGCGCTTGCCGCCTTCCAGATATTGGGCCAGCACCGGGTGATGCTTGAGGCGCTGGAACTCATCGAATGGCGACAGGAAGGTATTGCTGTAGGACAGGTCGACGATCAGGCCGACCACCACCTGGTTGTTTTCCAAGTGATAGAGGAACGAACCACCGGTGTTCTCGTTGCTCATGATGTCCAGCGGCCAGCCGGCGGTGTGGACCACCAGGCCTGGCTGATGCTTGGCCGGGTCGATTTCCCAGATTTCCTTGAGGCCGATGCCGTAGTGCTGCACGTCGGCGTCGCTGTCCAGGTTGAAGCGCTGGATCAGTTGCTTGCCCAGATGCCCACGGCAGCCTTCGGCGAACAGCGTGTACTTGCCGCGCAGTTCCATGCCTGGGGTGTACAGGCCGTCTTTTGGGTGGCCTTCACGGTCGACACCGAGGTCGCCAGTGATGATTCCGCGTACTACGCCGTTCTCGTCGAACAGCACTTCCTGGGCGGCGAAGCCTGGGTAGATTTCCACGCCCAGGTTCTCGGCCTGCTGGGCCAGCCAGCGGCACAGGTTGCCCAGGGAGATGATGTAGTTGCCTTCGTTGTGCATGGTCTTGGGCACAAAGAAGTCTGGAACCTTGGTGGAGCTGTCGCTGCTGCGCAGTACATAGATGTCGTCGCGCACCACGGGAGTGTTGAGCGGGGCGCCGAGTTCTTTCCAGTCCGGGAACAATTCATTCAGGGCGCGTGGTTCAAACACGGCACCGGACAGGATGTGTGCGCCGACTTCGGAGCCTTTTTCGACCACGCAGACGCTGATTTCCTTACCGGCTTCGGCGGCCTTCTGCTTCAGTCGGCAGGCGGCAGACAGGCCTGACGGCCCTGCGCCGACGATGACCACGTCGAATTCCATGTATTCGCGTTCCACAGGCTATCTCCTACTCAAGGCTCAACAGTTTTTTTTCTAATGGGTGGAGGTTCGGTGTTTTATCTGTCGTCATCTGCGTAAATTTCTTACGAAGGGCAGGGGACGACCCACCTTTCTCTCTGGGTGGCGCATTATATCTACACCACTCTCAGCGTCCAATACAAACGTTTGTTTGAATTGCCCGCGCGCTAGATAAATCAAAGCAGCGCGGCTTATATCTGACCATTTTGCTGTATTGACCGGAAAAGGCGTTCCGGTCAATATACGGTCGGTTTTGCGCTTCCCGTAGGCGGACTGCCGGTTTCAAGGCCACGTCCAAAGACAAGGCACTGCTCCATGCAGGTTGACGCGCACGTAATGCTGGTGCGCAGTTTACACGTTGCGACGATGAATGACTTGTCAGTCACCCCTGACGAACGGTCTTTATTATTGAGTACGTGCAACGTTATCTGTCATGACGGCCTGCGTTTTTAGAGGTGCCCTTGTGCGCCGTTGAGCATCTACCGCCAGGTTTATCCGGGCGGCTTCCTTTTCACCGGAGAGTAACGAGGAATCCATGAAGGTTCTTGTAGCTGTCAAACGCGTTGTCGATTACAACGTGAAAGTTCGCGTCAAGGCGGACAATTCCGGCGTCGATCTGGCTAACGTCAAAATGTCGATGAACCCCTTCTGCGAAATCGCTGTGGAAGAAGCCGTACGCCTGAAAGAAAAAGGTGTTGTGACTGAAATCGTCGTCGTTTCCGTAGGGCCATCCACTGCTCAAGAGCAGCTGCGTACCGCTCTGGCGCTGGGTGCCGACCGCGCGGTGCTCGTCGAATCCGCTGAAGAACTGACCTCGCTGGCCGTTGCCAAGCTGCTCAAAGCCGTTGTCGACAAGGAGCAGCCACAACTGGTGATCCTCGGTAAACAGGCGATCGACAGCGACAACAACCAGACTGGCCAGATGCTGGCTGCACTGACCGGTTATGGCCAGGGCACCTTCGCCTCGAAAGTCGAAGTCAGCGGCGACAGCGTTGCCGTGACCCGCGAAATCGACGGCGGCGCACAGACGGTTTCCCTGAAACTGCCGGCCATCGTCACCACCGACCTGCGTTTGAACGAGCCGCGTTATGCGTCCCTGCCAAACATCATGAAAGCCAAGAAAAAGCCTCTTGAAGTGCTGACTCCTGATGCTTTGGGCGTTTCCACCGCCTCCACCAACAAGACCGTCAAAGTCGAAGCGCCAGCTGCACGCAGCGCGGGGATCAAGGTCAAGTCGGTGGCTGAACTGGTCGAGAAACTGAAAAACGAAGCGAAGGTGATCTGATCATGACTATCCTCGTAATCGCCGAACACGATAACAAGGTGCTGGCCCCGGCCACCCTGAACACCGTTGCTGCCGCCGCCAAAATCGGTGGCGACATCCACGTACTGGTCGCCGGTCAAGGCGCTGGCGCCGTGGCTGAAGCCGCAGCAAAAGTAGCTGGCGTGAGCAAAGTACTGCTGGCTGACAACGCTGCCTACGCGCACCAACTGCCGGAAAACGTCGCGCCTCTGGTTGCAGAGCTTGGCGCTTCCTACAGCCACATCCTGGCTGCCGCTACCTCCAACGGCAAAAACATCCTGCCACGCGTTGCCGCGCAGCTGGACGTCGACCAGATCTCCGAGATCGTTTCGGTGGAAAGCGCCGACACCTTCAAGCGCCCGATCTACGCCGGTAACGCCATTGCCACCGTGCAATCGACAGCTGCCGTCAAAGTCATCACCGTACGCGCCACCGGCTTCGACCCGGTTGTCGCGGAAGGGGGTTCGGCTGCCGTTGAAGCCGTTGCGGCTGTGCACAATGCTGGCACTTCCAGCTTTGTTGGCGAAGAACTGGCCAAGTCGGACCGCCCTGAGCTGACCGCTGCCAAGATCGTCGTTTCCGGCGGTCGTGGCATGCAGAACGGTGACAACTTCAAGCACCTGTACGCCCTGGCCGACAAGCTGGGCGCGGCGGTCGGCGCTTCGCGCGCGGCGGTCGACGCAGGCTTCGTACCCAACGACATGCAGGTCGGCCAGACCGGCAAGATCGTTGCGCCACAGCTGTACATCGCGGTCGGTATCTCCGGCGCGATCCAGCATTTGGCCGGTATGAAAGACTCCAAAGTGATCGTTGCGATCAACAAGGACGAAGAAGCGCCGATCTTCCAGGTGGCTGATTACGGCCTGGTGGCGGACTTGTTCGAGGCGGT
>NZ_CVTS01000054.1:0-13208 GCF_900004755.1 Pseudomonas sp. 25 R 14 | reverse complement strand
ATTGCGCAATACGTTGCGTAGGGTCAGCCACTACCGCCTGCAACAGGTGCTGCCAGTGTTGCGCCAGGCGCTCGATGGTGCTGGCGTCGAACAGGTCCGTGGCGTACTTGAGCACCGCTTCGATGCCATGCGCATGCTCGACCGTGTTAAGCACCAGGTCGAACTGGGCAGTCTGGCTTTGCCATTCCAGACGTTCAACGTGCAATTCGCTCAGGCCGGTTTGCGCATCGCTGCGGCTTTCGGCCTGGTGGTTGAACATCACCTGGAACAACGGGCTGTGGCTCAGGCTGCGGCCTGGCTGCAGCGCTTCCACCAGTTGCTCGAACGGCAGATCCTGATGGGCCTGGGCATCCTGCGCAGTCTGGCGGACCTGGCGCAGCAACTCGATGAATGAGCCCTGGCCATCGATATCAGCCTTGAGCACCTGGGTATTGACGAAAAAGCCGATCAACCGCTCGATTTCAGCGCGACCACGATTGGCCACTGGCACGCCGACGCGAATGTCTTCCTGCCCGCTGTAACGGTGCAACAGCACCTGGAATGACGCCAGCAACAGCACGAACAGCGTGGTGTTTTCCCGCTTGGCCAGGGTTTTGAGGCTTTCAGCGAGCACCTCATCAAGAATCAGGCGACAACTGGCCCCAGCAAAACTCTGCAGCGCCGGCCGTGGAAAGTCGGTGGGCAGTTCGAGCACCGGCTGTTCGCCGCCGAGCTTGTCTTGCCAGTAGGCCAGTTGCCGCTCCTGCTCACCCGCCTCCATCCACTGGCGCTGCCATTGCGCATAGTCGGGGTACTGGATCGTCAACTCCGGCAACTGCACTGTTTGGCCCTGGCTGAAGCCGGCATAAAACTGCACCAGTTCCTCGACCATGACCTGCATCGACCAGCCATCGGAGACGATGTGGTGCAAGGTCATCACCAACACATGGTCGTCAGCGGCCAGACGTAGCAGACGTGCGCGCATCAGCGGGCCCGCCTGTAAATCAAAGAGTTTGCCTGTTTCTTGTTCGACAAATGCCTGCAAGTGCGCTTCCAGAGCCTCCCCCTGCGGCAGGTGCAGTTCATCGACATCCAGTGCAAAAGGCCCTGCTGGCAGGACCACTTGCAAGGGCTGATCATCTTGTTGAGTGAACACGCTGCGCAAGCTTTCGTGTCGATCGACCAGGGCCTCGATGCTGCGTTGCAACGCAGCGACATCCAGCCGGCCCTTGAGTCGCAGGGCCGTGGGGATGTTATAGGCCGTGCTCTGCGGCGCCCACTGCCAGAGGAACCACTGCCGTTGCTGGGCATAGGACAGCAACAACGGTTCTTCGGCCGCGCGCTGGAAAACCGGGGCAATCGTGAAAAGGTTCAGGCCTTTCTGTTTGAGCAGAACTGCCAGCGCCTTTCTTTGTTTGGCCGAAAGTTTCCCTACCGACTCGATTAACTCTTGCACGCGTTGTCCTCACTCAAGAAATCAGTTTTTCAAGATCATCGAGAGATAGACGTTTGAGGGCCTCCAGAGATTTAGCCAATTCATCCTGAACCGGCGACAAATCGGCGCGCAGGGCTTCGATGCGGTCACAGAACTGTTCCAGGGTATCTGCGGCAAACAACTCCTTGAGCGGTACCTGGTCACCCAGGCGTTCGCTGATCCGCGTGACCACCAGAGTCGCCAACAACGAATGGCCGCCGAGATGGAAGAAACTATCGTTCAGGCCAACCTGCTCGACTTCCAGCACTTCCTGCCAGATAGTCGCCACTTCCCATTGCAAGTCGGTGCGCGGCGCTTCGTAAGCCAGTTGCCGTGGGTTGCCGCCCAGTGCCAGCAAGACTTTGCGGTCGAGCTTGCCATTGGGTGTCAAGGGCAAGGCGCCGATCAGATGCAGATGGCTTGGTACCATGTGCGCCGGCAGGCTGGTCGCCAGACGGCTGCGCAGACTGTCCACCAGGTTTGGCTGGTCGCCAACATCCGGTTCAGCCACCACATACGCCAGCAACTGCTTGCCGCCAGCGCCGTCCTGAGTCAGCACCACCGCCTCGCACACCGCAGGATGTGCCAGCAGATGGGCTTCGACTTCGCTCAGCTCAATGCGGAAACCGCGGATCTTCACCTGGTGGTCGGCTCGCCCGATGTACTCGATGTCACCGTCTGCGCCCTGGCGTACCAGATCACCGCTGCGGTACAGCCGCTCCCCCCCCGTGGAAAACGGGTCAGGTACATAACGCTCGGCAGTCAGCCCCGGACGCATCAAATAACCGCGAGTGACCCCGGCACCTGCCAGGTACAACTCAGCCGCAACGCCCGCTGGCAAGGTTTGCAACTGCGAGTCCAACAAGTAGGCCGTGGTGTTTTCCAGCGGTCGCCCGATATTCGCCTGGCCACCCGGCACACGCAGGGTGAAGGTCGAATAGGTGGTGTCTTCCGATGGCCCGTACAGGTCATAGACGCGTTCCACCGCCGTGCTGGCGTACAAACTGTCGACCAGCGCCTGCTTGAGCGGCTCGCCCGCCAGGTTGATGGTTTGCACCGAGGCCGGAATCTGCCCGGCCCGCTGCAAGGCGGCAATCGCCGATGGCACGGTATTGATCAACCGTACACGCTCGCGTGCCGGTAACTCGGGCAAGGCCAGAGCGTTGTCCGCGAGCACCATGAAACCACCACCGGCCAGGGTGACGAAGATCTCCCACACCGACAGGTCGAAGCAGATTGAAGTCGAGGCCAGCACGCCTTGCAGGGCTTCGCGCGGATAGGTCGCCAGCGACCACTGGACCAGTGCCGTGACATTGCCATGGGTGATGGCCACGCCCTTGGGCTTGCCGGTGGAGCCGGAGGTGTAAATCACATAAGCCAGGTTGGCCGCGCAGGTCAGCGACGCCGGGCAGGTCTGCGGCCAGTCGTGCAGCCATTGCGGCCCTTGATCAACCAACAATACCTGCGCCTGCAACACCGCGGGCAGTACATCGCGCAACGGCGTTTCGGT
This sequence comes from Pseudomonas sp. 25 R 14, assembly GCF_900004755.1. Taxonomy (NCBI): domain Bacteria; kingdom Pseudomonadati; phylum Pseudomonadota; class Gammaproteobacteria; order Pseudomonadales; family Pseudomonadaceae; genus Pseudomonas; species Pseudomonas sp. 25 R 14. The sequence goes on along the minus strand of NZ_CVTS01000054.1, from coordinate 10,245 downwards.
CAGCACGACGGAGGCGTGGCTATCGTCGAGCATGTGCAGCAAACGTTCCTGCGGGTACTCCGGATCCAGCGGCACATAAGCCCCACCCGCCTTGAGAATCGCCAGCAGGCTGATGATCATCTGCGGGGTACGACGCAGGCAGACACCCACCCGAACTTCCGGGCCAACACCCAGCGCTCGCAACCTGTGCGCCAACTGATTGGCACGGGCATCAAGGGTGGCGTAATCCAGTTGCGCCTCGCCAAACAGCATCGCCAGCGCTTGCGGATCATGTCGTACCTGGGCTTCGATTTGCTCGACCACACTCGTAGCAATCACGACACGACCCGGCGACTGCCCCCAAGCCAATGCGGCCTGGCGCTGGTCTGTGCGCAACAACTCCAGCATTCCCAGCGGCTGGCTGGCATCAGCCACGAACTGGCCCATCAGGTGCTCCAGTTGCTCGGCCAAACGCCGGATACTCGCCGCATCGAAACAGGCTTGGTCAAAACTGCAACCCAGGGCCAACTCGCGACCCGCCACAGCCACCAGGGTCAGCGGGTAGTTGGTTTGCTCCTGACGACGAATCGGCGAGAACGCCAGGCCACTTCCCTGCCCTTGCTGCAAGGCTTCGGACATCGGGTAGTTCTCGAACACCAGGATACTGTCGAACAGCGGGCCTGCCCCCAATCCGGCCCAGCTTTGAATGTCATACAGCGGTGTGTGTTCGTGTTCACGCAAGGCCAGGTTAAGGTCCTGGACTTGCTGGATCCACTGCGCCACGGTCAGTTGCGGCGACGGCGTGGCAACCACTGGCAAGGTGTTGATAAACAGGCCAATCTGCTGCTCGACCCCAGGCAGGTCTGTCGGCCGCCCAGCCACAGTGGCACCAAAGGCAACCGTGGCCTGGCCGGTATAGCGCTGCAACAGCAACAACCAGGCGGACTGCATCAAGGTGTTGAGGGTGACTTTTTGCTCACGGGCAAAGCCGTTCAACTGTGCGGTCAGCTCGGCGCTGAACAGATGCTCATGGTCCGCATAACCATTGCCCAGTCTCTGTTGCGGCCCCACGGCATCAGCCAGGCGAGTCGGCTCCTGCAAGTTACCCAGGGCCTCACGCCAGAACCCTTGGCTGGCCTGGACATCACGCAAGCTCAACCACTCGATGTAATCGCGATAACGCCCCTGTGCTGCGGCCGGCACCTGCCCGGCGTAACGCTGGAGTACCTCGCCAAACAGCTGCGAGGTACTCCAGCCGTCCATCAGAATGTGATGGCTGGTGTAAATCAGGTGATAAGTACTGGCACCGGTACGCACCAGGATTACCCGCAGCAGCGGCGCACAATCAAGCGCGAAGCCGGCTTGCAGATCCTCACGGGCCAACTGATCAAGGGCCTGTTCAAGATTCGCCCGGCCCTGCCAGTCGTGAATCACCATAGGCATGGGCACGTTACCCAGTACGATCTGCACCGGCGCATTCATCTGCGCCGGCCAGACAAACGCCGTGCGCAAAATGTCGTGAGCGTCCAGGGTCTGCTGCCAGGCTGCGCGGAAACGCTCGGCATCCAGTTGCTGGATGTCGACCCGCAACTGGTTGGTGTAGGCCGGGCCATCCGGCTCATGCAGGTTGTGGAACACAATCCCCTGCTGCATGGGCGACAACGGATAGAGGTCGACGATGTCCCGTGGCGTCACTGGCAGCCGCTCCAACTGCGCCTGGGTGAAATTCACCAGGTTGAAGTCCGACGGCGTCACACCACTGTGCTGCGCACTGCTGCAATGCTCGATCAACGCCGCCAGCTCCGCCGCGTAATCGTCGGCCAACGCCTGCACCGTGTGCTGGTGATACATGCCGGTACTGAATGTCCAGCTCAGTTCCAGTTCACCGCCGTATACCTGGCCGTTGATGCTCAGCCAGTTGCTCAGTTCCCCCAGCTCACTGCGTGCGGCGCCGTCGGATTCCGGCGCCGGCACAAACAACGCGCCCTGGTCGGCGGCAAAATCGCCGTCGAACTGGCCCAGATAGTTAAAGGTAATACGCGGTTCACCAAGGGTCGCCAATGCCGCCTGGCTGGCGGCATCAGCGCAATAACGCAGCAGGCCGTAGCCAATGCCTTTGTTGGGCACTTGGCGCAGTTGTTCCTTGACTTGCTTGATCGAAGCATCGAACTCGGTGGCCGGAGTCAGCTTCACCGGGAACAAACTGGTGAACCAGCCCATTGTCCGGGAGATGTCCAGTTCATCGAACAAGGCTTCACGGCCGTGCCCCTCCAACTGGATAGCCACTGCGGGCTGTTGGCTCCAGCGGCACAACACGCGGGCCAGGGCGGTCAGCAACAAGTCATTGACCTGGGTCCGGTAGGCCGCTGGCGCGACCTTCAGCAGTTTGTGCGTCGTTGCCTGGTCCAGGCGGGTCGATACTCCATGGGTTTGAGACAGGCTCAAGCCGCCGTCCGGGTTGTCACGGGGCAAGTCCACCGCGCAGCCCTGCAAGCAATCCTGCCAATAACTCAACTGGGCCTTAAGCTCATCGCTCCGGGCATAGCCCTGCAAACGCTCGCCCCAGGCTTGCAGCGAAGCGCCCTTGTCTGCCAGTTTGACCGGCTCACCGCGAGCCGCCTGGGTGTAGGCGTTTTGCAAATCTTCCAGCAACACCCGCCAGGACACCCCATCCACCACGGTGTGATGAATCACCAGCAGCAGGCGTTGTTGCCCCTCGGGCAGCTCCATCAATACCGCACGCAGCAACACGCCTTGTTCCAGGTTCAAGCTGCGCTGGGCCTGATCGGCCAAGGCCTGGACCTCATCAGCCGCCGCCAGGGCCGACGGCGTCCACAGCAGCTCACCAGGCACGCTGGCCTGATAGTCGGCGCGCCATTGCTCGCCTTGTCGCGTGAATGCGAGGCGTAGCGCATCGTGCTGTGCGTACAAGGCTTGCAATGCCTGGTTCAACGCGGCCACATCCAGGCGAACATGAGGCTGCAGCAGGATCGACTGGTTCCAGTGATGGCGCTGGGGAATATCCATGGCAAAAAAACGTGCCTGGATCGGCAACAGTGTTTGGGCTCCGCTGATCTGCTGGGTGCTGGCCGGTGCCGTGGGGGCCTTGACCTCTACCCATTTGGCCACTTGCGCCAACTGGGCAATGGTCTGCTTTTCAAACAACTGCTTAGGGGTCAGCTTGATGCCACGACGCTTGGCACGGGCAATGATTTGCAGGCTGAGAATCGAATCGCCGCCCAGTTCAAAAAAGTTATCGCCAATGCCTACCTGTTCAAGCTTGAGCACCTGCGCCCAGACTTCGGCCAGCACTTGCTCCAGCTCATTGCTGGGGGCCTCGTAGGCTTGAGTCTGTGCATCCGGAACCGGCAGGGCCTGGCGATCCAGTTTACCGTTGGCCGTCAGTGGCAAGCGTTCGAGCACAATGATCCGCGCCGGGACCATGTAATCCGGTAACAATCCCTGCAACTCTCGGGTCAGTCGTTCGGCATCGGTCGTGGTCGTCGATGCCAGTACGCAGTAGGCAACCAGTTGCAAACGCCCGGCATCGCTCTCCATCGGCAACGCCAGCACTGCTGCATCTTGCACGTCATCCAATTGCCGCAAAATTTGCTGGATCTCACCAGGTTCAACCCGGTAGCCACGGATTTTCACCTGATCGTCGCCGCGACCGAGAAACTCCAGCACGCCGTCGACACTGCGCGCACGGTCACCGGTGCGGTACACCCGCTCCCCCGTGCCCCCTTGTGGGTCCGGGACGAAGCGCTCAGCAGTCAACCCAGGCTGATTCAGGTAACCCTGAGCCACACCGGCACCGCCCAGATACAGTTCACCCGCCACTCGTCCTGCGACCGGGTTGAGATAGGCATCCAGCAGGCGTGCGCGGGTATTGGCCAGCGGTTGACCGACGGGCACGCTCAGGGTCGCGGGCCGCTCACCGGTTACTTCATGGGTCAATACGCCGACCGTGGTTTCTGTCGGGCCGTAATGGTTGATGATCCGGCAATCCGGTGCCAACTGCGCCACCTGTTGCACCAATGACCAGGGACACGTCTCGCCCCCCAACACCAGCACATGGGCCGGCAGGACACCTGCCGGGTTGCCGGCCTGCAACAGGCTGTGCAAATGGCTGGGCACGACCTTCAGCGCACCGACCCGGTGCTCGCTCATGTAGCGGGCGAAACGGTCCGGGTCGAACGCATAGGCCTGCGGCACCAGATGCAACAGACGCCCGCTGGCCAGCGCAGCAAACAGCATGGTGTGCCCCAGGTCCGCCGCGAGGGTGGAGATCATCGCCAGGCTGGCATCGGTCGGCAGGCGCAGGCGCTGCAGAACCGCTTGCACGTAGTTGCCCAACGCCTGATGGCTGACCAGTACACCCTTGGGCTGACCGGTGGAACCCGAAGTGAAGATCAGGTATGCCGGTTGCTCGAGGGCTACTTCAAGGTTCAGCGGGGCAGCGTTGCACGCGGCAAACTGCGCCTCGTCATAGTCAAGCACCCGGCACTGGCAATCGATACGCAGGTCCCCCGCCGTGCGCAACAGCCAGGCCGCGCCACTGCAACTGAGCACCTGCTGCAAGCGCTCGGCAGGTTGTTGCACATCCAGCGGCAAGTAGACGCCACCGGCCTTGAGTACAGCCAGCAGGCCTACGGTCCAGGCCACGCTGCGCTCCAATGCCAGGGCCACTACCTCGCCACTGCGCAAACCTTGATCGAGCAAGTGCCGGGCCAGACGGTTGGACTGCTGCTCCAGCTCGGCAAAACTGATGAGTTCCTGCTCGCAGCGCACGGCGCCGGCATCGCCACGGGTTTGCCCGTTGGCTTGCCACAACGCCAGGAAATGCTTGTGCGCAAAATCTTGCGCAGCCTCTTCGCCAGCCACCCCGGCCACGGCAGGCCGTTGATGAATCAGAGCTGCAGGCGCCGCAACCATGTCCTGCAATACCGTCTGCAACGACTCGGCAATCGCCTCGACGGTGCGACGCTCGAACAGATCGGTCGCGTAACTGAAGCTGATCTGGATCCCCTGTTCAGTGTCGGTGAAATCCAGCGCCAGATCGAAGCGCGCGTCATTTTCCGCGATTTCGAAGGCTTCAATACCCAGCGCGGAAAAACTCCCCTGGCTGCTCTGGCCCAGGCCGCTGGCCGCCAGGTTTTGGTTGATTTTCACCTGGAACAAAGGGTTGTGACTCAGGTTGCGCTCAGGCGCCAGGGCATCCACCAACTGTTCGAAGGGCAAGTCCTGATGTGCCTGGGCACCGAATACGGCTTCTTTGACCTGAGCCAGCAATTGCTCGAAGCTCTGCTGCTCATCGACTTCGACCCGCAATACCTGGGTGTTGATAAAGAAGCCGATCAGGCCTTCGGTTTCGCTGCGATTGCGCCCAGCGTTGGGCGCACCCACGCGGATGTCGCTCTGCCCGCTCTGACGCGCCAGCACCACCGAAAACGCCGCCAGCACCAGCATGAACAAGGTATAACCGCGCTCGCTGCCAAGGTTTTTCAAGGCCTGGGACACAGCCTTGGGGCAATCGGCGGTGAACGCCGCACCCCGGTAACTCGGCACCGGTGGACGCTCGCGGTCCAACGGCAACGCCAGCAACCGCTGCTCGTCGCCCAACACCTGTTTCCAGTACTGCAACTGGCGCTCGCTTTCACCAGCCTCCATCCAACTGCGTTGCCACAGGGCGAAGTCCGCGTACTGGATCGGCAATACTGGCAACTGGGACTCACGCTGGTGGGCGATAGCGTCATACAGGTGGACAAACTCCTCGACCATCAACTGGCTCGACCAGCCATCGGAAACGATGTGATGCACCGTCACCACCAGTACATGCTCACGGGCATCAAGACGATAGAGCTTGACCCGCAGCAATGGGCCGTTGATCAGGTCGAAGGGCTGCGCCAATTCCTCGGCGACCAGCGCCTTGAGCCCGGCCTCCTGCGCTTGCAGGGCCACAGCGGGCACGTCGATGCGTTGCAGGCTCACCGGCGCGCTATCGTGAATTTCCTGATAGAAAGCACCGTCTTCCGATACGAACCGGGTGCGCAGCACTTCATGGCGCTGCACCAACGCATCAAAGGCCTGGCGCAATGTGCTTTCGTCCAGCTCGCCCTTGAGGCGCACCGCACGCGGCACGTTGTAGAACGAACTCTGCGGCTCCATCTGCCAGAGAAACAACAGGCGTTGCTGGGCAAAAGACAAAGGAATGCGGGGCACGTCATGGCGACTGGCGACAATCGGCAACAGCTTGAAGCTGTTATTGGCCTCGTTCATCTTCGCCAGGATCTGGCGCCGCTGCTCCAGACCCAGGCCGATGAAACGCTTGGCAATACGCTCTGCGGTAGTCTTATCCATTTCAAGCCTCCTCCATCAGGTCCATCATTTTTTCAATATCCGACAGCCCTTCTTCGCTCAGTGCCGAGCGGCTTTCGAGCACCGCCTGGGCGAACTCGGCAAGGGTTGGCGTTTCAAAGATCAGGCGCAGCGCAATGTCGATGCCCAATTGTGAGTTGATGCGCGAGACCGCCTGTGTCGCGAGCAATGAATGCCCTCCAAGATCAAAGAAGTTGTCGCCCAGGCCAATACGCTCGATGTGCAGGATGCCCTGCCAGATCTCGGCGATCTGTTGTTCAATCTCGGTTTCCGGCGCCTGATAAACCTGTTGTGCCAACACCGGATCGGCCTTGGGCAAGGCCTTGCGATCGAGCTTGCCATTGGGGCTCAACGGCATCCGCTCCAGGACGATCCACTGCCCTGGCACCATATAGTCCGGCAGGTTGCGCGAAAGGCTTGCGCCCAGCGCTGCGCCATACCGGGACTGATCCTGCTCGCTGCCCTGCAGCCGTTGCGCATCGCCAGGTACCACGTACGCCACCAGGCGTTTACCGGTCGGCCCGTCCTGCGCGATCACCACCGCCTCGACCACCGACGGCTGCTCCATGAGGCGCGCTTCGATTTCACCCAGCTCGATACGCAGGCCACGGATCTTCACTTGATGGTCGATACGCCCGAGGTACTCGATCACCCCGCTGGCCCGATGCCGCGCCAGGTCACCGGTACGGTACAAGCGCCCGGTGCCATACGGGTTCGGCACAAAACGCTCGGCGGTCAGCGCCGGGCGGCGGTGGTAACCGCGAGCCAGGCCTTCGCCTCCCAGGTACAACTCACCCGCCACACCCACGGGCAACGGTTCCAGCTCCGGGCCGAGGATATAGGTGCCCAGGTTGGCAATCGGTTGACCGATCGGCACGCTGTCGCGCCCCTCATCGACGCATTGCCAATGCGTCACGTCGATGGCGGCTTCGGTTGGGCCATACAAGTTGTACAAGCGAGTCTGCGGCAGTTGTTTGAATACCTGCTGCTGAGCTTCCACCGGTAACGCTTCACCGCTGCAAATCACCTGGCGCAAGCCTGCGCAACTGGCCGCGCGGGCGTCCAGCAGGAAGGCCTGGAGCATCGAGGGCACAAAGTGCAGCGTGGTCACGGCGTGCTGATTGATCAGTTCGACCAGGGCGCCCGGATCACGATGCGCACCTGGCTCAGCCACCACCAGGCGCGCACCGGTCATCAGCGGCCAGAAGAACTCCCACACCGAAACGTCAAAGCTGAACGGGGTTTTCTGCAACACCGCGTCCGTTGCATCCAGTGCATAGGCTTCCTGCATCCAGCACAGACGGTTGGTCAGTGCCGCATGCCGGTTGCCGGCACCTTTGGGTTGCCCGGTGGAGCCGGAGGTGTAGATCACATACGCCAGGCTTTGCGGGTCCAGCTCGCGCTGCAGTCGCTCGGTACTGAAGGTTGCCACCGACTCACCGAGATCAAGCAGCTGCACCCCTTGAGGAATCGGCAGTTGTTCGCGCAGGTGAGCCTGGGTCAACAACAGGCCGATACCACTGTCTTGCATCATGTAGCTCAGGCGTTCCTGCGGATACTCGGGATCGAGCGGGACATAAGCGCCGCCGGCCTTGAGCACGGCAAGCAAGCCAATGACCATCTCCAGCGAACGCTCCGCCGCCACGCCGACCAGCACATCGGTGCCAACCCCCAAGCCGCTGAGGCGCTGGGCCCATTGGTTGGCGCGGGCATCCAGTTGGGCATAGCTCAATTGTGTGTCGCCGAACACCAGGGCGATGGCCTCTGGCGTGCGCTCGACCTGCGCCTCGATCAACTGGTGAACGCCCAGATGCAGCGGGTACTCGGCCTGAGTCTGGTTCCAGCCCAGCAGCACTTGTTGAGCCTGGGCCTCGGCCAGCAGCGGCAACACGCCAACCCGCTGCGTCGGGTCGGCAACAATGGCGTGCAGCAGGTTCTGCCAGTGGCCGAGCAGTTGCGCCATGCTGTGCGGTGTAAACAGGTCAACCGCATAGGTCAGGGTCGCGACCAACTGCTCGTGCGCCTCGTAGGTTTCCAGGTTCAGATCGAACTGTGTCGTCCGGCCGCGGGCTTCAAGCCCCGATAGGCTCAGGCCCGGCAAGGCAATATCGACCCCTTTGCGGCCTTCGCCGAGGTGGTTGTACATCACCTGGAACAGCGGGCTATGGCTCAGGCTGCGCTCCGGCTGCAACGCTTGCACCAGTTGTTCGAACGGCAGGTCCTGATGGGCCTGGGCCTGCAGGGCGGTCTGTTTGACCTGATCGAGCAACTCGCTGAAGGTACCCTGCCCGTCCACCTCGGCCTTGAGCACCTGGGTATTGACGAAGAAGCCGATCAGACGCTCGATCTCCACCCGGTTACGGTTGGCGATGGGCACGCCGACACGAATGTCGTTTTGCCCGCTGTAGCGGTGCAGCAACGTCTGGAACGAGGCCAGCAGCAGCATAAACAGCGTCACCTGCTCACGCTGGGCCAGGGCCTTGAGTGAGTGCAGCAGGCTGGTCGGCAATGTCACCACCTGGCTCGCGCCGGCAAAGCTCTGCACACTCGGCCGTGGATAATCGGTGGGCAGTGCCAATACGGGTTGCTCGCCGCCCAGCTTGTCGGTCCAGTAGGCCAGTTGCCGTGCTTGTTCGCCGTCTTCCATCCACTGCCGTTGCCATTGCGCATAGTCGAGGTACTGCAATGGCAGTGCCGGCAGACTCGGCGCTTGCCCTTGGCTGTAGGCGGCATAGGTTTCAACCAGTTCGTCGACCATCACCTGCATCGACCAGGCATCGGAGACAATGTGGTGCTGGGTGAGAATCAGGACATGCTCGTCAGCCCCCAGGCGCAGCAGTTTCACTCGCAGCAAGGCGTCGTGTTTGAGGTCGAATGGGCGATGAGCTTCGGCGTCCACCGCAGCATCGAGCCCGTCCACGTTGTCCAACGCCTGCACCTCCAGTTGCAGGCCGGCCTGGGCATGAATCACCGGCAACACCTGCAGGTCATTCTGCGCAAACCCTGTCCGCAGGATTTCATGGCGGGCAATCAGGTTATTGAAGCTGCGCTCCAGTGCCAGCACGTCCAAGTGCCCTTGCAGGCGCAGGGCCAGAGGCAGGTTGTAGGCGACGCTCTGCGGCTCCAACTGCCAGAGGAACCACTGCCGCTCCTGGGCATAGGACAGGTGCAATACCTGGTCCCGAGGCACAGGCAACAAGGACGGTGCCGAACAAGCCTGTTCCTCACCCAAGGCCTGGACAAAGGTCTGCAAGGTGCTGTGTTCAAACAACGTACGCAGCGGTACTTCAGCGTTCAGCAACTGCCGCACCCGCGACATGACCTGGGTGGCCAGCAACGAGTGCCCGCCCAGTTCGAAGAAGTTGTCCGCCAGGCCCACCTGCGCAAGCTTGAGCACTTCTTGCCAGATCTGCGCCACTTGCCGCTGCCGTTCGGTGCTCGGCGCCACATAGGTCTTCTGCACCTGGCTGGCGTCCGGCTTGGGCAGGGCCTTGCGGTCCAGCTTGCCGTTGGGCGTCAGGGGCAGGCGCTCCATGAACAGCCAGTACTGCGGCACCATGTAGTCCGGCAGTTGTTGGTGCAGGCTGTGTTTCAGCGCTTCGCGCAAGGTGTCTTCTGACGCCTCGGGCGCCACCAGGTAGCCGACCAGCACCGGTCCTTGCGCACCGTCCTGGGCCACCACCACCGCTTCGCGTACCTCGGCGTGTTCCAGCAAACGTGCTTCGATCTCGCCCAGTTCGATACGGAAACCGCGGATCTTCACCTGATGGTCGATCCGGCTGATGTAGTCGATTACCCCGTCCGCGCGATACCGCGCCAGGTCGCCAGTACGGTAGAAACGCCCGCCCGGCTCGCCATACGGGTTGGGCAGGAAGCGCTCGGCGGTCA
>NZ_CVTS01000016.1:0-232 GCF_900004755.1 Pseudomonas sp. 25 R 14 | reverse complement strand
GTCGTTGCGCCGTTACCGGCCACTTCCAATTTCTCGAAGTTGCCACCAGCGGTGCCGGTGATCTGGACCGTCTGGGTGCTCTTGTCGATGAACACGTCATCGCCTGGCGCATCAACCGTCACGGTACCGACCGTTTCACCGGCCTTGATGGTGATGGTTTGTTTGTTATCCAGAGTCAGGGTGACGTCTGTATCCGCTTTATTAGAAAGCGTGGCGGTGTAGGTGATCTTGC
>NZ_CVTS01000015.1:0-53308 GCF_900004755.1 Pseudomonas sp. 25 R 14 | reverse complement strand
GCGATGGCCCGGCCGGTGTCGGCATGACACCGCCGCCGGCCAACCTGCGCGATGCGCAGCGCCTGGACCGCCTGAGCCTCTACGGCATCTACAACACCCTGGGCCTGGGCGTCGAAGGCACCGATATGCCGTCGTTCGCCGACCAGTTGGATGACCGTCAGCGCTGGGACCTGGCGACCTACATCGCGGGCTTCACCGCTGACCCGGCTGCGGCGAAAAGCGAAAAATCCTTCAACCTGGCGGACCTGGCCCGCCAGACTCCGGAAGAAGTGCTGGCCGCCGAAGGCCCGGACGCCGTGCGTGTATTCCGTGCGCAACGGGCGCAGCCGCCGCAGGTCCAGCGTGGCCCGGCGCAATTGCTGGACTACACCGCTGCCACGCTGGATAAGAGCCTGGCGGCGTTTCGCAGTGGCGAGCATGAACAGGCCTACGACCTGTCGGTAGCCGCGTATCTGGAAGGCTTCGAGCTGGTAGAAAGCTCCCTGGATAACGTCGATGCCAACGTGCGCAAGGACACTGAGAAAGCCTTGATGGCCTATCGGCAGTCGTTGCAGGACGCTCTGCCGATCGAGCAAGTCCAGCAGCGCCTGGACGTGGCCAAGGGCAAACTCACTGAAGCTGCCGGCTTGTTGGGCGGCGATGGCCTGAGCTGGTCGTTGAGCTACATCTCGGGCTTGCTGATTCTGCTGCGTGAAGGGCTGGAGGCGATTCTGGTACTGGCGGCGATTCTCGCCTTCCTGCGTAACACCGGCCAGCAGTCGGCGGTGCGCAGCGTCAACGTCGGTTGGGCCCTGGCATTGGTGGCCGGTGCAGCGACCTGGGCCCTGGCGGCCTATGTGATTGACGTCAGCGGCGCCCAGCGCGAGTTGCTGGAAGGCTGCACGGCGCTGTTTGCCAGCGTGATGGTGCTGTGGCTGGGTGTGTGGATGCACGACCGCCGCCACGCGGCCGCCTGGCAGGACTACATCAAGAGCAGTCTGGTGGGCGGTGGTGGGCGTTTTGGTTTTGCGATACTGGCGTTCTTCTCGGTATACCGCGAACTGTTCGAAGTGATCCTGTTCTACGAAACCCTGTGGCTACAGGCCGGCCCCGCCGGACACAACGCCGTCCTGGCCGGTGGCGCCACGGCGCTGGTGCTATTGATGGGGTTGGCGTGGATCATCCTGCGCGGCTCGGCGAAGCTGCCATTGGCGCTGTTCTTCGGGATCAACGCGGCGCTGCTGTGCGCGCTGTCGGTGGTGTTCGCCGGGCATGGCGTCAAGGCGTTGCAGGAGGCCGGTATCTTCGGCACCCGGCCGGTGGCGTTCTTTGACTTTGACTGGCTGGGCATCCATGCCGATGCGTATTCGTTGAGTGCCCAGGCAGTGGCGATCATTGCGATTGTGGTGTTGTACAGCCGCAGCCGGCTGGCCGAGAAGCGCCGGGTGGCCTGATCGCCGGTGCCGGCTTCTGTAGGAGCTGGCTTGCCTGCGATGCAGACGCCTCGGTCTGTCAGTGACACCGAGGTGATGCTATCGCCGGCAAGCCGGGCTCCTACAGGGGGCGGGTCAGGCGTCGTTCTCGTGGGTCAGTTCCAGCACCCGGTCCACCAACTTGTTGATGCCTGAGGCCACTTCGCTGATGTTTTTGGCCAACATGTAGGCCGGTGTGCTCACCAGTTTGCGCGCCTTGTCTTCGACGATCTCGTCCACCGCGCATTCCTGGTGGGTGGCGCCCATCTTGTCCAGGGCTGCTGCCGTGCCAGCATCGTTGCCGATGGTGCACACCACGCCTGGGCCGTAGATCTTCGCTGCCAGCGCCGGCGAGATGCAGATCAGCCCCACGGGCTTGCCCGCTTCGGCAAAGGCTTCGGCCAGCGCCAGTACGTCCGGGTTGACGCTGCAACCAGCGCCTTCAACGGCAAAGTTCGACAGGTTCTTGGCTGCGCCAAACCCACCGGGCACGATCAGCGCGTCGAACTCTTCAACGTTGGCTTCGCGAATATCCTTCACTTCACCCCGCGCTATGCGCGCCGACTCCACCAGCACATTGCGTGACTCGGGCATTTCTTCGCCGGTGAGATGGTTGATCACATGGTGTTGCGCAATGTTCGGGGCAAAGCACTGAACCTGAGCGCCGCGCTGGTCCAGGCGCAACAAAGTGATCACACTTTCATGGATTTCAGCGCCGTCGTACACGCCACAGCCGGAAAGGATCACTGCAATCTTTTTGCTCATGGGCATTTCTCCTGATTTATGGCGTTAAATGTCTACTTATTTGTCGCTCATTGCCAATAGGGCATCCGGCCATTGCACCTAATCTTGATGTAACAATAATTGACCGGATTTGCCCATGGTTTTTGCTCCTTCACAGGAGGAGGACGAAAACGAGGCGGTGATCTTTGGCGTGGCCACGCCGCTGGCCAGTTGGAACCCGCCGTGGGCCAACCTGCAGTTCTATGCGCAATGGTGCAGTGATACCCGGCGCACCGAGAGTGGGTGGCACAAGCTGCCTTGGCCAGCGCATTGCCGCAGGCGGTGCCTCATCGGTCCGACTTACTCGGCGGGTGTCGTAGACTCGGGCTTTTTCGCTTCGGCCTGTACCTGCGCCAACTGGGCTTTCTCGGCGGCGCAGTTTTCCCGCGCCAGGCGGGCATTACGGATGCGCCGGCGTAACCATAAGCCCAGACCGAGCAAGAGCAAGGCGCCGAGCACCCACAGCTCGTACTTCTTGACGCTGCCCAGCATGCCTTCGAGCACGGCGCCGAAGTGGTAGGCCGCCGCGCCCAGCGCTGCCGCCCAGATCGCCGCGCCAATGCCGTTGAGCAACAGATAGCGTCCCGGCGGGTAGCCTGACAGGCCAATGGCCACGGGCATCACTGTGCGCAGGCCATACACGAAGCGGAAACTCAGGACCCAGATATCCGGATGCCGGCGGATATGCTCCAGCGCCCGATCGCCCAGCAGTTGCCAGCGCGGCTTGCGCGCCAGCAATTTGCGCCCATGTTTACGGCCCATGAAATACCAGAGCTGGTCGCCGGCATAGCTGCCGAAGAACGCAACCACCACCACCACGTTGATATCCATGTATCCGCGGAACGCCAGGAAGCCCGCGAGCACCAGAATGGTCTCACCTTCGAAGAACGTCCCCAGGAAGAGGGCAAAGTAGCCAAAGTCATTCAGAAATTGTTGGAGCATTGTCTGGGTGCTGGCGAAATGAACGCGCAGCCTACGCCTTCGTGAACATTCATGAAAGTATCGAGATGTGTCACAAAGTGAACATTTCCTACAGAAACCATGAATGCGGCGACAGGTCGCATGCCGGTTGTATGAGTAAGCACAACTGTCATTCCTTCGTCATAATGGCCGCTTATAACTGTCACGCTCGCCCGTCAAGCCGGGCTCAGGAGTCTGCCGTGAGCTTTACCCCCGCCCAACGCCTGTTTCCCGCTACCCGCCTGCGCCGCAACCGTCGTGATGACTTTTCTCGCCGTCTGGTTCGTGAAAATGTCCTGACGGTGGATGATCTGATCCTGCCGGTGTTTGTGCTGGACGGTGAAAATCGCCGGGAAGCGGTGGCCTCGATGCCGGGTGTCGAGCGTTTGACCATTGATCTGCTTTTGCAAGAAGCGGCGCAGTGGGTCGAGTTGGGGATCCCGGCGCTGGCGCTGTTTCCGGTCACGCCGGCCGGGCTCAAGTCCCTGGATGCCGCCGAGGCCTGGAACCCCGAAGGTATTGCCCAGCGCGCGACCCGCGCCCTGCGCGAGCGTTTCCCTGAGCTTGGGGTGATCACTGACGTGGCGCTGGACCCGTTCACCACCCACGGGCAGGATGGCATTCTGGATGAAGAAGGCTACGTGCAGAACGACATCACCGTCGACGCATTGGTCAAGCAGGCGCTGTCCCATGCCGCAGCGGGCGCCCAGGTGGTGGCCCCGTCGGACATGATGGACGGTCGGATCCAGGCGATTCGCGAAGCCTTGGAGCTGGCCGGCCATGTCAATGTGCGGATCATGGCCTATTCGGCCAAGTACGCCAGCGCCTACTACGGCCCGTTCCGCGATGCGGTCGGCTCGGCGTTGAACCTGGGCAAGGCCAACAAGGCCTCGTACCAGATGGACCCGGCCAACAGCCATGAAGCCCTGCACGAAGTGGCGGCGGACCTGGCCGAAGGTGCCGATATGGTGATGGTCAAGCCCGGCATGCCGTACCTGGACATCCTTTATCGGGTCAAGGAGGAATTCAAGGTGCCGACCTTTGTCTATCAGGTCAGTGGTGAATACGCCATGCACATGGCTGCGATTCAAAATGGCTGGTTGAGTGAAGGAGTCATCCTGGAATCCCTTACCGCCTTTAAACGTGCGGGGGCTGATGGCATCCTGACTTACTTTGCCGCCCGTGCCGCCCAATTGCTTAGAGAGCAACAATAGCCCTCACAGGAACACTCGATGAATACCGAAGGACTCACAGACGTTGCCGTAAAAGATGCGCATCCGGTGGTTGAACAAGTCGCCGAAACCCCGCCGGAGCTTGCACCTGAGCAGCCTGTCGTGCTCGCGGAGCCGATGGTGGCGGCACCGCCTATCGTGATTCCGAACCTGGATGACAGCAGCCTGTATATCCATCGCGAGCTGTCGCAACTGCAATTCAACATCCGCGTGCTGGAACAGGCGCTGGATGAGTCCTACCCGCTGTTGGAGCGCTTGAAGTTCCTGCTGATCTTCTCCAGCAACCTGGATGAGTTCTTCGAGATTCGTGTTGCCGGCCTCAAGAAACAGATCACCTTTGCCCGCGAACAGGCCGGCGCCGACGGTTTGCAGCCGCACCAGGCACTGGCCCGCATCAGCGAACTGGTGCACGGTCATGTGGATCGCCAATACGCCATCCTCAACGACATTTTGTTGCCGGAGCTGGAAAAGCATCAGGTGCGCTTCATCCGTCGGCGCAACTGGACCGTCAAGCTCAAGACCTGGGTGCGTCGCTATTTCCGTGACGAAATCGCGCCGATCATCACCCCGATTGGCCTCGACCCGACACACCCGTTCCCGCTGCTGGTGAACAAGAGCCTGAACTTTATCGTCGAACTCGAAGGGATCGATGCCTTTGGTCGTGATTCGGGCCTGGCGATCATCCCGGCGCCGCGCCTGTTGCCACGGATCATCAAGGTACCGGAAGAGGTAGGGGGGGCTGGCGATAACTATGTATTCCTTTCGTCGATGATCCACGCCCACGCCGATGACCTGTTCCAGGGCATGAAGGTCAAGGGCTGCTACCAGTTCCGCCTGACCCGTAACGCCGATTTGGCCGTGGATACCGAAGACGTCGAAGACCTGGCCCGCGCCTTGCGCGGTGAGCTGTTCTCCCGCCGTTATGGCGATGCAGTACGCCTGGAAGTGGCGGACACCTGCCCAAAACATCTCTCGGACTACCTGCTCAAGCAGTTCAACCTGGCCGAGACCGAGCTGTACCAGGTCAATGGCCCGGTGAACCTGACGCGCCTGTTCAGCATTACTGGCCTGGACAGCCATCCGGAGCTGCAATACACGCCATTCACCCCGCAGATCCCGAAACTGCTGCAAAACAGCGAGAACATCTTCAGCGTGGTCAGCAAGCAGGACATCTTGCTGCTGCACCCGTTCGAGTCGTTTACCCCGGTGGTCGACCTGTTGCGCCAGGCTGCCAAGGACCCACACGTCCTGGCCGTGCGCCAGACCCTGTACCGCAGCGGCGCCAACTCGGAAATCGTCGATGCGCTGGTGGATGCCGCGCGTAACGGCAAGGAAGTCACGGCGGTGATCGAGCTGCGTGCGCGGTTCGATGAAGAATCCAACCTGCAACTGGCCAGCCGCCTGCAAGCGGCCGGTGCGGTGGTGATCTACGGTGTGGTCGGCTTCAAGACCCACGCCAAGATGATGCTGATCCTGCGTCGCGAAGCCGGTGAAATCGTGCGTTACGCGCACCTGGGTACCGGTAACTACCACGCCGGCAACGCCAAGCTCTACACCGACTACAGCCTGCTGACCTCCGACGATGCCTTGTGCGAAGACGTCGGCAAACTGTTCAGCCAATTGATCGGCATGGGTAAGACGTTGCGCATGAAGAAGCTGCTGCATGCGCCGTTCACCCTGAAAAAGGGCATGCTCGACATGATTGCCCGCGAGACCCAGTTCGCCCTCGACGGCAAGCCGGCGCATATCATCGCCAAGTTCAACTCGCTGACCGATCCGAAGATCATCCGCGCGCTGTACAAGGCCAGCCAGTCCGGTGTGCGCATCGACCTGGTGGTGCGTGGCATGTGCTGCCTGCGCCCGGGCATTGCCGGGGTGTCGCACAATATTCACGTGCGTTCGATCATCGGCCGCTTCCTGGAGCACACGCGGGTGTTCTACTTCCTCAACGGCGGCGAGGAGCAGATGTTCCTCTCCAGCGCCGACTGGATGGAGCGCAACCTCGACAAGCGTGTGGAGACCTGCTTCCCGGTGGAAGGCAAGAAGCTGATCATGCGGGTCAAGAAAGAGCTGGAGAGTTATCTCACCGATAACACCCACAGCTGGAGCCTGCAGTCGGATGGGCGCTACGTGCGCAACACGCCGACCGGCAACCAGAACCCGCGCAGTGCGCAGGCGACGTTGCTGGAGCGGCTCGGCAGCCCGGTGCTGGCCGTTCGTTGACGCTCCCCTCATGGAAGCGGGCAGGTCCGCTTCCATGTTTCCCGCCTACATCCACCACTGAGAAATCGGACAAGCCTGTCGGATTTGCCAGGTTGGGGGTTGTATGTTCCCGTTCCTAGACTGACCTCTGGCTATCAGGCGATAGCCTGTACATGGCAGTTGAGGATTTTTCGATGATGGGATCAGGCATAGGAATCGGGTTGGGAGCAGCGGGGCTTTACGAGGCATTGACCTCGCCGCCGAAGGGCTACCGCAGTGCGCAGGCCATGTCGCGCGACATGGCCCGGGCGGCGGTGACGTCTGAGTCTCTGGTGCGGGACTCGTTGAAAAACATCGCAAACATCGATCATGGCTTGCAAGGCGGCAACGCGTTTGTGCAGATCAACCCCGATGCGCTTGAGCAGGCGCGGGCGCGCGATCAGGAGCGTAACCGCGGCGGGGTGTGCGGCTTTTTGCACGGTGTGCCGATTGCCCTGAAAGATGTATTCGAAACCCGCGGAAAAATGCACACCAGTGCGGGTTCCCGTGCGCTGCTAGGTTCGCCGACGACAAAAAACGCCAAGGTCGTGGATAACTTGCTCAAGGCGGGTGCAGTGATCGTGGGTAAAACCAATATGAGTGAGCTGTCCAACTTTCGCTCCAGCGTACCGGTTGATGGCTGGAGCTCCCGTGGCGGGCAAACCCTTAACCCTCATCGACTGGGTGGGCAGGTGGCGGGGTCGAGTACTGGATCGGCCGTGGCGGTAGCCCAGGGACTTGTCCCGCTCGCATTGGGCATCGAGACCAACGGTTCGATCATTGCGCCGGCGGCCTACAACGGTGTGCTCGGTTTGAAAACCACGGCCGGACTGGTGAGTACCGAGGGGGTGATGACCAGCTCAAGACTGGACTCGGTGGGCACGTTTACGCGTAACGTGCGCGATGCTGGCGAAGCGCTAAACGCCATGGTCGAAACAACGGTCTACACCGCCGGGTTGACGCCCGATGCCTTGCAGGGCAAACGCATTGGCTACACGCCGGTGCCTGAGTTGTCGCCAGAGCAGGCCAGGGACCCGGCCAGGCGCGCGGATAGGCAGTATTTCGAGGACGCGATCAGATTGCTGGTGGCCAAGGGGGCAGTCCTTGTGCCAATAGCCAGCCTGGACGCTGATGTGGCGCCAGAGACGTACGATCAATACAACGATGCGCTTTTTGCAGGGCTCAAGCAAAAAATCGACGGCTACCTAGCTGGCAGGCAAGGGTTGTCGGTGAAGTCGTTGGCCGAGCTTATTGCGTTCAACGAGCGTGACAGGCGAGCCGGAGAGCCGGACCAGGCGCTGCTGGAACACATCAACAGCCTGGCGGTGACGGATGAGCAACGGGAGCAGCTGTGGGAGGCTGTTCTCCCGATTTTCAGGGATATCTTCGATAAGCCACTGAAGGAGCATAAGCTGGACGCGGTGCTGTCGAGTTTTCGTTCAGACAGTTATTTCTTTGCCGCGGCAGCTGGCTACCCCGGCATATCGGTGCCCTCGGGCATGGATGATGAGGGCATGCCAACCGCGTTGCACTTTGCGGGTACGAGCAACAGTGAAGCCACACTGCTCTCGGTTGCGTATGGCTATGAACAGGCATCGCAGGCTATCCGCGAGCCGGCGTTCCTGCCTGGCGCGCCGATGTTGTCGTCGGCCGAGAGCGTCTAGGGATCAGCACACGTTCAGGCTTAAACCCACTCGCGTCAGCCACTCGGCTTCCTGGGCAAAATCCGCCTGGGTCAGTTGGTTCTCGTCCAGCCAATCTTCGGGGAATACCACATCCAGGCTGTCACCATTGGCGCGCAAGGTGACCTGCGGCATCTGCTGGGTGCCACGGATGTGGTGGAACAGGATCGCAAAGCGCAGCAGGGCGCACAGGCGAATCAGCTTGATGCCCTCGGCGCCGAACTCGGCGAACTTGTCCTTGGGAATATTGCGGCGATGACCGCGCACCAGCAGCGCCAGCATCTGCTGGTCTTCCCGGGAAAAGCCCGCCAGGTCGGAGTGCTCGATCAGGTACGCGCCGTGCTTGTGGTAATGGTAGTGGGCGATATCCAGACCCACTTCATGGACCTTGGCTGCCCAGCCCAGCAGTTCACGCCAGACCCCGTCCTGCAGGTCCCAATCCTCGGCGACCTGGTCAAACGCATGCAGCGCCTTGCGCTCCACCCGCGCCGCCTGCTCCAGGTCGACGTGGTAGCGCTCCATCAGTGAGCCGAGGGTGCGCTCACGCACATCTTCATGATGATGGCGGCCCAGCAGGTCGTAGAGCACGCCTTCACGCAGGGCACCATCGCAGTGGTCCATGCGTTGCAGTTCTAGGGCGTCGAAGATGGCCTCAAGGATCGCCAGACCGGCCGGGAAGATGGTCCGGCGATCGGGCTTGATGCCCTCGAAGTCGATTTTCTCGGCATCGCCGAGCTTGAACAGCTTGCGCTTGAGCCAGGCCAGGCCTTCGGCATTCACCTCGCCGGTGCCGTGGCCGCCAGCCTTCAGGGCCAGGCCGATGGCGCGGATGGTGCCGGATGAGCCGATGGCTTCATCCCAGGTCAGGCGGTGCAGGGCATGCTCGATGCTCATGATCTCCAGCCGCGCCGCCGTGTACGCCTGGGCGTAGCGGGCCGGGGTGATCTTGCCGTCCTTGAAATAGCGCTGGGTGTAGCTGACGCAACCCATTTGCAGGCTTTCGCGCAGCAGCGGCTCGAAGCGCTGGCCGATGATGAACTCGGTGCTGCCACCGCCAATGTCGGCCACCAGGCGTTTGCCGGGGGTATCGGCCAGCGTGTGGGAAACGCCGAGATAGATCAGGCGTGCTTCTTCACGCCCGGAGATGACTTCCACCGGGTGCCCGAGGATCTCCTCGGCGCGGCGGATGAATTCGCCACGGTTACGCGCTTCGCGCAATGCGTTGGTACCGACGATTCGCACGGCGCCCTGGGGCATGCCGTTGATCAGTTGGGCAAAACGCTTGAGGCAGTCGAGCCCGCGCTGCATGGATTCTTCGTTGAGCTTGCGCTCATCGTCGATCCCGGCAGCCAGTTGTACCTTTTCGCCGAGCCGCTCAAGGATGCGGATCTCACCGTTCTGGGCCTTGGCCACGACCATGTGAAAGCTGTTGGAGCCCAGGTCGATGGCGGCGATCAGGGACAGATTCTTGGCTTGGGATTGCGGCATGGGTAGGGGATCTCGGTCGATAACCTTGCCATCGTGCCACGATCAAACGCTGACGCCAACGCGTAGTGCTCGGTGATTTGTCCTACGCCTGCTCTTGATCAAGTTTTGTAGGAAATGTAGGGAAAGTTTCCGGATGACCGATGACATATCTTTAGTGGGGTGTAGGGAACTAAAAGACTTTTAGAGAATTTTGGAGATTATATAATTTCCTACAGGAGTAGTTAATTATACTCATCCTTAATCTGCTCTGGACTACTTTGGTGGGTGGTAAAAGAGTCAGTTGTTTTAAACGAGTCCCACAGAGTTCTGGGTGTCGTCTTATATTTATTGAGTGAGTCGAAGGTGAAACTGTCGGTCGGCAATGATGCCGTGGTGTTATTTATTTATAGCTTTGTGTTTCAGGGAGGAACTAATGGCGACGAAGGAATTGCCTGGTTATTAAAGAAGTAATGCCTGAACACTTTCTAACGACAGGTCGATCATGAAAAAAGTATTGGGTTTGACGATGGGTGTTATTTGCCTGGCTGCAAGTATTGGCGCTCAGGCAACAAACGTTGCTCAGTTGGTAGTGCGGGGGACGATCACGCCCGCAGCCTGCAATTTGAGCTTGGGTAATAGTGGCATCATCGACTATGGGGTTATCCGTTCCGGTGAGTTGTCCCAGACCAGCTTCAATCCTCGCTCACCGCAAACCACATCGTTGGTTGTCAACTGCGGTACCACCCCGGCCAAGTTCGGCCTGACCCTGACCGATTTGCAGGCGGGCAGCAAGGTCACTGGCATTCTCGGCGGCGGCTATACCGAAGCGCAGAACTTCGGGTTGGGCGCTGTATCGTCCCGACGTACCGGGGGGTACTCGGTCACTCTGCGAGATCTGAGGTCTTCAGGTCTCACGTTGAGTCCGATCATGCGGGTCAGCACCGGCGCCTGGCAGAACAGTGACGGAAAAGTCGCACAAGCGCCTACCCAGTACTCGTGGCGTAATGGTGCGAGCATAACCCCCGCATCCATTGCTCAGCTCACGGGCATCATTGAAGTGATGGCGGTCATTAACAAAGCGCAAGACCTGGACCTCACCCGTGATGTGACGCTGGATGGCCGCGCCACCTTAGTGCTTAGTTACATCTAAACCTCTAGTAACAGCCGATATTGAAACGAAAAGTGTCATGACGCTTTCGGGACTTGTCGGCTGTTTTTCTGTGCGTTTGCTATTTGTCTTGATCGTTGCGGAGAAAACACAGTGAGTTGTTTTTTGAAAGCAGGTGTGACGCTATCGTGGTGTGCAATATTATTGTTTTGCGCAAGTGGCATGGCGGTGGCCGATGGTATGCAACCCGAAACAACGGTTGTCGTGCTGTATGAGGAGAACGGTGAAGCGACGATCAATATCAAGAACACAGATCCGGGGCCCGCACTACTTCACTCGGTGATCGAGAATATACCGGAGGATAAAGAGCCACTGCTGATCGTCACGCCACCGATTACCCGGGTCGAAGCCGGTGAGACCCAGTTGGTTCGTTTTATCAATACATCTGGCACGCCGCTCAAGACCCAACGATTGAAACGTGTTTCCTTTGAAGGCATTCCACAGGCCCGCAGCCCTGGTGGGGCGACCATTGGCTTTACCCTGCGGCAGAATTTACCGCTGATCCTGCATCCCAAGGGGTTGGCCAAGCACCAGGCACCCTGGGAGTTGTTGAAATGGAAGCGCCAGGGCAATGGGCTGGCCGTTCATAACGACAGTGCGTATGTGGTGCGGTTGGCGCTGGAGTTGCAACTGCTCCCGGGGAAAACGTTGGCAACCTTGCCGCGCAGTTACATCCTGCCAGGTGAAGTACTGGCGGTTGATGCCCAGGGGCCACTGGCGGGCGTTACCTCGGTCGTATTGCAGCCCGCCACGGTGTACGGGTTCACCGTTGACAGCTACAGCGCAGATGTTGCCGATCATGGGATTTAACCGAGTGGTGGGCAAGGGAGTGGGCGGCGCCTGTTATTCGGGGCTGTTCATGGGGTTGGCAACCCTTTTTGGGCATCATGGGGATGCATTGGCCATCGAGTTGGGGGAAGGGTTTGACCTGGCAGCCCTGACCACTCATGGCATTGATCCAA
Source organism: Pseudomonas sp. 25 R 14 (assembly GCF_900004755.1). Taxonomy (NCBI): domain Bacteria; kingdom Pseudomonadati; phylum Pseudomonadota; class Gammaproteobacteria; order Pseudomonadales; family Pseudomonadaceae; genus Pseudomonas; species Pseudomonas sp. 25 R 14. The sequence goes on along the minus strand of NZ_CVTS01000015.1, from coordinate 41,362 downwards.
AAGTTTCGGACTATTTCCGCAGCGCGGCGCGTTTTCGCGAAGGTGTCCAGGTGGTCGGGCTGCGGGTCAATGGCGCGGCGCTAGGCTTGGTGGATGCCCGGTTCGATTACCAGGGCCAACTGTGTTTTACCCGGGGGTTACTGGACAAAGCTGGTTTGCGGGTGCCGCCTGCGGTCTTGCAGGCTGGTGTGACGGCCGACCAGGCGTGTCACGATTTCCTTGGCGAGTTCCCGGCGACGTTGGTGAGATTGCGCCCCGGTAGTGACGAGGTGTCCCTGGTGGTACCTACGCAATCGTTGCGTGAACCCGAGTGGGAGGCTGGCAGTTTCAGCCAGGGCGGTACGGCCGCCATGCTCAATTACGATGTGCTTGGATTCGATAACCATGCGCGCGGCGACTCCAACCGTTTTGTCTCGGCCTATACCGAGGCGGGCTTCAATCTTGGCAACTGGATTGTGCGCAGTCGGCAGTTCTATGTTTCCGATAACGGCAAGGGTAGCAGCGAACATGTGTACGCCTATGCCCAGCGAGATTTCGCGGCCTTGAAGTCGACCTTCCAGGCGGGTCAGATTTCCAGCAGGAACCCGGTATTTGGCGGCCTCCAGCTCTCGGGGTTCCAGCTCTTTCCTGATGGTGTCGCCCGTGTCGGGAGCACCAACGGTGTAGTGGTCGAAGGCTTGGCCCATAGCCAGGCAAGGGTTGAGGTGCGCCAGTCCGGGGTGTTGATCCATTCGACCCTGGTGCCCGAAGGGCCTTTTCGCCTGACGGACCTGCCACTGCTCAATGGTACCAGCGACCTGGACGTGAGTGTCATCGGTACGCGGGGAGGCAAACGCAGTTTCGTGGTGCCTGCGGCGTCTTTCGGTGCCTACGTGCCCGTGCAACCTGGTTTCGACTTTGCGCTGGGCAAGGTGCGGGAAACCATCGCCAGCAACAGGGAGCAACCGGTGGTGGCGATGGGCAGCGGCACCTGGGATTTGGGCGCAGGCACAGCCCTGGGGCTCGGTTTATTGGGGACAGATGAATACCACGCGGCAGGTGGCACGTTGAGTCGTGTCTTTTTCCAACGGGTTTCAGTGAGTGCACGACACAATCGGTCCCGCGATAAGGTTCGCGGTGTGGGCGGGACACGCAACTCCGTGTCGCTGGGTAGCCCGTTGGGCGCGGGTGTTGAGGCAAGCCTGAGTGCCACCACCCAGAGTCGAGGTTACCGTGATGTCCTGGAGGTCGGCACAGCCTCGACCAACGATCTTCTGGACACGCGTTTTCAGCGCCAGTACACCGCCGGACTGAGTTGGGCCGCGCCGGTTTTGGGTACGCTCTCCGTCACCTACTCCCATAACGCGCAATTTGACGGGCAGAGCACCGAGCATGTGTTCGCGTCGTGGACCAAGCGTTTCGACGACGTCGATGTCGCACTCGTCGCCGACTCGCAGACCGGTCCGTCGCGCCGGCGAAAGCGCCGTTATGCCGTCAACGAGGAACTTCCCTCCGAAGGGCTGTCGGTGCGCCTGCAAGTCAGTGTGCCGTTTGGCGATGATCGCCGCCTCACATCTTTCGCCAGCCGGCGCAACGGCCGCTCCGATATCGGTACAACACTGTCGGAACGGGTCAACGAGTATGTGAACTATGAAGTGGGCACCGAGCGCGACCTTACGGATCGCCAGAAGGCGGTGCATGGTCGTGTAGACGTCATGCCTCGCTACACCCGCGTGGGTGCGGGGGTGAACCGGGACGCATCAGGCACCACCTACACCGGGCAATTGCAGGGGGGCGTCGTGGCTCATGGACAAGGGCTGACCTTTTCACCCTACGCGGTGCAGGATACTTTCGGCCTGCTATCGGTGGGAAACATCACGGGAGCCAAAGTCTCGACACCCCATGGGCCGGTCTGGACCGACTACCGCGGTCACGCGGTCATTCCTGGATTGCCGGCCTATAGCACCAGCCACCTCGAAGTGCAGACCCAGTCCCTGCCCAAGCGTGTCGATCTCAAGAACGGCACCCAAACGCTTGCCGCTGCTCGTGGGTCGTTCAATTCCGTGGAGTTCAAGGTGGTCAGCGCCCGTCGGGTTCTGTTGACGGCCCATGACCCGCAGGGACGTGCGTTACCCCAGGGCGCTGCAGTATTTGGCCAGGACAAGGCCTTCCTGACCAACGTAGTGGGCGACGGCCTGATTTTCCTGAATGACAGCCAGCCCCAACAGACCCTGAGTGTTGAGCTACCGGGCTCTACGAAGCCTTGCCTGCTGCAACTGAACCTTGAGCCAGAGCCCTCCAATGACAAACTTTATGAAACTGCTTCGGCGACCTGCCGTGCGTTGTAAATCGATCGGCAGGATTTATCCGTGTCTTTTATTCGTCGTGGCGTTATTGGCCAGCGAGGCCAGTCTCGCTACCTGTCAGTTGGCGTTAAGCCAGCCACGGGTCGACTACGGCGTAATGCGTCAAGCGCCCGATGAACATGTCAGTGCACAGTCTTACGGTACCCGGACCGTGCTCCTGAACGTGGTGTGCATTGATCCCGTTCCCATGGCAGTACGGTTCAGTGGGGTACCTGCGGGGCCTTTGGGCTTTCGGTTTGGCGCCACCGGGGCCTTTGCCCTGAATATCCGGCACGCCCACCTTGATGGCCGACCCGTGGAGTTGGTCGCCGAGAGCTCGGTGCCTGCGCACGCCAGCGAGCGGCTTGTGCCCGGGCAGGTCCTGATTGCCCGTGCGGCTGGCGTACCGATAACGGGCCGACGGCTATCGGCACAACTGGAGATCGCCCCATTCCTGCCGGTTGACGCGTTCTCTGTGCGCAGCGAAACGACGCTCCAGGGCCAGGTGCAGGTCGAGTGGTTGTCGCATGGCGTTGGCGTCAGCCCGGCGACTCCACCGAGCCAATGAAATTGGCCAGTTCGGCGGTGCGCGGTTGGGCAAATAGCACTTTCGGGTCACCGACTTCATGCACCTTGCCCTGGTGCATGAACACCAGCTTGTCGCCGACTTCCCGGGCAAAGCGCATTTCATGGGTCACCATGATCAGGGTCATGCCGTCCTTGGCCAGTTGGCGCACCACACTGAGTACTTCGTTGACCAGTTCCGGGTCCAGGGCCGAGGTAATTTCATCGCACAGCAGCACCTTGGGCGACATTGCCAATGCGCGGGCGATGGCCACCCGTTGCTGCTGGCCGCCGGACAGGCGATCCGGGAACGCGTCGAACTTCTCTCCCAGGCCGACACGGTCGAGCATCTGTCGTGCCAGTTCCGCAGCCTTGGCCTTGGTGACCTTTTGCACGACCTGGGGCGCGAGCATGACGTTTTCACCCACGGTCAAATGGGGGAACAGGTTGAACTGCTGGAACACCATGCCGACTTTTTGCCGCAGGCTGCGCAGGTCGGCACGGGCCGCATCGAGGTATTCGCCGTCGACTTCAATCACCCCGTCGTTGATCGACTCCAGGCCATTGAGGGTGCGCAGCAACGTAGACTTCCCCGAGCCGCTGCGGCCGATGATCGCCACCACCTGGCCTTCCTCGACACTCAAGTCGATACCTTTGAGCACATGGTGATCGCCGTAATACTTATGCAGCGCGGATATTCTAAGCAGAGGCATGCAGTCTCCTTTCCAGGTAGCGGGCACTGAGGGACAAGGGGTAGCAGAGCAGGAAGTAACCGAGCGCCACCAGGCCGTAGACCATGAAGGGCTCGAAGGTGGCGTTGGCGAGCATGCCGCCGGTCTTGGTCAGTTCGGTGAAGCCGATGATCGACGTCACCGCCGTGCCCTTGACCACCTGCACCGAGAAGCCCACCGTCGGTGCCACGGCAATTCGCAGGGCCTGGGGCAGGATCACATAGCGCAGTTGCTCATAAGGATTGAGCGCCAGGCTGGCGGAAGCCTCCCATTGGCCATGGGCAATGGAGTCGACACAGCCGCGCCAGATCTCGGCCAGGTAGGCGCTGGTAAACAGGGTCAAGGCAATCGCGGCGGCCAGCCACGGCGAGATATCGATCCCCAGCAAGGCGACACCGAAGAACACCAGGAACAATTGCATCAACAACGGCGTGCCCTGGAACAATTCGATATAGGTCCGGGCGATGTTGCGCGGTAGCGCCTTGGGGCTGATGCGCAGGGTCATCACCAGCAAGCCGATCAGCCCACCGCCGATAAACGCCACCAGCGACAACAGTAACGTCCACTGCAGGCCGGTCAGCAGGTTGCGCACGATGTCCCAGAATGAAAAATCACTCATCGGCTGTTCCTCATTACATAGCGGCGACCGATCCAATTGAGCAACTGGCGGATCATCAACGCCATGCACAGGTACACCAGCGTGGTCAGGGCATAGGTTTCAAAGGCGCGGAAATTGCGCGACTGGATAAAGTTGGCGGCAAAGCTCAACTCTTCAGTGGCGATCTGCGAACACACCGCCGAGCCGAGCATCACGATGATGATCTGGCTGCTCAGGGCCGGCCAGACCTTGCCCAGCGCCGGCAGCAGCACCACATGGCGAAACGCTTCAAAACGCGTCATGGCCAAGGCTGCCGCCGCCTCCAGTTGCCCGCGAGGAATCGCCTGGATACCGGCACGAATGATCTCCGTGGAATAGGCGCCGAGGTTGATCACCATCGCCAGTACCGCCGCCTGCCATTCGGAAATCTGCAAGCCCAGGGACGGCAGGCCGAAGAAGATGAAGAACAACTGCACCAGGAACGGTGTGTTGCGAATCAATTCGACATACACCCCGAAGAACCAGCAGAACGGCTGGATTTTCCAGGCGCGCACCACGGCGCCGACAATCCCCAGCGCCACCCCCAGGATCGCACCGATGGCGGTCAGCTCCAGGGTGAACAGCGCGCCACGCAACAGCAGGTCGGTATTGGCCAGCACCGGCACAAAGTCGAATTGATAGGCCATCAATCAGCTCCGCCTCAGAGATCGGCAGGCAATGGCTCTTTGAGCCACTGCATTGCGTTCTTTTCCAGGCTGCCGTCAGCCTTGGCGGCGACCAGGATCTGGTTGACCTTTTCCAACAGCGCCGGCTCGTTTTTGTTGACGCCGACATACACTGGCGAATCCTTGAGTTTGACTTTAAGCGCCGGCACCCGCTTGGGGTTGCGCTCGCTGATCGCCACCATCACCACGTTGCCACTGGCGATCAGGTCCACCTGGCCGGCGAGGTAGGCGGCGATCGTCGAGTTGTTGTCTTCGAAGCGCTTGATCGTGGCTTCCTTGGGCGCTACGGCGGTCAACTCGATATCTTCAATGGCGCCCCGGGTCACGCTGATGGTCTTGCCCTTGAGGTCGTCGAGGTGGGTGATGGTCGCTTCCGGCGGGCCGAATACGGCGAGATAGAACGGCGCATAGGCCTTGGAAAAGTCGATGACCTTCTCGCGCTCCGGGTTCTTGCCCAGGCTGGAAATCACCAGGTCCACCTTGCCGGTGGTCAGGAATGGAATGCGGTTGGTGCTGTTGACCGGTGTGAGTTCCAGCTTGACCTTGAGTTGCTCGGCCAGCAGCTTTGCGGTGTCGATGTCCAAACCGCGCGGTTGCATATCCGGGCCAACCGAGCCGAACGGCGGAAAGTCCTGGGGCACGGCGACCTTGAGGGTGCCACGTGCGACGATATCGTCCAGGCCATTGGCCTGGGCAGGCGCCTGGCTAAGCATCAGGCTGGCAAACAAGGCAGTGAGCAGGGCGCTGCAACGCTTGGTCATGGCAACTCTCCGAAAGTGGTGAAGGACATTTCTGAGTTTTGCCAGTGCATAGCCCATGCCATGACGCCCTGAAACGCCTGCAAGGCAGGTTTTTCCAGGCATATATCGGTCTGACTGGTCTGAACAGTCAGGTCTCGTTTTGCACCCTTTTCGAGCGCTGGCAAAACCGCGCGAGCCCCTTTAGGGCGTGGCTTGCCGGCTGCCGAGAATAGCTTTACAACTAGGCCCACTGTTGACTGAAACCTCGGGTTTTTTCATGAATTCCATCGCCCAAGCCGTACCGGAAGCGGCCTTGCAAGCTATCCGCAAACTCATCAAGGAACAGGGCTTCGGCCCCGGCGATGCATTGCCTTCCCAGCGCGACCTGGCGCTGCAATTGGGGGTCAGTCGTGCCTCGTTGCGTGAGGCCTTGTCTTCGCTCAGTGCGCTGGGAGTGGTCAGTGTGCAGCCGGGCAAGGGCGTGTTTGTGCAGGCGCCGCCTGAGGCCGATCTGGGCGCAGTGGCCTGGCCATTTACCGCGCAGGCCAGCCCGCTGGATATCTTCCAGTTGCGTTATGCCCTGGAGGGGTTTGCGGCGGGGCTGGCGGCCATGACGTTGACCACCGAGGAGCTGGATGAGCTCGAAGACAATGTCCAGGCCATGCGCCGGGAACTCAAGGCCGGTGATTTCGAGGCGGCCGCACGGTTGGACTTCGCTTTCCACCAGCGCATCCTGTTGGCCAGTGGCAATCAGGCGATGGTCAGCATCCTCAGCGCCAGTGCCGAGGTGTTCCTGGAAAGCCAGAAACTACCGTTCATCCGACCGGAGCGGGCCATGGAAACCTGGCAGGAGCACCGCAAGATCCTCCGTGCCCTGGCCCGGCGCAGCAGCGCGGCGGCACATAAATCCATGCAGGAGCACGTGCGTAACGCGGCGCTGCGCACGGGCATCGCCTTTGTCACGCCGGCAACATCCTGAATCGGTAATACCGAAAATGATGACGCGTGATAGCAAGAGTCAATCAGCGGCGGCTTCCTGAACGAAGGAAGGGCGGCTATGATGGGCAACGTTTTTTTTGCTTACAACCCGGAGACATCCATGAGCAACGATCTTATCAAGCACGTCACCGACGCGACCTTTGAGGCCGAAGTACTGCAGGCCCAAGGCCCGGTGCTGGTTGATTACTGGGCTGAGTGGTGCGGTCCTTGCAAAATGATCGCTCCGGTCCTGGACGACATCGCAACCACCTACGAAGGCAAGCTGACCGTTGCCAAGCTGAACATCGACGAAAACCAGGAAACCCCGGCCAAGCATGGCGTGCGTGGTATCCCGACCCTGATGTTGTTCAAGAATGGCAACGTCGAGGCCACCAAGGTCGGCGCACTGTCGAAGTCGCAACTGGCTGCATTCCTCGACGCCAACATCTAAGCGTCGTCAAAAAGCCCCGCAAATTGCGGGGCTTTTTCGTGAAGCAGGGCTAGACGCTCTGAAATTCAGGTGGTACATTCGGCCCCGCACTGGTTTCTCCACTGCCCCCTGCAAGCCGTCGCCGACGCATTCCTTTCGATTAGTACGCGATCCTGTCGCCTTCTCTGCGGCGCGGCCTCATTAAGCCAAAAGCTTAATTCCCCCCCTCTATAAATGATTACGTCATTCCTATATGAATCTGACTGAACTCAAGCAAAAGCCGATTACCGACCTGCTCCAACTGGCCGAAGAAATGGGCATAGAAAATATGGCCCGTTCGCGCAAGCAGGACGTGATTTTCTCCCTGCTGAAAAAGCACGCGAAAAGCGGCGAGGAAATCTCCGGTGATGGCGTGCTGGAGATTCTCCAGGACGGCTTCGGCTTCCTTCGCTCTGCAGACGCTTCCTATCTTGCCGGCCCAGACGATATCTACGTCTCGCCGAGCCAGATCCGTCGCTTCAACTTGCGCACCGGTGACACCATCGTTGGCAAGATCCGCCCTCCAAAGGAAGGCGAGCGTTATTTCGCCCTGCTCAAGGTCGACACGATCAACTTCGATCGTCCCGAGAACGCGAAGAACAAGATTCTCTTCGAGAACCTGACGCCGCTGTTCCCGACCGTGCGCATGAAGATGGAAGCCGGCAACGGTTCCACCGAAGACTTGACCGGTCGAGTCATCGACCTGTGCGCCCCGATCGGCAAGGGCCAGCGTGGCCTGATCGTCGCGCCGCCGAAAGCCGGTAAGACCATCATGCTGCAGAACATCGCAGCGAACATCGCGCGTAACAATCCTGAAGTTCACCTGATCGTGCTGCTGATCGACGAGCGTCCGGAAGAAGTGACCGAAATGCAGCGCACCGTGCGCGGCGAAGTGGTTGCCTCGACGTTCGATGAGCCGCCAACCCGCCACGTGCAGGTTGCCGAAATGGTGATCGAGAAGGCCAAGCGCCTGGTCGAACACAAGAAGGACGTGGTGATCCTGCTCGACTCCATCACCCGTCTGGCCCGTGCCTACAACACCGTGATCCCGAGCTCCGGCAAGGTCCTGACCGGTGGTGTCGATGCCCACGCCCTGGAGAAGCCGAAACGTTTCTTCGGCGCCGCGCGTAACATCGAAGAAGGCGGCTCGCTGACCATTATCGCCACCGCGCTGGTTGAAACCGGCTCGAAGATGGACGAAGTGATCTACGAAGAGTTCAAGGGTACCGGCAACATGGAACTGCCTCTGGACCGTCGCATTGCTGAAAAGCGTGTGTTCCCGGCCATCAACATCAACCGTTCCGGCACCCGCCGTGAAGAGTTGCTGACTGCCGATGACGAACTGCAGCGCATGTGGATCCTGCGCAAGCTGCTGCATCCGATGGACGAAGTCGCCGCCATCGAGTTCCTGATCGACAAGCTGAAAACCACCAAGACCAACGACGAGTTCTTCCTGTCGATGAAGCGTAAGTAATACGACGTTTCAGGTCCGAAAGAATGGCGCCCCAAGGGGCGCCATTTTTTTTCGCCGGTTTTTTAAGCAAGTTCCGAGCGCAAATGCGCGGCGATAAGCTGCCAGCGGCCTTCAGAGCAGGTAGGATGTACGCCTATTTTACGGGTGGCATGGTTAATGAAATTCAAGGATCTTCGGGATTTCGTGCAGCAACTTGAGCAGCGCGGAGAGTTGAAACGTATTCAGGTGCCGGTGTCCCCGGTCCTGGAAATGACTGAGATTTGCGACCGTACCTTGCGTAACAAGGGCCCGGCGCTGCTGTTCGAGAACCCCACAGGTTTTGATATTCCGGTGCTCGGCAACCTGTTCGGCACACCCGATCGGGTGGCATTCGGCATGGGCGCCGAGTCGGTCAGCGAGTTGCGCGAGATCGGCAAGCTGCTGGCCTTCCTCAAGGAGCCCGAGCCACCCAAGGGCCTGAAGGATGCCTGGTCGAAGCTGCCGATCTTTCGCAAGATCATTGCCATGGCGCCCAAGGTGGTCAAGGACGCGGTTTGCCAGGAAGTGGTCATCGAAGGCGATGATGTCGACCTGGCGATGCTTCCGGTCCAGACCTGCTGGCCCGGCGATGTCGGCCCGCTGATCACCTGGGGCCTGACCGTCACCAAGGGCCCGAACAAGGATCGCCAGAACCTGGGGATCTACCGCCAGCAAGTGATCGGCCGCAACAAAGTGATCATGCGTTGGCTGAGCCACCGTGGTGGCGCGCTGGACTTCCGTGAGTGGTGCGAGAAGCACCCCGGCCAGCCGTTCCCGGTCTCGGTGGCCCTGGGCGCCGACCCGGCGACCATCCTCGGCGCCGTGACGCCGGTGCCCGACAGCCTGTCCGAATACGCCTTTGCCGGCCTGCTGCGCGGCAACCGCACCGAGCTGGTGAAGTGCCGTGGCAACGACCTGCAAGTGCCGGCCACCGCCGAAATCATCCTCGAAGGCGTGATTCATCCGGGCGAGATGGCCGATGAAGGCCCGTATGGCGACCACACCGGCTACTACAATGAAGTCGACAGCTTCCCGGTGTTCACCGTCGAACGCATCACCCACCGGATCAAACCGATCTACCACAGCACCTACACCGGCCGGCCGCCTGATGAGCCGGCGATTCTCGGCGTGGCGCTGAACGAGGTGTTTGTGCCGATCCTGCAGAAGCAGTTCCCGGAAATCACCGACTTCTACCTGCCGCCCGAGGGTTGCTCGTATCGCATGGCCATCGTGACCATGAAGAAGTCGTACCCGGGCCATGCCAAGCGGGTAATGCTCGGTGTGTGGTCGTTTTTGCGACAGTTCATGTACACCAAGTTCGTTATCGTCACCGACGACGACATCAACGCCCGGGACTGGAACGACGTGATCTGGGCCATTACCACGCGCATGGACCCCAAGCGCGACACGGTAATGATCGACAACACGCCGATCGACTACCTCGACTTCGCCTCGCCGGTGTCGGGCCTGGGCTCGAAGATGGGCCTGGATGCCACCCATAAATGGCCGGGTGAAACCACCCGCGAGTGGGGCCGGGTAATCGTCAAGGATGACGCCGTGACGGCGCGTGTCGATGCGATGTGGAAAGAATTGGGAATAGATTGATGCGTGTAACCCTGCAACCTTCCGGCGCGGTCCTTGACTTGCAGCCCGGCGAGCGGATTCTTGAAGGTGCACGGCGCCTTGGCTACGAATGCCCCCAGGCGTGCCGCAACGGCGTGTGCCACGTGTGCGCGGCCCTGTTGGTCGAGGGCCGGGTGCAACAGGCCGGCGAGGTGCGTGACCATGGTGAGTTCTACACCTGCATTGCCGAGCCGCTGGAAGATTGCGTCGTGCTGTGGGATGGCGTGCTGGCGCCGGGAGAGTTGCCGGTTCGCAAACTTGCCTGCCAGTTGAGCGAGTGCGTGGACCTGGGTGGCGACGTGTGGCGCGTGCGCCTGCGGGCGCCGGCCGGCAAGGCGGTACGCTACCACGCGGGCCAGTACCTGATGATCGAGCGGGAAAACGGCGAAAAGTCGGCGTTTTCCCTGGCGTCGGCGCCCCACGCCGGGCGGGAGCTGGAGTTGCATGTGCTGGTGCGTGAAGACAGCGCCCGCAGCCTGATCGAGCAGTTGCAGCGCAACCAGATGGCGCGGGTCGAGCTACCATTTGGCGATACCCATCTGGCCGAATTGCCCGACGGGCCGCTGGTGCTGATCGCGGCTGGCACCGGTATGGCACAGATGCACAGCCTGATCGAGCACTGCCGGGCCAGCGGTTTCAAGCACCCGGTGCATCTGTATTGGGGCGTGCGCCAACCGGATGATTTCTACCAGGTCGAACATTGGGAGCAGTGGCAGCAATTGCCCAATCTGTTCCTGCACAAAGTGGTCAGTGACCTGTGCGGTTGGGAGGGGCGCTGTGGTTTGTTGCATGAGGCGGTGTGTGAAGACATCAGCGACCTCAAGGGTGTGCATGTCTACGCCAGCGGTTCACCCGCGATGATCTATGGCACGCTGGATGCACTGGTCAACGCCGGCATGGATGCACACCAGATGCGCGCCGACGTGTTTGCCTACGCCCCGCGCTCCTGACCGTACACCGCTCCCACATTGGATGGTGTCCACTGTCTGTCTGCGTCAGAACCGCACGCCCGTGGTCACCATCGCCGCATTGAATCCCAGCAGCACGAACTCCGCCGCTACCGGCCCGTAGTGAGCCCCGACCGAAGGAATGATCACTGGCGCCACGCCATAGCGGTTCAATGGAATCTTGTCGCGGTACTTGCCGCGGTAGCCCTGGATCGCCCCGCCGGTCAGCTTCAAGTACACCGGATAGTCGGCCATGTCATAGCGTTTGCCCGCGTAAGCGTAATACGAGCGCTGGCGAAACGAGTTGCGAAAGGTCGCACCGCCATACACCCACCCCGAAGCGTCATTGCGCTCCAGGCCGATCAGGTCCTGGTTGTTGTTGTGCTCGGGGTCCGGCGCAAAGTGCCGGGTGTAGACGCTGGTCTGGGCGTACCAGAAGCCTTTGTCGTCGTTGGCTGGCGCTTCGGCGGCCAGGGCGGTGGTGGCCTGCGCCAGGAGCAGCAGGCCGGAAAGTCGGTTTTTCATGGGGCGACCTCGATAGTCGGTGAATGCACGGCTAAATGGGTCGTGACGCGGGCCTATTTTGAGGGTTCATCCTCCATAAAGGCTGAACGGGCGCTGAAAATAGCGGGGTTTTCTGGAGTAATCCTGACGAAAGGGGCACGTTGCTTATGCTTTTTCTTATTCATAAAGGGTATTTATTCGTACAAATAAATGTCATTAAGCTATATGTCGTCGGGCTACCGACTTCCCGCCAATACAGCTTGGTGGAAGGCGCTGAAGCGGGTACGCCCGGCGTGACTACGCGGCCTATAGCACTTTTTCGCCTTGCGGTTACAGCGGCGCGTTCTATTACGGTAAAGTCGCCTATAACTGGTAATGCACAGGAGACCTAAGCGATCTGCCATGACCGTTATTGAATCCGAACTTCTGCAATTGGCTTACCCACCGCGACTCGATCTGGGGCCGCAACTCACTCACGAACAATTGATGAGCTCGATGCAGGCCACCATGGGCCTGCACAAGGGTGGGCCGGTCTGGCTGTTTGCGTATGGCTCGCTGATCTGGCGCCCCGAGTGTTCGGCCACCCAGCGCCTGCGCGCACGGGTCCACGGTTATCACCGGGGCCTGTACCTGTGGTCCCACGAGCATCGGGGCACGCCGGAGTTGCCGGGGTTGGTATTTGGCCTGGATCGTGGCGGCTCGTGCAGCGGCTTTGCCTACCGCCTGCCGGAGGAGCAGTTGGAAGCCTCGCTCTATGCCTTGTGGCAGCGGGAGATGCCTTACCCTTCGTATCGGCCGCACTGGCTCAGTTGCCGGCTTGAAGATGGCAGCCAGGTGCAGGCATTGGGTTTTGTGCTGGAGCGGCACCTGCCCAGCTATGCTGGCAACTTGCCCGACAGTGTGCTGAATCAGGTATTCGCCAGCGCTTGCGGGCGCTACGGCACTACTCGCGATTATGTCGAGCAGACCGTCAACGCCCTGCGTAGCCACGCCATGCCAGACAAGAATCTGGAGGCGCGGCTCAAGCGATGTGCCAAAGGCTGCGGCGGCGATTAACGCGCCGAGCTGACGCTATTGGTGTGCCACAGCGTAGGAATCAGGAACGCGATGGCCAACAGGCACGCGCCGATCAGCAGCACAAAGCCGCCGTCCCAGCCGAAGTGGTCCACGGTGTAGCCCATGGCCGCACTGGCCGCCACCGAACCGCCCAGGTAACCGAACAGGCCGGTGAAGCCCGCCGCCGTACCCGCAGCCTTCTTCGGTGCCAGCTCCAGCGCCTGCAGGCCGATCAGCATCACCGGGCCGTAGATCAAGAAGCCAATGGAGAACAGCGCGATCATGTCGACCATCGGGTTGCCTGGCGGATTGAGCCAGTACACCAGGGTCGCGACGGTGACCAACGCCATGAACACAATGCCGGTCAGGCCACGGTTGCCACGGAAGATCTTATCCGACATCCAGCCGCACAACAGTGTGCCGGGAATCCCAGCCCACTCGTAGAAGAAGTACGCCCAGGACGACTTGTCGACCGTGAAGTGCTTGGCTTCCTTGAGGTAAGTCGGCGCCCAGTCCAGCACGCCATAGCGCAGCAAGTAGACGAAGACGTTAGCCAGGGCTATGTACCAGAGCATTTTGTTGCGCAGCACGTACTTGACGAAGATTTCCTTGGCGCTGAATTCCTCTTCGTGGCTGGCGTCGTAGCCTTCCGGGTAGTCGTTCTTGTACTGCTCGATGGGCGGCAGGCCCACAGACTGCGGGGTATCGCGCATGGTGATAAAGGCAAATGCCGCCACCAGCAGGGCCACGGTGGCCGGCACATAGAACGCCGCATGCCAATCGTTGAACCAGGCCATGCCCAGCAGGAACAGCGGGCCGATCAGGCCGCCGCCGACGTTATGCGCCACGTTCCATACCGACACCACGCCGCCGCGTTCTTTCTGCGACCACCAGTGCACCATGGTTCGCCCGCTCGGCGGCCAGCCCATGCCCTGGGCCCAGCCGTTGATGAACAGCAAAATGAACATCATGGTCACGCTGGAGGTGGCCCAAGGCGCGAAACCGAAAATGAACATCACCCCGGCCGATACCAGCAAGCCAAAGGGCAGGAAATAGCGCGGGTTGGAGCGGTCGGACACCAGGCCCATGAGGAACTTGGACAGACCGTAGGCAATCGCAATCGCCGACATGGCCAAGCCCAGTTGACCACGGGTGTAACCCTCGTCGATCAGGTACGGCATGGCCAGGGAGAAGTTTTTGCGCAGCAGGTAATACCCTGCGTAACCGATGAAAATACCGGCGAAGATCTGCCAGCGCAGGCGTCGGTAGGTACTGTCGATTTTTTCTTCAGGCAGGGGCGCCTGATGTGCGGCAGGACGAAAGAAAGCAAACATTCAAGAGCTCCAGATTTCTTGTTTTGACTGCGGATGCGAATGTTACAGTTTCGTTACCGAAAATAGCATCGCCTCTTATCTGCAAACACAGGAAATTTGAGCAATTGCATGTTCTTTTACGAACATGTCGCAAATAGATAAGTTGTGGTCGTAACTGGCTTCTGATAGCGCTGGAGATCAAAATGTGGGAGCGGGCTTGCTCGCGATTGCGGTGTATCAGCCACTGAAAATGTGACTGATACACCGCTCCCACATTGATTGCATTTCAAATCACTAGCGGACCTGGACGACTACCTTGCCCACGGCCTTGCGCTGCCCGAGGTCATTAATCGCCTGCGCTGCGTTATCCAGCGGATACACCTGCGACACCAATGGCTTCAACTTCCCCTCGGCATACCAACTGAACAATTGCTGGAAGTTCGCCGCATTGTCCTGGGGTTGGCGCTGGGCAAATGCGCCCCAGAACACCCCAACCACCGCCGCGCCCTTGAGCAGTGCCAGGTTCACCGGCAACTCGGGAATGCGCCCGCTGGCAAACCCCACCACCAGCAGCCGGCCGTTCCAGGCAATGGCGCGAACGGCCTGGTCAAACAGATCGCCGCCCACCGGGTCGTAGATCACGTCTGCGCCGTTGCCGTCGGTCAGGCGCTTGATTTCATCCTTGAGATTGGTCTCGCTGTAATTGATCAACTCATCAGCCCCCGCCGCCTTGGCCACGGCCAATTTGTCGGCGCTGCTGGCAGCGGCGATCACCCGGGCGCCCATGGCCTTGCCGATTTCCACGGCGGCCAGGCCCACGCCACCGGATGCGCCCAGCACCAGCAGGGTCTCGCCGGCCGCCAAGTGGCCGCGTTGCTTGAGGGCGTGCATCGAGGTGCCGTAGGTCATGCTGAAGGCGGCGGCGGTGTTGAAACTCATGCTCGGCGGAATCGGCAGCACGTTATAGCCCGGCACCGCGACCTGTTCGGCAAAGCTGCCCCAGCCGGTCAACGCCATGACCCGATCACCGACCTTCAGGTGGCTGACCTTTTCCCCGACTTCGCTGACCACGCCTGCCGCTTCGCCGCCCGGCGAGAACGGGAAGGGCGGTTTGAACTGGTACTTGCCCTCGATGATCAGCGTGTCCGGGAAATTCACCCCCGCGGCATGCACATCCAGCAGGATCTCGTTCTTCTTGATCGCGGGGCTGGCGACCTCTTCCAGCACCAGGGTTTCGGCGGGGCCGAAGGCTTTGCACAGCACGGCTTTCATCGGACTCTTCCTTTTGGCGTAGTGGCCGATAAGTGTAGGTGGGTCAGGTCACGGGTCAACGAGCATGCCCCGGCCTGATAAGTCGCCATAAGCTTGTGCTCTGCCTTGCTAGCGTTATGCTACTGGCAACCGAATTTGAGGAATGAACTGTGAAAGCGTGGATCCTGTTGATGCTGGTCCTGACGTTGCCGATGGCAGCCCATGCCGAAGAAGCCAAGGAAGGCGAAGCGCCGAAGGTCAGCTATTACAGCCTGACCCCGCCCTTTGTCGGCAACTATGCCCTGGATGGCGGCCCGAAACTGCGGGTGTACAAAGCCGATGTGGCCCTGCGCGTGACCGGCCCGGAAGCGGCGGCGGCGATCAAGGCCAATGAACCGTTGATTCGTAACCAATTGGTGGCGTTGTTTACCCAGCAGACTGTCGAGAGCATGGGCAGTGTTGAGGGTAAGGAAAAGCTGCGCCAGGAAGCATTGAAGCAGACGCAGCAAGTGATGAGTGACGAGACGGGTAAACCGGTGGTTGAGGATCTGTTGTTCAATAACCTGATCATTCAATAGAGCTGAACTGATTGAGTTTTTTGTCAGGTATAGAAAACCAGCAACCTAGGTTGCTGGTTGCAATGAAAATTATGCGGTAAGTAGTAATGTCTTATTGTCAACTATAGAGGCCCCGTCTGGATTTGAGTCGAAAATAAACGTAAAGGTGACGATTAAGCTAGGTTGACTTGTTTTATAATCTCCAGACGCCCCCCAGGCATGCCATTGCCCATCCTTAACAGGGGTGAATGATAGCTCAGGTCCTTGGATAAGCATGGGCTTAATTATGAATTTTGGATTTCGCGAGAATCCAGTGTCGTTCGCGCACATGTATCTAATAGCTTTAAGAGTATATATTAAGTCCTTGTGGGTATATTCAACCTCTATCCTTCCTAGGGAGCCATGTGGACTGAATTCTCCAGTGACCGTTGTTCTCCCTAGAGGTTTTTTTGGGTCAATAATGATTTTTATATCGTGTTTGATATCGTTGTCTTGGGAGCGGTTTTTATTTGATTCCGGTGAGTTAATCATTTTTTGCTTTCCTTGAAATGTTGAAGGCAATAAGTTTGCACTCGCTTTTATAATTAACCATCGGAGAGGGTCGCGGACTACTGTTATAACTGACAGGTCTTTATGGTATTTTTTACTAAGTGCAATATTTTTATAGCTTTTAGTTTTGAAGGTTTTATTCAAGAAGCCAAACTCTTCCTAAACCGCGCCAACGCCACCGCAAAAAACAACAACCCAATCCCCGCCAGCGCCAGCAAATCCGGCCACACCACGTTCACTCCCGCATCGCGGAACAGAATCGCCGCACTCAAGCTCACAAAATGCGTCGACGGCGAGCCCTGCATCACCCACTGCAACCATTGCGGCATGCTGTCCAGCGGTGTGCTGCCGCCTGACAGCAACAGCATCGGAATGATCACCGGAATCGCCAGCAGCCCGAACTGCGGCGTCGAGCGGGCGAGGGTGGCGAGGAAGATGCCCAGGGCGGTGCTGGCAAACAGGTACAACGCCGTCACCAGCAGGAACAGGCTCAACGAACCGGCCAGCGGCACGCCGAGCATGCCCTTGACCACCACTTCCAGCGACAGCCACGTACACAGCACCACCACCAGCATGTTGCTCCAGATTTTTGCCAGCATGATTTCCAGCGCGGTCAGCGGCAGCACCAGCAAATGATCGAGGGTGCCGTGCTCGCGCTCGCGCAGCAGTGCGGTGCCGGTCAGGACGATGGCAAGGATGGTGATGTTGTTGACGATCTGGATCACCGCCAGGAACCAGCCACCCTCCAGGTTGGTGTTGAACAGTGCCCGGGTGGTCAGTGTCGCCGGCGCCCGGCTGGCGACGTCGGCCTGGCCGCTGTAGGTCAGCAGTTCGCGCTGGAATATCCGCCCGATATACCCCGCGCCCATAAAGGCCTGGCTCATCGCCGTGGCATCCACGTTGACCTGCACGCTCGGTTGGCGTCCGGCCAGCAGGTCGGCCTGGAAGTTGGCCGGCACATTGATCACGAAGGTGTACTGGCCGCTGTCCATGACCTTGTCCAACTGGTCGTAGGCCAGTGGTGCGGCGGGCTGGAATTGCGGTGGTTGCAGGGCTTGCGCCAGTTGGCGGGACAGTTGGCCATGGTCTTCATCGACAAACGCGACGCTGGCGTTGTGCACGCCAATCACCGAGCCGGCCGCGGGCATATAGATAGCCACGGTGAAGGCGTAGAACAGAAACAGCAGCAATACGCTGTCGTGGCGTAGGCTGGTGAGTTCTTTGATCCCCAGACGCAGGATATGCGCAAGCTTATGCATCAGGCCTCCTGCTTCTTGAGCATGACCAGGCTAAGCCCGGTGAACCCCAGGAAAAACCCGAACAGCGCCAGGCACTGTGGCCATAGCTGGCGCAGGTCCAGGGCTTTGGTGAAGGTGCCAACGGCGACGTCGAGGAAGTAACCAGCGGGAAACAGCATACCCATCAGTGCGGCCGCACCTTCCAGGGATGAGCGTGGCACGATCAGCCCGGAGAACTGGATGGTCGGCAGGCTGGTGATGATCATGGTGCCGAGGATCGCGGCGATCTGGGTGCGGGTGAACGCGGAAATCAGCAGGCCCATGCTGGTGGTGGCCAGCACATACAACAGGCCGCCAAACGCCAGGGTCACGCCGCTGCCCTTGAACGGCACGCCGAATAGCCAGCGGTTCATTGCCACCAGCAACGCCAGGTTGATCAGGCTGACGGCCAGGTAGGGTGCCTGTTTGCCGAGGAGGAATTCCAGGCGGGTCAGCGGCGTGGCGTAGAAGTTGGTGATCGAGCCCAGTTCTTTTTCACGCACGATGCCCAGGGCGGTGAGCATCGCCGGGATAAACGCCAGGATCAGCGCCATCACGCCCGGGCCGATGGCATTTACGCTGACCACGTCCTGGTTGTAGCGAAAGCGGGTTTCCAGTTTGGCGGCAGCGGGTTGGGACAGCGGTGTGCTGTTGAGTTCGGCCAATTGCTGGAGATTGGCCTGGTGTACCGCTTCTACATAGTTGCGGCTGGTCTCGGCGCGAAACGGCATGCCGCCATCGAGCCAGGCGGCCACCGCGGGTTGGCGTCCGGCATACAGGTCGCGGCCAAAGCCGGGAGGAATCTCCAGGGCCAGTTTGATTTCCGAGCGTTGCAGGCGGCGGTGCAGTTCGGCCGAGTCGGTGATCGGTGGCTGTTCGGCGAAGTAGCGCGAACTGCGGAAGGCTTCCAGATAGGCACGGCTTTGCGGGGTCTGGTCCTGGTCATACACGGCGAAGGCGAGCTTTTCCACATCCAGGGAAATGCCGTAACCGAAGATCACCATCATGAAAATCGCGCCGAGCAGGGCAAAGGCCATGCGGACCTTGTCGCGCAGCAACTCCTTGCCTTCGCGGCTGGCTACGGCCAGCAAGCGGGCCAGGCTGAAGCCGCGTTTACTGATGGGTGGCGCACTGGCGGCGCTCACGGTTTCGTTCGGCGTGGCGGTTTCGGGGGCGCCCTGAGCCTGTTCCAGGCAGGTGACGAAGGCCGCTTCCAGTGTGTCGCCGTGGAACTGTTGTTGCAGGGCGTCTGGGGTGTCGCAGGCCAGCACCTTGCCGGCATGCATCAACGAAATACGGTCGCAGCGCTGGGCTTCGTTCATAAAGTGGGTGGACAGGAAAATGGTCACCCCTTGCTCGCGGGACAACTCCACCAGCAAACGCCAGAAATCATCCCGCGCGGCGGGGTCGACGCCGGAGGTGGGTTCGTCGAGGATCAGCACTTCCGGCCGATGCAGCACCGCTACGGCCAGGGACAGGCGCTGGCGCAACCCCAGCGGCAACTCGCCGGACGGCTGGTCGGCGATATGGCTCAGGTCAAAGCGCTGGATCAGCTCATCGATACGCGGGCCACTGTCGGCCTTGGGCAAGTCGAACAACTGGGCATGCAGCACCAGGTTCTGGCGCACGCTGAGTTCGCCGTACAACGAGAAACTCTGGGACATGAACCCCACGCGCTTGCGGGTCGCCAGGTCCTTGGCATTCACCGGGTTGCCCAACAGCATGGCGCTGCCCTCGCTGGCCGGCATCAGCCCGGTAAGGACTTTCATGGTGGTGGTCTTGCCGCAGCCGTTGGAGCCCAGGAAGCCGAAAATCTCGCCACGCCCGATGGCGAAGCTGACTTTGTTCACCGCTATGAAGTCGCCAAAGCGCAGGGTCAGGTCGTGGGCTTCGATGGCGATGTCGCTGTTGCCGTTTTCCCGGGGAGGGATCACCAGTGGCTGGTTGTCGTGGGCGCTGTCGCCCTGGAAGTGGGTGAAGGCGTCATCCAGTTTGCCGCTGGGCGTGATGGCGGCCAGTTCATGGCTCAGGCCATCGGCGATCAGTTTGCCACGGTCGAGCATCAGGCAATGTTCGAACTGTTCGGCTTCCTCCATGTAGGCCGTGGCCACCAGTAGTGTCAGTTGCGGGCGCTCGCTGCGTACGCTTTCCACCAGTTCCCAGAAGCGTCGACGTGACAATGGGTCGACGCCGGTGGTGGGTTCATCGAGGATCAACAGGTCCGGATCGTGGATCAGCGCGCAGCACAGCCCCAGTTTTTGCTTCATCCCGCCCGACAGCTTACCCGCCGGGCGGTCGGCGAAGCGTGCCAGGTCGGTGGCCAGCAGCAGGTTGTGCATGCGCTGGTCGCAATCGGCCTTCGACAGCCCAAACAGGGTGGCGAAGAAACGGATGTTCTCGCGGATGGACAGCTCGGGGTACAGGTTGCCGCCCAGGCCCTGGGGCATAAAGGCGATCAACGGGTACAGGCTGTTGCGGTGGCGGCGGTCTTCGATGGAGCCGCCGAGTACCTGCAAATCACCGGCCTGCAGCTTTTTGACCCCGGCGATCAAGCCCAGCAGGCTCGACTTGCCCGCGCCATCCGGGCCGATCAGCCCGCAGCGCGTGCCGGCCGGCAAGCTGAAGGCAATGTCGATCAGTGCCTGTTGCTTGCCGTAGCGGTGGTTGATGCCGGTGGCGTGCAGCGCCAGGCCGTTCATTGCAGGTTGGCCGGCCAGTCCAGGTCGGCGGTGCGCACGTAGCCGGCGCCGGGCATGCCGGGCTTGGCTTGGGGCACGGCGCTGGGTTGAGTCAGGCGCAGCTTGACGCGGAACACCAGTTTCTGGCGCTCATCGCGGGTTTCCACTTCTTTGGGTGTGAACTGGGATTTGGCCGCGACAAAGCTGATTTTTGCCGGCAGTGGCTGATCCGGCAGGGCATCGAGCACGATCCGCGCTTCGCTGCCCACGGTCAGGCTCCCGGTGACGGAGGCGGGCAGATAGAGGTTCATGTACTGGTCATTCGGATCAATCAGCAGCAGCACCCGCCCGCCGGCACCGAGCACTTCGCCAGGTTCGGCCAGGCGCAACTGGATGATGCCGTCGATGGGCGCGCGCAGGCTGCTGTCTTCGATTTCACTGGTCAGTTGTGCCACCTGGGCCTGGGCAGCACCGATGGCGGCCTTGACCGCATTGACCTGGGCCTGGGCGGCGATCACAGCGGCATTGCCGGTGTTCTGGTGCGCCTGCTGCTGGTCGATCAACTGCGCGCTGGCGAAGCCGCGTCGGTACAGCTCCTGGGTGCGCTTGAGCTCCTGGCTGGCCAGCAGGTTTTCGCTCTGGCGCAGTTGCACGTTGGCTTCGGCGGCGGCGAAGTTTTCCTTGGCGCGCAACACTTCGGCCTCGGCCTGGGCGCGCTGGGCTTCCAGGGTGCGGGTGTCGATACGCGCCAGCAACTGGCCCTTTAGCACTTTGTCGCCTTCATCGACCCGTACTTCGGCCAGGCGGCCGGGGATCTTGGTGGCGATCTGCACTTCGGTGGACTCCAGCCGGCCGTTGCCCATGCTCAAGCCTTCCGGCAGGCGGTCGAGGGTGGACTTCCAGTAGCCGAAGCCACCGGCGGCTACCAACAACAGAATCAGGAGAAAGGCGAAAAAATGCGAACTGCGATGGGGCGTCGACATGGGTGCATCCTGCGGTGTTAGCGTCCTAGTTTGCCGGGATCGTAACCGATAGCCGTTGATACCGGTCAAATGAATCCCTTTAGGCGCTAGCGCAGGGTCATGATTGCCGCCCACTGCTCGGCTGTCACCGGCATCACCGACAAGCGACTGCCTTTTTGCACCAGTGGCAGTTCAGCCAGGGCGGTCTGCTGTTTGAGGTAGCCGAGCCCGAGGACTTTGGGGAAGGTTTCGACGTGGGCAACGGTGATCGCACTCCACGGATTTTTTTCCGGGGTGGCCTTGGCGTCGAAGTAATGACTGTCAGGTTCCAGCGCTGTCGGGTCTGGGTAAGCCGCTTCGACGATTTTCCCTACGCCGGCAATCCCCGGCTCCGGGCAACTGGAGTGGTAGAAGAAGAACGCATCACCCACGGCCATGGCCCGCAGGAAGTTGCGCGCCTGGTAATTGCGCACGCCATCCCAGCGCGCTTCGCCGAGGTTTTCCAGGCCCTTGATGGACAGCTCATCGGGCTCGGATTTCATCAGCCAATAGGCCATGGTTTTTGCTCCTTTGCAGGGGATTGGGCAGGTTGTGCGTCACTTTCATGACAAACCGACGGTCGGTTGACGTCAAGGTTTGCGTGTTGGTTCACGTTAACGCAGAATGCCGGGATTTTAAGCTTGACGCAGCTGGAACGGACTACTTTGGAACGTTGCTGTCATCGTGTGTGATATGCCTGAAGGGGGGCAATCGATGAAACGCAAACCGGATTTACTATGGATTTTGGTTATTTTGTTCGGTCTGGGCGTCGTGACCACCGGGTATGCACAGAGCTTGTGGTCGAACAAGACCGAAGCCCCCGTTGAACTTGCACAACAGCAGCAGCCACAATTGTTCAAGCGCTGACTCTATTTTGGCGCCGTTGATTCCAGCGGCGTCCCCTCTGCGACATACCACGTCCTATCGGTAACGGTGCCTTCCAGCGGCACATCCCAGCTTGCCTGCGCCAGTCGTTCGACTTTTTGGCATTCATGGGCCAGGCCCAACAGGGTTGGCTTGCGCCAGTGACTGCGGCGCGAAAGATAGGCCAGGCTGCGGTCATAAAAACCGCCACCCATACCCAGTCGCCCACCGGCATCGTCGAAGCCCACCAACGGTAACAACACCAGGTCCAGTGCCCAGACTTTGCGCTGTTGTCCGAGGTTGGCCCGTGGCTCAAGAATGCCGAAGCGATTGGCTTTGAGTTTTTCCCCGCGCCGCACGCGCTGGAACACCATCTTGGTCCGCGGCCAGGCGCTGAGCACCGGCAGGTAAGTGGCCTTGCCTCGGCGCTGGGCCGCGCGCAGCAGCAAGCGCGGATCGATTTCACCATCCATCGGCAGGTACAGGGAAATATGTTTGGCCCGGCGAAACAGCGGGTGCTGTGCCAGTTGCCGATACAGGCCAAGGGCGGCCTGGCGCTGCTCGCTCGGCGTCAGGGCACGGCGGGCCTTGCGTAACATGCGTCGAAGTTGCGGACGGGAAAGCGGCGCAGGTTCGGTCATGGTGGTCGGCTCATACAACAATGCCAGTCCGGGGACTGGCATTGAGTTTGGGAATCAGGCTCCCCGACAGAACCGCTGTCGACTTAGCCCTTGAACCCGAAAGTTCAAGGTGGAAGATGCAGTAGGCTTTAAGGCTTTCCGTCTAGCGGACATGCACACCAGCCCAACGTGCAACTTCCAGGGTAGTGCGAATCGGCTCAGGGACATCGCCGACTGGCAAGCACGCCAGGGAGTGAAGCGAGTATACCCCAAACAGCCGCTGCAATCAGCCCTTGGGTTGCTCTTGATCGTTGGAAAGAGCCAGGTCAACGCGCTCCAGCAGGTCGCGCACTTGCTCGCGTGTCGAGCCGTTGGCCTGTACGTCAGGGCGTTCCTGCTTGTGCAGCAGATCGTGGGTAATGTTCAGCGCGGCCATCACGGCGATACGGTCGGCGCCGATGACTTTGCCGCTACTGCGGATCTCACGCATCTTGCCATCCAGGTAGCGGGCGGCGCTCACCAGGTTGCTGCGCTCTTCCTGGGGGCAGATGATTGAATATTCTTTGTCGAGAATCTGCACGGTGACGCTATTGCTTGAACTCATGAGTCTTGCTCCAGGGCCTTCAGGCGCGAAATCATCGATTCGACCTTACGCCGGGCGATTTCGTTTTTTTCAATGAGGTGAGCGCGTTCCTCGCGCCAGGTCTTTTCCTGAGCTAATAGGAGTCCGTTTTGACTCTTTAGTTGCTCGACCCGGGTAATTAGCAATTCGAGTCTGGCCATCAGCGCTTGCAAGTCGGTGTCTTCCATGGGGTTCCACTGGATTTGTCTGATGAATGGCAACTGCAGGATAAACGATCTGACGCCCTTGATAGTCGGGTGCGTCTGCCGGTGCTAGGATACAGCGCTTCATTCTAGACATCGCGCCGCCTGGCGCCTAGCTCATCATGCCTATTCAGAACTCCCCGTACGACGCTTTTTCCAAACTGCTGAGCTCCAGCGGTCATCCTTGCTCGCCTGCCGAACTGCACGGCGTGCTGCTGGGCCGCAGTTGCACCGGTGTTGGCTTTGACGCCGACAACTGGCTGGCTGACGTTGCCGAGCTGTTGGAAACCGAGCCGTTGGACAACGTGCGCAATGCCTTGATCGGCCTACAAGAGATGGTCAAGGGCGAACTGACCGGTGATGACGTCACTGTGGTCCTGCTGCTGCCAAGCGATGACGCCCCGCTCGCCGAACGCGCCGCCGCACTGGGCCAATGGTGCCAGGGCTTCCTCCATGGTTTTGGCGTAAATGCCGGTGGCCTGGAGTTGAGCAGCGACGCCAAGGAAGTGTTGCAGGATTTGGCAGCCATCTCCCAGGTGCAAGATGCCCTGGAAGAATCCGAAGACGGCGAAGGCGACTACATGGAAGTCATGGAATACCTGCGCGTCGCGCCGCTGCTGCTGTTCACCGAGACCAAAAAGTCCGCTGAGCCCGCAGCGCCCAAGCCGTCGCTGCACTAAGAGAGGGAACCCATCTGCCCATGATCCATATCCCCAAAGCGGAATACACCCGCCGCCGCAAGGCGCTCATGGCGCAGATGGAACCCAACAGCATCGCGATCCTGCCGGCCGCCGCCGTGGCGATCCGCAACCGTGATGTCGAGCATGTCTACCGCCAGGACAGCGACTTCCAGTACCTGAGCGGCTTCCCCGAACCGGAAGCGGTGATTGTGTTGATGCCGGGCCGCGCCCATGGCGAATACGTGCTGTTCTGCCGCGAACGCAATGCCGAGCGCGAATTGTGGGACGGCCTGCGCGCCGGTACCGAAGGCGCGATTCGCGAATACGGCGCCGACGATGCTTTCCCGATTACCGATATCGACGACATCCTGCCCGGCCTGATCGAAGGTCGCGACAGGGTGTACTCGGCCATGGGCAGCAATGCCGAGTTCGACCGGCACCTGATGGAATGGATCAACGTGATCCGCTCCAAGGCGCACCTCGGCGCGCAGCCGCCGAACGAATTCGTTGCCCTGGATCATCTGCTTCACGACATGCGCCTGTATAAATCCGCCGCAGAAGTGAAGGTGATGCGCGAAGCTGCGCGGATTTCCTGCGCTGCCCATATCCGGGCGATGCAGGCCAGCCGCGCCGGGCTGCATGAGTTCAGCCTGGAAGCCGAGCTTGATTACGAGTTCCGCCGGGGCGGGGCGAAGATGCCGGCTTATGGCTCCATCGTCGCGTCGGGGCGCAACAGTTGCATCCTGCACTACCAGCAGAATGACGCGTTGCTCAAGGATGGTGATCTGGTTTTGATCGATGCCGGCTGTGAGATCGACTGCTACGCCAGCGATATCACCCGCACCTGGCCGGTCAATGGCAAGTTTTCCGCCGAGCAGAAAGCGATCTATGAAATCGTGCTGGCCTCTCAGGAAGCCGCCTTTGCGCAGATCGCACCGAACAAGCACTGGAACCAGGCGCATGAGGCGACAGTGCACGTCATCACCGCCGGGTTGGTGAAGCTGGGCTTGTTGCAGGGTGATGTGGACGAGTTGATCGCCAGCGAAGCCTACAAGGCTTTTTATATGCACCGCGCCGGACACTGGCTGGGCATGGATGTGCATGATGTCGGCGAATACAGGGTCGGCGGCGAGTGGCGAGTGCTGGAAGTGGGCATGGCCCTGACCGTGGAGCCGGGCATCTACATTGCCCCGGACAACCAGAACGTGGCAAAGAAATGGCGTGGCATAGGCGTGCGCATCGAGGATGACGTGGTGGTGACCAAGCAAGGCTGTGAAATTCTGACCGGCGGCGTACCCAAGACCGTGGCCGAGATCGAAGCACTGATGGCGGCCGCCCGATGAGCCGGGTCAACCTGGCCATTATCGGCGGCGGCCTGGTGGGCGCCAGCCTGGCGTTGGCGTTGCAGGCCGGGGCCAAGGCCCGGGGCTGGAAGATCGTGTTGATCGAACCCTTCGCTCCCGGCGACAGCTATCAGCCGAGCTACGACGCCCGCTCTTCGGCGCTGTCGTTTGGTGCGCGGCAGATTTACCAGCGCCTGGGCGTGTGGCAGGACATTTCCCGGCGTGCCGAGCCGATCAAGCAAATCCACGTTTCCGATCGTGGCCGCTTCTCTACCGCCCGCTTGTCGGCGCTGGAAGAAGGCGTGCCGGCCCTGGGCTACGTGGTGGAAAACGCCTGGCTCGGGCAGTGCCTGTGGCAAGGCCTGGACAAGGACGTGATCAGTTGGCGTTGCCCGGCTGAAGTCAGCCGCCTGGAACCGCTGGCCGACGGCTACCGCCTGACCCTCAACGATGAAACCGTCATCGAGTGCGACCTTGCGGTACTGGCCGATGGCGGCCGCTCCGGCTTGCGCGAGCAGTTGGGTATTGGCGTCAAACAGCGTCCCTATAACCAGAGCGCGCTGATCGCCAACATCACCCCTAGCGAAGCGCATAACGGCGAGGCGTTCGAGCGTTTCACCGATGAGGGCCCGATGGCCTTGTTGCCGCTGGCGGACAACCGCTGTGCGCTAGTCTGGACCCGTGTCGGCATGGACGCCCAGCGCTTGGCGCAGTTGGATGAGCGCAGCTTCCTCAGTGAGTTGCAGGGCGTGTTCGGCTACCGCCTGGGCACCTTGAAACAGGTCGGCGCGCGTCACTTATATCCGCTGACGCTGGTGGAGGCCGAGGAGCAAGTGCGCTCGCACTTGGTGATCCTCGGCAACGCCGCCCACAGCCTGCACCCGATTGCCGGCCAGGGTTTCAACCTGTCGCTGCGCGACGCTTATGCATTGGCCGAGGCGTTGTTGGGCGGGCCGGCAATACCGGGCGACCTGGCGACCTTGCAGGCCTACCGCGAACGCCAGCGCCTGGATCAGCAAATGACCGTGGGTTTCTCCGACCAGGTCACCCGCCTGTTCGGCAGCGGCCAACCACTGGTCGCCATGGGCCGCAACCTGGGCCTGCTGGGCCTGGACCTGTTGCCGCCGGCCAAGCGCTGGTTCGCTCGGCAGGCCATGGGCCTGGGTACGCGCCCCGATGCGTAAGTGGCTGATCGAGCGCCTGGGCAAGGCGCGGTTGTTGCGCTGGTTCTTGAGCCTATACCCGCCGTACCTGGGGGCTGGGGTTCGGGTGCAGCACCTGAGTGCGGATTTTCGTCACGCCAAGGTGCGCATGGGCCTGGGCTGGTACAACCGCAATTATGTCGGGACCCAGTTTGGCGGCAGCCTGTATTCGATGGTCGACCCGTTCTACATGCTGCTGTTGATGGAGAACCTGGGGCGCGACTACATCGTCTGGGATAAGGCCGCCAGCATCGATTTCATCTCGCCGGGCAAAGGCCCGGTGTATGCCGAATTTTCCATCGACGACGCCTTGCTGGATGAAATTCGTCGACAGACCGCAGGTGGCGAGAAGTATTTGCCCCACCTCAAGGTCCTGATTCATGACGGCTCCGGCACCCTGGTGGCGCGCGTCGACAAAACCCTTTACGTGCGGCGCAAGCCGCCAGCGAGACAGGCTTAAAGCATGGACATGCGCGCAGATGTGCTGATTGTCGGGGCCGGAATGGTCGGAAGCGCCCTGGCGCTGGCGTTGCAAGGCAGTGGCCTGCAAGTGCTGCTGCTCGACGGCAGCCCGTTGAGCGTCAAGCCATTCGACGCCGCGGCTCCTTTTGAACCGCGAGTGAGTGCCTTGTCGGCGGCCAGCCAGCGCATTCTTGAGCGCCTGGGGGTGTGGGATGGCATTGCCAGCCGCCGCGCCAGCCCGTACGGCGAGATGCAGGTCTGGGATGGCAGCGGCACCGGGCAGATCCACTTTTCGGCGGCCAGCGTGCATGCCGAAGTGTTGGGGCATATCGTCGAAAACCGCGTGGTCCAGGACGCCTTGCTCGACCGCCTGCACGACTGCGACCTGGGCCTGCTGGCCAATGCCCGCCTGGAGCAGATGCGCCGCTCCGGCGACGACTGGCTGCTGACCCTGGCCGATGGCCGCACCCTGCGCGCGCCATTGGTGATCGCCGCGGACGGGGCCAACTCGGCGGTACGCCGCCTGACCGGCACCGCCACCCGCGAATGGGATTACCTGCATCACGCCATTGTCACCAGCGTACGCAGCAGCCAGCCGCACCAGCGCACGGCCTGGCAACGTTTTACCGACCACGGGCCGCTGGCGTTCCTGCCATTGGTGCGCGATGGCCAGGAAGATTGGTGTTCCATCGTCTGGTCAACCACACCGAGCGAGTCCGAACGCCTGATGGCCCTGGACGACGAAACCTTCTGCCGCGAACTAGAACGTGCCTTTGAAGGCCGGTTGGGCACCGTGGTCAGTGCCGACCCACGCCTGTGCGTGCCACTGCGCCAGCGTCACGCCAAGCGTTACGTCGCCGAAGGCCTGGCCCTGATTGGCGATGCGGCCCATGTCATCCACCCGTTGGCGGGGCAGGGCGTTAACCTGGGGTTCCTCGACGCGGCGGTGCTGGCCGAGGTGCTGCTGCAGGCGTCCGAGCGCGGTGAGCGCTTGGCCGATGTGAAGGTGCTCAGTCGCTACGAGCGCCGGCGCATGCCCCACAATCTTGCGCTGATGGCGGCAATGGAGGGCTTTGAGCGGTTGTTCCAGGCTGATCAATTGCCGTTGCGCTGGTTGCGCAATGCCGGGTTGAAGATGGTCGACCAGATGCCCGAGGCCAAGGCGCTGTTTGTGCGCCAGGCGCTGGGGTTGACCGGGGATCTACCGGATCTGGCCAAGCCCTGAGGCCAGTTGCCGCACCCCAGAATCCAGTTATGCAACATCTCGTAACGCCTCCACCAAGTGTTCGGTTGAGATGCTAAATGTGAGTCCTTATCATTTGCACTCCTTCGATTACGAGAGACCGCACCCATGTTGGCACCCAAGCGCCTCCTGACTGCCCTGGCACTCACCCTGATTGCCAGCACGACCGCCCAGGCGGCTGACGAAGTAGTGGTCTACTCCTCTCGTATCGACGAGCTGATCAAGCCGGTATTCGACGCTTACACCAAGAAGACCGGCGTCCCGATCAAGTTCATCACCGACAAGGAAGCGCCGCTGATGCAGCGCATCAAGGCCGAAGGCGAGAACGCCACCGCCGACCTGCTGCTGACCGTGGATGCCGGCAACCTCTGGCAAGCCGAGCAGATGGGCATCCTGCAGCCGTTCACCTCCAAGGTGATCGACGCCAACATCCCTGCGCAATATCGTGCTGCAAGCCATGCCTGGACCGGCTTGAGCCTGCGGGCGCGGACCATTGCCTACTCCACTGCCCGCGTGAAGCCGGGTGAGTTGACCACCTACGAAGCCCTTGCCGACAAGCAATGGGAAGGCCGCCTGTGCCTGCGCACGGCGAAAAAGGTCTACAACCAGTCGCTGACCGCCACCCTGATCGAGACCCATGGCGCGGCCAAGACCGAAGAAATCATCAAGGGCTGGGTGAGTAACCTGTCCACTGACGTGTTCTCCGATGACGTTTCCGTGCTGGAAGCGATCAACGCCGGGCAATGTGATGTCGGCATCGTCAATACCTACTACTACGGCCGCCTGCACAAGCAAAAGCCGGACCTGGGCGTCAAACTGTTCTGGCCGAACCAGGGCGACCGTGGCGTGCACGTCAACCTGTCGGGTATTGGCCTGACCAAGCATGCACCGCACCCGGAGGCGGCCAAGGCCCTGGTGGAGTGGATGACCACCCCAGAAGCACAGAAGATCTTTGCTGACGTGAACCAGGAGTTCCCGGCCAACCCGGCGGTGCAGCCGTCTGCAGAAGTAGCTGCCTGGGGTAAGTTCGTTGCCGATACCCTGCCGGTGGAAGTCGCGGGCAAGCGCCAGGCCGAAGCGATTCGCCTGATGGATCGCGCGGGCTGGAACTGATACGGGCTTAAAAACACCGCAAATCTAATGTGGGAGCTGGCTTGTGTGGGAGCTGGCTTGCCTGCGATAGCATCACCTCGGTATTTCTGATAAATCGAGGTGTCAGCATCGCGGGCAAGCCCGGCTCCCACAGAAACCAGCTCCCACAATGTTTTGTACATGCCTCCAAATCATCCACTGCTTGAGAATCCGCTTTTGGCCCACCCCGCCCAACGCCGCTGGTACCTGCCAGTCTTCACCGTCGCCGCCCTGGTGCTGCTGCCGTTGAGCGTCCTGCTGTTGTCCTGGCAAAGCATCGACACCCAAATCTGGTCCCACCTGTGGGACACCCAGATGCCGCGTCTGCTGGGCAATACCTTGACTCTGGTGCTGGGCGTCGGGGTTGGCGTAACGGTGCTGGGCGTCAGCCTGGCCTGGCTGACCAGCCTTTGTGAATTCCCCGGCCGGCGCTGGCTGGACTGGGCGCTGATGTTGCCGTTTGCAATTCCCGCCTATGTGCTGGCGTTTGTCTTCGTCGGCCTGCTGGACTTCTCGGGGCCAGTGCAGACCCTGATGCGCGAGTGGTTCGGCACGGGCCTGCGCCTACCGCGCGTGCGCTCCACCAGTGGCGTGATCATCGTGCTGGTGCTGGTGTTCTATCCCTACGTCTACCTGCTGGCGCGCACCGCCTTTCTGGCGCAGGGCAAGGGGTTGATGGAAGCGGCGCGGGTGCTGGGGCAATCGCCGTGGCAGGCGTTCTGGCGAGTGGCCTTGCCCATGGCGCGACCGGCCATCGGCGCTGGCGTGGCCTTGGCACTGATGGAAACCCTGGCGGACTTCGGTGCGGTGTCGGTCTTTAACTTCGACACCTTCACCACCGCGATCTACAAGACCTGGTACGGATTTTTCAGCCTGTCCAGCGCCGCGCAACTGGCGAGCCTGCTGCTGCTGGTGGTGATGCTGGTGCTCTACGGCGAGCGCCGTGCCCGTGGTGCCAGCCGTCCCAGCAATGAACGGCCGCGCGGCAAGGCGCTGTATCACCTGCGTGGGTTCAAGGCGGCTGCGGCGAGTGGTTGGTGCGGGTTGGTATTTGCCTGCGCCTTTGTCATCCCCATGATCCAATTGGTGGCGTGGTTCTGGCAGCGCGGTCGTTTTGATCTCGATGAGCGCTACGCTGGGCTGATCGTGCATACCCTCTACCTGGGGGGCATGGCCGCGCTGATCACCGTCAGCGTGGCGCTGCTGCTGGCGTTCGCCAACCGTCTGGCGCCGACCCGGGCGATTCGTTCCGGGATCAGCCTGGGTAACCTGGGTTACGCCTTGCCGGGTTCGGTGCTGGCGGTGTCGATCATGTTGGCGTTCAGCTATCTGGACCGTGAACTGGTAATCCCTGTTTCCGGCTGGCTGGGGGGCGCGGGCAAGCCGTTGTTGCTGGGCAGTCTGTCGGCACTGGTGATGGCCTATCTGGTGCGCTTCCTGGCCGTGGCCTATGGCCCACTGGAAAACAGCCTGGCACGTATTCGCCCGTCCCTGCCGGAAGCGGCGCGTAGTCTTGGGGTCAGTGGGCCACGACTGTTTTGCAAAGTGTATCTGCCACTTTTGCTGCCAGGCACTTTGAGCGCAGCCCTGCTGGTGTTCGTCGACGTGCTCAAGGAAATGCCCGCGACCTTGCTGATGCGCCCATTCGGCTGGGATACGTTGGCGGTACGCATCTTTGAGATGACCAGCGAAGGCGAGTGGGCGCGCGCCTCCTTGCCCGCTCTGACCCTGGTATTGGTCGGCCTGTTGCCGGTCATCGGCTTGATTCGACGTTCTGCCCGACGAATCGGTTAGGTGCCAGTCCTACGGCTTGAGGCTACAATGCGCGGCATTCGGTGCGGTCCATCTTTCAGATCGGATGGCTGAACGTGGCTGCAAGCCTTGTATTTCAAGGTGTGTAGCCCGAACGGCGACCGTCCGCACCTTCGCCACGCCCGGAAGGAGAAACCCATGGGACAGCGTACGCCTCTGTATGACCTGCATCTCGCCCTAGGCGCGAAAATGGTCGATTTTGGCGGTTGGGATATGCCTTTGCATTACGGCTCGCAAGTCGAGGAGCACCATCAGGTGCGCCGTGACTGTGGGGTGTTTGATGTTTCCCATATGACCGTGATCGACATCTCGGGCCACCAGGCCAAGGAGTGGCTGCAATTGCTGCTGGCCAATGATGTCGATCGTTTGCATGGCTGTGGCCATGCGTTGTACAGCGCCATGCTCAACGAGCAGGGCGGGGTGGTGGACGACATGATCGTCTACCGTGCCGACGACGGTTACCGGCTGGTGGTCAATGCGGCCACCCGCGACCAGGACCTCGCCTGGATGCAGGCCCAGCTGGGCAGCTATCAGGTACACATGCGCGAGCGTCCGGACCTGGCCATGCTGGCTATCCAGGGCCCTCAGGCCCGGCACAAGATTGCCGAACTGGTCACCCAGTCACGCGGCGTCTTGATCCACCAGCTCAAGCCTTTCGAGGGCCGTGCCGACGGCGACTGGTTTATCGCCCGTACCGGTTATACCGGTGAAGATGGCCTGGAGATCGTCCTGCCTGCCGACCAGGCCCCGGCGTTCTTCAATGACCTGGTAGGCGCGGGTATCTCGCCCATTGGCCTTGGCGCGCGTGACACATTGCGTCTGGAGGCCGGAATGAACCTCTACGGCCAGGATATTCACCTGGGCGTTTCACCGTTGGCCGCCAATATGGCCTGGAGCATTGCCTGGGAACCCGCCAGTCGCAACTTCATTGGCCGCGCCGCCCTGGAAGCCGAGCGCGCGGCTGGCGTGCAGCTCAAACTGGTGGGCCTGGTGCTGGAAGAACGTGGGGTTTTACGCGCTCATCAAGTGGTTCGCATCGCTGATGTTGGCGAAGGAGAGATCACCAGTGGTAGTTTCTCTCCTACGCTGAGCAAATCCATTGCGCTGGCGCGTGTACCGATGGCCACCGCTGACCGTGCGGAAGTAGAGATTCGCGGTAAGTGGTACCCGGTGCGAGTGGTCAAGCCGACCTTCGTGCGCCATGGCAAGACCTTGATCTAACCTTTTCCGGCGGGCCAATGGCCGCTGACATTTCTTTTTGAGGACACAGACTATGAGCGATATCCCTGCCGCACTGCGTTTTGCCGAAAGCCACGAATGGGCACGCCTGGAAGCCGACGGCAGCGTGACCGTCGGGATCTCCGACCATGCCCAGGAAGCATTGGGTGATGTGGTTTTCGTTGAGTTGGCTGAAGTGGGCAAGGTGTTCGCCGCCGGCGACGCGGCGGGCGTAGTGGAGTCGGTGAAGGCTGCTTCGGATATTTATTCGCCAGTGTCGGGTGAAGTAATTGCGGTCAACGATGAATTGGCCGATGCCCCTGAGTCGCTCAATGAAAAGCCCTACGAGGCCTGGATCTTCAAGCTCAAGCCAAGCAACCCCGCCGAGCTGGAAAAGCTGCTGGATGCTGCCGGCTACAAGGCCGCCATTGGCGAATAAGCCTACGCACAACCCATTGTGGGAGCGAGCAAACCCGCTCCCACATTGATTGGGTTTAACCCGTCTGCAGTACTGTTTTCACCGCCGCGACAGCACGCTCCACATCCGCCTTGCTCATCGCCGTAAACATCGGCAACGAGACAATCAAACGCCCGACTTTTTCGGCTACCGGGAACATGCCTTCCTTGAACCCTTGTGCCCGATACAAACTCAGCAGGTGGATCGGCGGGTAGTGGTAGCCAATGCCTACACCCTGGGCCTGCATCTGCTCCATGAACGTGGCACGGGCCGGGAGGCCATCCTGACGCTCGGGCAGTACCAGTTGGAACAGGTGCCAATTGCTGTTTTCAAAGTCCGCAGGCGGTAGTTGCGCGCCGTACGTTGTCTCGAAATCGCTGCCAAAACACTCGAAGTAATGCCGGGCCAGGGCCTGGCGATGGGCGGTGACCTGTTCGATCTGGGCAAACTGGCCCAGCCCGATTGCGGCGGCGATGTCAGTCATATTGAACTTGCCGCCCAGTACATCCACGTCCAGGCCATCGAAGCCGCTGCGAGTAACGCCTTGCAGCCGGTACTTTTCCGCCAGGCGCGCTTCTTCGGCGTTGTTCAGCACCAGGCAGCCGCCTTCGGAACAGGTGATGTTCTTGTTCGCCTGGAAACTGAACGAGACAAGATCCCCGGTGGCGCCAATCCGCTGGTCATCCCAACTGGAGCCCAGCGCCTGGGCGGCATCCTCGACGATACGCAACCCGTATTTGTTGGCTAAGGCGTAGAGCATCGGCATATCCAGCGGCAGGCCCGCCAGGTACACCGGAATGATCGCCTTGGTGCGCGGCGTGATGGCTGCTTCCACCTGAGCCAGGTCGATATTTCGGGTGACCGGATCGATATCGGCAAACACCGGTGTGGCGCCCACCTCCAGAATCACATTGGCCGTCGCCACCCAGGAGATCGGCGTGGTGATCACTTCATCCCCCGGCCCGACGCCGGCGATACGCAGGGCAATCTCCATGGTGCAGGTGCCGGAGTTGAAGGTGCGTACCGGCCGGCCGCCAAAGTACTCCGATAATTGCGCTTCGAACGCCTGCACCTTCGGCCCGCTGGTGATCCAGCCAGAGCGCAACACATCACCGACCGCCGCGATGGTGGCTTCATCAATGACCGGTTTTGAAAACGGCAGGAAAGGCAGTTGGCTCATGATGTCGAAGATACCCGCTTGAGAAAAACCAAGAATAAAAACTCAAATCAACCCCGGCATCGTCGCACGAGGGAACTGAATATAGCCTGTCGCCTGTGAACGTATCGTCGAAAAACAGGCAAAAAAAAGCCGCTCTAAAGCGGCTTTTTCATGCGCCGGATTTACTCGGCAGCCACAGCGTTTTTCGCCAGGATGGCGTTGGCCAACTCCATATCAGTGGCTTTCAGGCCTGGGTTGTCTGCACGCACTTTCTGCATGGCGGCTTCCAGGTATGGGCCACGGATACCGCCATCACTGGCGACGAAACTGCCGGCATCGTCCTGGGCGGCGACGACCAGCTTGTGGTCCTTGAAGGTCAGGTACGTGGAGCCTGTGGTAGCGCCCGACGAGATGACGTTACGCCAGAAGCTGTCGGCCATCGCTGAACCAACAGGAAGGGACAGCACGGCGAGGGTGGCGACAGCATATTTGAGACGCATGATGGGTGACTCCGACTGGGTTAACTGAACAGTTTGATTGTAGATAACCCAGCCTAGTTCCGTGGATGACTAAACAGTTTCGACCCGTAAAATCACACCGTCCTGGCCAACCACCCGGACTTGAGCGCCTACTGGCGAATCCTGCCCGGTGACCATCCACACGCCGTCACCGACCTTGATCTTGCCCCGGCCATCGATAATGGCTTGATGCACCATAAAGGTGCGACCAATCAGCTCCGAACCACGCATGTTCAGGCCCGGTTGGTCGCTGGCCTTGGCGCTGCTGCGCTGGCGTTTCCACCAGTACACCGCCGTCAGTATCGACAGCACGGCAAACAGCAGCAGTTGCAGCTCCAGCCCAAGCCCCGGCATCAGGAACTTGAGCACGCCAACCGCTGCTGCTGCGATGCCCATCCACAGCAGATAACCGCCGGCACCAAACACTTCGAGAATCAACAGCACCGTGCCCAGCGCCAGCCAATCCCAGAACGACAGGTGTTGCAGGAACTCCCACATGGTGCGGGCCTCAGGCTTTCTTGTTGTCGAAGGTGGCCTTGACGATTTCGCCGATGCCGCCCACTGCGCCGATGACCTGGCTGGCTTCCAGCGGCATCAGGATCACCTTGCTGTTGTTGGCCGAGGCCAGCTTGCCCAGTGCATCGATGTATTTCTGTGCGACAAAGTAGTTGATGGCTTGCACGTTACCGGTAGCAATCGCTTGCGACACCACTTGGGTGGCGCGGGCTTCTGCCTCGGCCTGACGTTCACGGGCTTCGGATTCGAGGAACGCCGCCTGACGACCCCCTTCAGCCTCCAGGATTTGCGCCTGTTTCTTACCTTCGGCGGTCAGGATGGCGGACGCTCGCAGGCCTTCAGCCTCAAGAATCTGTGCGCGCTTGATCCGCTCGGCTTTCATCTGGCCCGACATGGCGGCCATCAGGTCGGCAGGCGGGCTGATGTCCTTGATCTCGATCCGGGTGATCTTGATGCCCCACGGCGCGGTGGCTTCGTCGACCGTGCGCAACAGCTTCTCGTTGATACCGTCGCGCTGGCTGAGCATGGCGTCCAGTTCCATGGAACCGAGCACCGTACGGATATTGGTTTGCAGCAGGTTGCGGATCGCATGTTCGAGGTTGTTGACCTCGTAGGCCGCCTGGGCGGTGTTCACCACCTGGAAGAAACACACCGCGTCGATCTGTACCGTGGCGTTGTCGGCGGTGATCACTTCCTGGGGCGGAATATCCAGCACGCTTTCCATCACGTTGATCTTGCGCCCGATGCGGTCCATCACCGGAATGATGATATTCAGGCCAGGCTTGAGCGTGTTGGTGTAGCGGCCGAAACGCTCCACCGTCCATTGGTAGCCCTGGGGTACGACCTTGAAGCCCATGAACAGGATGGCGATGGCCAAGCCGACGAAGAGGAGAAGCACGGTTCCGATCTGCATAACGATTCCTTGTCTGGTGGTGGTGACGCGAGGTCTGTCGATTGTAACGGGGTTGTCGTAGATAAGAACGGTTTACTCGTTCAACGCTACAGTGCCGGCGTGACCCGCAACACTTCTTCCAGGGTGGTCAGCCCGTCGGCAACCTTGTGAGCGCCCGCCAACCGCAGGTTGCACATGCCGTCTTTGAGGGCTTCGCGACGCAATGCCTGCAGATCGGTATCGACGCAGACCAAGGTCCTGGCGCCGTCATTCATCAGCATGACCTCGTAGATCCCGATGCGTCCGCGATAGCCACTGTCCCGGCAATCCGCGCAGCCTTTGGCCTGGAACGCGCCGACAGGTGTCGGTAGCGCCCATGGCCGCGTGGCACTGTTCCAATCGTCCTCGTTCAACGTCACCGGGCTTTTGCAGTGCGGGCACAACCTGCGCGCCAGGCGCTGGGCCATGACCCCCAGTAATGTGGCCTTGATCAAGTAATGGGGAATGCCCAGCTCCAGCAGGCGGCTGACCGCGCTGGGGGCGTCGTTGGTGTGCAGGGTCGATAGCACCAGATGGCCGGTCAATGCCGCCTGGATTGCCATTTCGGCGGTTTCCAGGTCACGGATCTCTCCGATCATGATGATGTCCGGGTCCTGGCGCATCAGCGCGCGGACGCCGCTGGCAAAGGTCAGGTCGATATTGTGCTGGACCTGCATCTGGTTGAAGGCCGGCTCGACCATCTCGATAGGGTCTTCCACCGTACACAGGTTGACCGTGCGGTTCGCCAGTTGCCGCAGGGTGGTATAGAGGGTGCTGGTCTTGCCTGACCCCGTGGGACCTGTGACCAGGATGATGCCGTTGGCCTGACGGGTCATATGTTGCCAGCGCTGCAGGTCATCGGCCGAAAGCCCCAACTGCTGAAAGTCCTGGAGCAGCACCTGGGGATCGAAAATCCGCATCACCAGTTTCTCGCCGAAGGCCGTGGGCAGGGTCGAAAGACGCAGCTCCACTTCGATATCCGTGGGTGTCTTGGTCTTGATCCGGCCATCCTGGGGTTTGCGCTTCTCGGCGACATTCATCCGCCCGAGGCTTTTCAGGCGGCTGACCACGGCGGTCGTGACCTGTGGCGGAAACTGATAGACATCGTGCAGCAACCCATCGATGCGCAAGCGCATGCGGCCCTGGTCGCCGCCGGGCTCGATATGGATATCGCTGGCGCGCTGGCCGAAGGCAAATTGCAGCAGCCAGTCGACAATGTTGACGATGTGCGCGTCGTTGGCATCGGGCTCCTGGTCGCCAGCGCCAAGGTTGAGCAACTGCTCGACAGGGGACGCCATGGGGTTGGTCTGGTCGGCCCCGCTGACCGACCTGGCTAGCCGGAAGAACTCCTGGGTACAACGGCGGATCACCTGGGGGTTGGCCACCACGCGCTTGATCGAACGCTTCAAGACATGACCCAGGCCCGTTTCCCACTCACGCAGGTACGGTTCGGCACAGGCCACCGTCACGCTGTCGCGATCGAGGGCGACCGCCAGGATGCTGTGCCGCTGGGCGAAGGCGTGGGACATCAGTGGCACCACGCTCGCCACATCGATTTTCAGTGGGTCGATGCGCAGATAGGGCTGTTCGACGTGAATGGCGAGCCATTGTGTCAGTGCTTCCAGAGACAGCGACATGCCCGGCCGCGCAGGGTCGGGCAGTGACTGGTCGGCGAGAAACTCCAGCGGATGCAAGTCGTTGGTCGGGGTGCGCCGCAAGCGTTCGGCAAGGGCTTCGTCGAGCAGGCCGTGGGCGGTGAGGGCGGGCAGCAGTTCGTCGAGGCAGAGCCTGCGATCCTGAAGTTCTGGCACTGCGGGCATGGCGGTTTCCTGGGCGATTTCAAGCAGTAGCGCCAAGGCTAGTCCCACCCTGATTGCTGTCGCCCAGTGGGTTATTACCGGTTTTTACTGAGCCGCCGCCGATACCGCTTGCAGCCTTGTGGATTCAACAGGTTGCAGCTCCAGCGAGCACACGCTGATCAGGTTACGAAGTTTTTCACCGATCACCTGGGCGCGGTGCCAGCTCAGGCCGTCCATCACCACCTCGACGTTCAGCAGGTCTTCGTCGCGGGTCACGTTTACCTGTTGCGGCACCAGGAACTGCAAGGCGAAGTAATTGAGGATCCGGCACAGCACATCGGGTTCAGCCTCGGCGAGGATCTGGTAGCGCACCTGGCAATGGCTGTTGCTGACTGCCCAGGCATCGTGGCGGGTCGCGGGGCTGGTGGGGACTGAATGCATGGCCGTTCTCCAAATCTGACTGGAGAAATTTTTACATGGCGTGTCGGGTATTTCTTATCTATGTTTGAGCGATATGCCTTATAAATGACTTATACGATTCGTAGGTAATGGTTTGTAAGGTATTTTTATGCACAGTGAGTTGGATGTCTACGACCGCCGGATCCTGGCGTTGCTCCAGGAAGACGCGTCGCTCTCCAGCGCGCAGATTGCCGAACAAGTCGGGCTATCGCAGTCGCCCTGCTGGCGGCGGATCCAGCGGCTCAAGGAAGAGGGGGTGATTCGCGCGCAGGTGACGTTGCTCGACCGCAAGAAGATCGGCCTCAACACGCAGATCTTTGCCGAGGTCAAACTCAACGCCCACGGGCGGTCCAACTTCACGGAGTTCACTGAGGCGATTCGTGGATTCCCGGAAGTACTGGAGTGTTATGTGCTGATGGGGGCGGTGGATTTTCTGTTGCGCATTGTCACCTCGGATATCGAGGCGTATGAGCGTTTCTTCTTCGAGAAACTGTCGATGGTGCCGGGGATACAGGAGGTCAACTCGATTGTGGCGCTGTCGGAGATCAAGTCCACTACCAGTCTGCCAGTGTTGCGGTGAGAGTGCGGACGTCATCGCCGGCAAGCCCTAATGCCAGTCAGTTAAGGCTTTTTTGTAGGCGCGAGCTTGCTCGCGAAGAACGTGAGAGCGCCGCGTTTACCTAGCAAACACGCGTTATCGTTGACGTCCTTCGCGAGCAAGCTCGCTCCTACACGCGATAGCAATCTTACAGACGCAGCAAAGTCTTCCAGGCCCGGTTCTGGTACACCGCAATCACCTGATGCATCCGCGCATCCAGCGACTCATCAGTGATCGGCAGGTTGGCCAGCGCGGCCAACTTGTTCAGCTCACCGTACAAACGATCCAGCTCCGCAATTTCCAGCAGGTGGCGGGCATGGTGCAGCCACGCCTGCAGGCGCTCGATGCGCGGCAGTTGCTCGGCCAGGTCTTCCGGCTGTTGTTGGTAGCGCGGCAGGCGCAGGGCGACGGCTTCGTCGGCCAGCAGGCGCGGCAGCCAGTTGGCGACCTGGGCGGCGCCCTGGCGGTTGCCGCGCACGTTGCGGTCCAGGGTCCAGGTGCGGGCCAGCAGCCAGCGCGAAGTGTTCAGTGAGAACAGGCCCCAGCGCACGTCGTCCAATTCTTCGATGAACTGCTCTGGCGCGGCCTTGCGCACGTCTTCATCCTCTTCGCCGGCCTGGACCAGTGGGCGCCAGTCTTCCAGCAGGGCGTCGAGGGCACTGCGCAGTTCGCTGGTGGATTGACGTGGCGCGGCCTGGCCGAGGCTGCCGATCAGGGCGCGCATTTCGGCGAGGTTTTCCACCCAGTCCTGCAGCAGGCGCCAGTGGCCGTTGAAACGGTACTGCTCGGCCAGGCGCTGGCTGCTGCCCAGCAGATGCCACATCAGCGCGGCGAAAACGTCATCCAGAGGCATTTGCGGTTGCAGTTGTGGGGCAGGCAGGCTCAGGGAGTAGCTGCTGGCGTCGAACAGGCGGTAGCCGCGTTCGGCCTTGCTGATATCGCACGGCATCAGCGCCAGGGTCTGGGCCAACTCGGCAGCCAGTTCCAGCAGGGCGGCGGGTTCGCCTTCGCGCAGTTCCAGTTCCAGCTCGCAGATTTCTTCCTTCTGCTTGCCGGCGATCACGTGGCCCAGGTCCAGGGCTGCTTCGATCACTACCTTGGCTTTGCCACGGCCCCAGGCGATCTCGGCACGCTCACGGACGAAATCGGTGGTGAAGATCGGCTTGAGGGTCTTTTTGTCCAGTTCAGCCAACTGCTCGGGCCAGCATTCTCCGTCGAGTTTTTTCACGTCGAGCTTGGCCTTGGGCAGTTCCCAGTTGTACTCGTTACGTTCCGACAAACCGGCGACGCTCTGGCCACGGGTCTTGAGGGTCTGGATCACGTCGTCGCCGTCCTTGCGCAGGCGCAGGGCAACCTTGGCCTGGGCCAGGTCGCGCTCGGGGGTGTCGAAGTACTGGTTCATCAACTCACGGCGTTCCCAGCCACTTTTATTGCGTTTTTTCAGGAGCGGGTGCTCGCGCAGCGCGGCGAGGGTCTCGCGGCTGACGCGAAGCTTGATTTCGGTTTCTTTTTGCATGGCCGGAACATCCAGGATCGGGAGTGCAGCCGGGGGAAAAGGTGGCTGCCAAGGTCGTGCAGTGTACAGGACTGAGCCCGGCAACGTGCCGCAACGGGTTTATTGTGTAATGCAGATGGTTCTATGATGGGTTTCATCTGTGGAAGTTGAGAGACCGCGCATGCCTTTACCGTCCATGAAAGAACAATTTGCCGCACTGATTGCCGCGCCATCGGTCAGTTGCACCCAAGCGTCTCTCGACCAGACCAACCGCCCGGTGATCGACCTGCTCGCAAGCTGGTTGGGCGACCTGGGTTTCGCCTGCGATATCCAGCAGGTCAGCCCCGGCAAATTCAATCTATTGGCCAGCTTCGGCAGCGGCCCCGGTGGCCTGGTACTGGCGGGGCATAGCGATACCGTGCCTTACGATGAGGCGCTGTGGCAGACCGATCCTTTGAAGTTGACGGAAGTGGATGGCCGTTGGGTAGGACTGGGTAGCTGCGACATGAAGGGTTTTTTCGCCCTGGCTATCGAAGCGGTCCTGCCGCTGCTGGACCAACCGTTCAAGCAACCGCTGTTGATCCTCGCGACCTGTGATGAAGAAAGCTCCATGGCCGGCGCTCGCGCCCTGGCTGCGGCGGGCCGCCCCCTGG
>NZ_CVTS01000030.1:0-1607 GCF_900004755.1 Pseudomonas sp. 25 R 14 | reverse complement strand
CTCCGCGGCCCATTGGGCTAGAAACACTACGTACTACACTTACATTTCTGGACAGTGGTCGCTGGCTTTTTGGAGGCTAAGTCCCCGTCAAAAAACGTGACCCAGGGGAAGCTGCGGACCCGTTAGTGGTGGCGCTTCTATGACCCCGTTTAGGAATGTGATTTGATCCGAGTCCCCGTCCAGTCCTGCCCTTGACTGGAGGTGCGTATGAAAAATTCTGACTTAAAAACCAGAGGGTTACCGGTAATTAATACTCGAGCGGCCGGCATTGATATCGGCTCACGCTTTCATGTTGTCGCCGTTCCAGCGGATCTCGCGCAAGATCCGATTCAAACCTTTAATGCCTTCACCGCTGATCTT
This sequence comes from Pseudomonas sp. 25 R 14, assembly GCF_900004755.1. Classification (NCBI taxonomy): domain Bacteria; kingdom Pseudomonadati; phylum Pseudomonadota; class Gammaproteobacteria; order Pseudomonadales; family Pseudomonadaceae; genus Pseudomonas; species Pseudomonas sp. 25 R 14. The sequence continues at coordinate 1,247 of NZ_CVTS01000030.1, read as the reverse complement.
GAGCGGATGGCTAACTGGCTGGTGAGCCTCGGCATCTCGACAGTCGCCATGGAGTCGACCGGCGTTTATTGGATTCCGGTTTACGAGATACTCGAAACGCACGGACTTCATGTAGTACTTGCCAATGCCCGCGATGCTCGCGCGGTGCCAGGGCGTAAAACCGACGTGAATGATGCGCAGTGGATTCAACGACTCCATTCCTGCGGATTACTTCGAGCTAGCTTCCGTCCAGATCGCGAAATCTCGGCTTTACGTAGCTATTTAAGATTGCGAGAGCGCCACCTTGACTACGCGGCCGCGCATATTCAGCACATGCAAAAAGCCCTCACACATATGAATCTGCAACTGCACCATGTTGTGGCGGACGTAACCGGAGTGACCGGCATGCGAATAATACGGGCCATTGTGGCCGGTGAGCGAAGCCCGTCAGTATTGGCTGCCATGAGTGATACCCGCTGCAAAGCCGGTATCGATGTCATTAAGGCAGCGCTAGTCGGCAATTATCAACCGGAGCATACATTTGCCCTGTCACAAGCACTGACGATGTATGACGCATACCAAGCGCAACTCCTCATCTGCGATCAGCAAATTGCACAAGTGCTCATCAAGCTTTCGCAGGAAAAGGTGCGTCCGTCAGAACCATTACCTAAACCGCGCCATAAAACCCGGCAACCCAATGCGCTTAACTTCGATGTTCGCACCTTGCTCTATCAGTTGGTCGGTGTAGACCTCACGCAAATACATGGCATTGGCCCCTTTTTGGCACTGCGGCTGGTCGCCGAATGTGGTACAGATCTGAGCCGATGGCGCACTTGTCATCATTTCACTTCGTGGCTAACGCTTGCCCCGGGATGTAGGATCAGTGGAGGTAAGGTGCTTTCCGCTCATACTCGGAAAACCAAGAATCGAGTGACCGCCCACCTGCGCTTGGCCGCTGTCACCGTCGGGAGAACGAGTACTGCGCTTGGGGCCTTCTATAGACGCCTTGCAGCTCGAATCGGAAAAGCCAAAGCAGTCACCGCGACCGCCCGAAAAATTGCGATTTTATTCTATAACGCGATGCGTTTCGGTATGAACTATCAGGACCCCGGAGCAGACCAGTACGAGCAGAGATATCGGGAGCGAGTCGTAAAGGGTCTACATCGCCGTGCTGCCGAATTTGGTTTCACTCTTCAGCCAACGGAGGGTGTTTCTTAGGAAGGCCGCCGCGTACTTTGCCAAGGAGTGCGGCTGAAGTACGCCTTTAT